>NZ_JAAGMH010000108.1:0-131515 GCF_010548505.1 Streptomyces sp. SID14515 | reverse complement strand
CGACGGGTCGAGCAGGGACGAAAGTCGGGACTAGTGATCCGGCAGTGGCTTGTGGAAGCGCTGTCGCTCAACGGATAAAAGGTACCCCGGGGATAACAGGCTGATCTTCCCCAAGAGTCCATATCGACGGGATGGTTTGGCACCTCGATGTCGGCTCGTCGCATCCTGGGGCTGGAGTCGGTCCCAAGGGTTGGGCTGTTCGCCCATTAAAGCGGTACGCGAGCTGGGTTTAGAACGTCGTGAGACAGTTCGGTCCCTATCCGCTGTGCGCGTAGGAATATTGAGAAGGGCTGTCCCTAGTACGAGAGGACCGGGACGGACGAACCTCTGGTGTGCCAGTTGTCCTGCCAAGGGCATGGCTGGTTGGCTACGTTCGGAAAGGATAACCGCTGAAAGCATCTAAGCGGGAAGCCTGCTTCGAGATGAGTATTCCCACCAACTTGATTGGTTAAGGCTCCCAGTAGACGACTGGGTTGATAGGCCAGATGTGGAAGCCCTGTAAGGGGTGGAGCTGACTGGTACTAATAGGCCGAGGGCTTGTCCTCAGTTGCTCGCGTCCACTGTGTTAGTTCTGAAATAACGAACGGCCGTGTAAAAATCCGGTGTTGGTTAATTTCATAGTGTTTCGGTGGTCATTGCGTTAGGGAAACGCCCGGTTACATTCCGAACCCGGAAGCTAAGCCTTTCAGCGCCGATGGTACTGCAGGGGGGACCCTGTGGGAGAGTAGGACGCCGCCGAACAATTTTTCCGGGAAAGCCCCGCACCAACAAGGTGCGGGGCTTTTCTGCGTTCTCGATCCGTTACGCACCGCTACATCGGGGTTACCAGGCGGGTGTCGTAGGCCAAGATCACTGCCTGGACGCGGTCCCTTGCGCCTGTTTTGGCGAGGATGCGGGTCACGTGCGTCTTCACCGTGGACTCGGCGAGGTGGAGGCGGGTGGCGATCTCCGTGTTGGACCAGCCCTGGCCGATGACGGTGAGGATTTCCCGTTCCCGTTCCGTCAGCGCGGTGATGCGTGGGTCCGACGCGGTCGGTGCGCCGGGTACGGCCGGGAGGTGGTGCACGTACGCGTCGAGGAGACGGCGCGTCAGGGTCGGGGCGACCACGGCGTCGCCGGCGGCCACCGCACGTATGCCGGCGAGGAGTTCCTCGGGCAGGGCGTCCTTGACCAGGAAGCCGCTGGCCCCGGCGCGCAGACCGTCGTAGGCGTACGCGTCGAGGTCGAAGGTCGTGACGATCAGGATGCGGCTGCCGGCACCCGACGCGATGATGCGCCGGGTCGCCTCGATGCCGTCCAGGCCCGGCATACGGATGTCCATCAGCACGACGTCCGGGTGGTGGCGGGCGACCAGATGGACGGCCTCGGTGCCGTTGCCCGCCTCGCCGACGACCGTCATGTCGTCCTGGCTCTCCAGCAGCATGCGGAAGCCGAAGCGTTGCATCGGCTGGTCGTCCGCGATGAGTACGGTCGTCACGGGTGCGTGTCCTCCAGGGGAAGGCGGAGCCGTATCTGCCATCCGCCGTGGTGCGGCAGCGGGCCCGCTTCGAGGGTGCCGTCGTACAGTGCGGCGCGTTCCCGCATGCCCATGATGCCCTGGGCCGGCAGGGAGGCTTCCGCCCCGTCCGCGGTTGCGGTGGCTCCGGTGCCCGTATCGGTGATGTGGGCGTCCAGGTGTGTGCGCGAGTAGGTGAGGGTGACCGTCGCGGAGGTGGGGTGGGTGGCGTGTTTGAGGGTGTTGGTCAGGGCTTCCTGGACCACCCGGTACACGGTGAGTTGGCGGCCCGGGGTGAGGGCCGGTCGCCGGGGTTCGCCGTTCAGTTCCAGGTGGACGGGCAGGCCCGCCCGGCGTACGCGTTCGATGAGGGGGGCCAGTTCGTCGAGCGTGGGCTGGGGCGTGCGTTCGGCGTCGGGGTGGTCGTCGCGCAGGACGCCCAGGAGCCGGCGGAGTTCGGAGAGGGCCTGCCTGCTGGTGGTGCCGATGGCCTCCAGTGCCTGGCCCGCGCGTTCCGGGTTCTTCCGGGCCGCGTACGCGCCGCCGTCCGCGAGGCCCGTGATGACGGACAGGTTGTGGCCGATGATGTCGTGCATCTCCCGTGCGATGCGGGTGCGTTCGGCGGCGGCTGCGAGCCGGGCCTGCTGGTCGCGTTCGTGTTCCAGCCGGTGCGCGCGCTCGACCAGGGCCTCCGTGTACTCGCGCCGGGTGCGTACCGCGATGCCCAGAAGCACCACGAACACCAGGCCCCAGACGTACGAGACCACCTCCTGGCCCCAGTCGGCGGGGATGCGGACGCCGCCGGCCAGGACCGGGACGACGAACAGCAGAGCCGCCGCCCCGACCGTACGGAGGGATGAGCGCAGCACGATCTGGAAGACCGGGATCAACTGGAGGAGGGCCGCCTGCACCACGGCCCCCGTCCAGATGTTGACGATCGACACCGGTGCCATCAGGAGAAGTACGGCCAGGGGGTGCGTGCGTCGCCACAGCAGGGGCAGCGAGAAGCCGAGGCTCATCAGGAGCACCAGGAACTCGGGGGCCGTCACGTCGTCGTGTGCGACGGTCCGCCAGCCGCCGGAGGTGTAGTCGAGCACCGCCGCCACGACCCAGAACGCGGTCACCGCGGCGTCCCAGACCCGTGGCCGGTGTCGGTCGAAGGCGCGGAGGCGGTCCAGGGCGTCGCGGATGATCCGGGTGAGGGGGGCGGTCGTCGTACCGCCGGGGCCTCGGGGGTGGTACGTCACCTGGTCGCCTCTCCTCATGTGTCAGACGTCGCGGCGCTTGAGCGCCAGCGCTGCCGCGGCCAGCGTCGTGCCCGCCCACAGCGACAGGGCGAGCAGGGCGGGGCCAGGGGAGATGGTGCCCGGGATGGGGGTGGCGGAGCCCAGGGCACCGGTGGCCTGGGTGGGAAAGTACATGATGGCGCGCTCGACGGCGTCGTACGGGAGCATCCCGAGGACCTCCGGCAGGACCATGACGCCGCCGATGACCGCGCCGATCGCCCCGGGCACGGACCGCAGCAGTGCGCCGAGGCCGAGCGCGATGAGGCCCATCAGGGTGAGGGCGCCGGCGTTGCCGGCCAGGGCGCGCAGGATGCCCGGGTCGGTGAACGAGGCCGCCTGGTCGGTGTCGTGGAGGAAGGCCTGGGCCACCGCGAACGTGACCAGGGCCGTCGCGAACATGACCGTGAAGACGGTGGCGGCGAACACCGCGGCCTTGGCCCACAGGACGGGGAGCCGGGCGGGCACGGCGGTGAGCGAGGAGCGGATCATGCCCGTCGCGTACTCGCCCGCGGTCATCAGGATGCCCAGGACGATCAGGCACAGCTGGCCGAGCATGCTGCCGTACAGCGTCAGGACGACCGTGTCGATGTCGGAGTCCCCGCCGCCGGAGGTGTAGGTCCCGCCCATGATCAGGCCGACGCCCAGGACCAGCACGACCGCCGAGATGACGGTGATCCAGGTGGAGCGCAGGGAACGGAACTTGTGCCATTCCGAGCGCAGGACGTGGGTGGGGGTGATGCGGTACGGGGAGGGTGCGGGCGAGGGCGATGGCCGTGGTGGTGTGAGGTGGGTCGGCGGCTGTGGGGTGGGCTGGGTCGTGGTCATGCTGCTGCTCCGATGCGGTGGTGGTGCGCGCGGTGGTCCACCGATTCCTGGGTGAGATCCATGAACGCCTGCTCCAACGACACCGTCTGCGGTGTCAGTTCGTGGAGTGTGATCGCGTGCGTGGCGGCGACGCTCCCGATGCGCGCGGCGTCCGCGCCCCGGATCCGTAGTTCCCGGGCCGGGGTCTCGGTGGTGGAGGCGGTGATGGTCACGTCCGGGGCCGCCAGGTGTGTGCTCAGTTCCTCCGGCTGCGGGGTGACGACCTTGACGGATTCGCCGCCCGCCGAGCGGATCAGCTCGGCCACGGTGGTGTCGGCGAGGAGCCTGCCGCGGCCGATGACGATCAGATGGTCGGCGGTGAGGGCCATCTCGCTCATCAGGTGGGAGGAGACGAGGACCGTACGGCCTTCGGCGGCGAGGGAGGTGAGGAGGTTGCGGATCCACAGGACGCCTTCGGGGTCCAGTCCGTTGACCGGCTCGTCCAGGATGACGGTGGCGGGGTCGCCGAGGAGTGCGGCGGCGATGCCGAGCCGTTGGCCCATGCCGAGCGAGAAGCCCTTGACCCTTCGGTGGGCGGCGTCGGTCAGCCCGGCGAGGTCGATGACCTCCTCGACGCGGCGGCGCGGGATGCCGTGGGTGTGGGCGAGGGCGAAGAGGTGGTTGAAGGCGGACCGGCCCGGGTGGACGGAGCGGGCCTCCAGCAGGGCGCCGACCTGGGTGAGCGGCGCGGGGTGGGTGGCGTAGGAGCGGCCGTTGACGGTGGAGCGGCCGCGGGTCGGGGTGTCGAGGCCGAGCAGCATGCGCATCGTCGTGGACTTTCCGGCTCCGTTGGGGCCGAGGAAGCCGGTGACCGTGCCGGGGCGGACGGTGAAGTCGAGGTCCTGGACGACGGTTCTGTCGCCGTACCGTTTGGTGAGTCCGTGTGCCGTGATCATGCGGTCGACGCTACGGAGCGTCCAACCCCCGGTCGTCCGACCGGGGGTTGGACGTGGGCCGGGGCGTAGTACCGGGGTACGACGGGGTGCGGGCCCGGGCGTGGGCGTGGGAGTGGTGCGTGGTGCGTTGGCCTTGGTGGTGGCGGACGCGGTGTGTTGGCCTTCGTGGTGGCGGTCGCGGTGGGCTTAGTCGGTTGAGCGTGGGGCGGGCGGGGGTGAAGATCGGGGCATGGACTATGTGATGCGTGCGGTGCGGGCCGATGAATGGCCGCAGGTCAGGCAGCTGCGGCTGGACGCCTTGAAGGACCCGGCGGCGCCTGTGGCGTTCCTGGAGTCGTACGAGGAAGCGGCGGCGAGGCCGGACGTCTTCTGGCAGGAGCGCGCTGCTGCCGCGGCCGAGGGCGGGGGCGGCCGGGTCCGCCAGTTCGTCGCGGAGTCGCCGGACGGGGTGTGGGTGGGCACGGTCACCGTGCTCGTCGAGAGCCCGGAGGACGATGTGCGCTTCGGGGAGGCTCCGGCGGTGGATCAGGCGCACCTGGTCGGTGTGTTCGTCCGCCCCGAGGCGCGGGGCACCGGGGTGACGGACGCGCTGTTCCGCGAGGCCGTCGCGTGGGCCTGGTCGCTGTCCGCGCCCCGGATGGAGCGGGTGCGCCTCTACGTGCACGAGAAGAACCCTCGAGCGGCCGCCTTCTACCGGCGGTTCGGATTCGTCCCCTCCGGGCAGCGGATTCCGGCCCCGGGCGGCCGGGGCGAGCAGGAGTTGGAGTACGTCCTCGGGCGGGAAGCGTAACGGGGCGCGTAGCGGCGGGAACTTCGGTGCGGTGCGGCTGGGCGCGGTGGGGGCGCTGCCTGGGCGCTGGGCGGCGCTCTTGCCTAGCGGATGCCCGGGGCCGGGGCGTGCAGGTGTTCCTGCCAGCGGGCCCGGCCCTGTTCCCGGGAGCGGAGCAGCACCAGGGCGGGCATGCCCCTGTCCTGGCCGGTCGCCAGGAGCTCCGGGAGCTTGGGCAGCGGGGCCACGGCCGCGACGTCGTCGAGGACGAGCGTCATTGGTGGGTCGAGCCGACCGTCGGATGACCGTGCGGCCATGCGGCGGCCGTGCTCGACCACGTCTGCGGCGAGCGCGGTGAGAAGGGACATCGCGCCGGGGCGGGTACGAGGATCCTCGATCGGTTCGCCCACCAGGTAGAGCGTTCCCCCTTCGTCCGCAAAAGATTCCAGCGCGAGGGAATCGGCTCGGTTCGCCGTGCAGGCCTCGCGGATGTGCACCGAGGCCAGCGCGGCGAACGCCCGTACCGTCAGCTCCTGGGCCACTTCGCGGCGTTCCGGATAGGCGGTGAGCGCGGACTCCAGCAGCCCGGCGAGTCCGGAGGCGGCCTTGGGGTGCGTACGGAGGAGGCGTACGGGTTCGTGGGCGCCGGCCCCGGAGGCCCAGCGGGCGACCTGGCGGAAGGGGCGGCCGTCCACCGCGGCGGCGTGCAGCCAGCACTGGAGGAGCGTCTGCGCCGTGTCGGCCACCGCCGCGTCGATCCGGGCCTGCGGGCGTACCGGGGCGAGCAGGGCGGCCGCGCGCGCGGCGGCGACGTCGGGGAGCTCGCAGCCCGCGGTGGGCGACCAGTGGAGGCGGGCCGGGGTGTCGCAGAGGTGGCCCGGGTCGTAGACGAGGACCGGGCCGAGCTTGCCGCGCGCGTCCTTCGTCTCGGCCCAGACGGTGGGGTCCGAGGTGACGACGAGTGCGGGGCCTTCGGCGTCGTGGATGGCCTGGACGACGGTGGGGCGCCGGGCGGGGGCGGGGGCGTAGACGAGGAGGGGGGTGCGGGGGGAGGGGACGAGTGCGGAGGGGGCGATCTCGGGGGAGGGCGTTGCGGTGGCCTCGGGGGAGGCGGGGGTGCGTGGGGATGCGTGCGGGGGTGCGGATGCGGATGTCGATGCGGCTGGGGGGTTGTTGCTGTTGGGGGTGGGGGCCGGTGCGGGGTTGGGTGTTGCGGGGGTGGTGGGTGTTCCTTCCCCTTCCCCTTCCCCTTCCCCTGCTGATGGTCCTGTTGCTTCTGCTTCTTTGGTGAGGCCGGTGTTCGTGGCGGCCTGCTTCTCGTGGGGCCCGAAGGCCCGTTCCTCGCGGCGTCGTTCCCGTACCGCCCGACCGCGGGCCACGACTCCGAGCGTGAACACCGTGAGGACCACCAGGACCATCAGTTCGCCGATGAACAGGCCCCAGAACAGCCCGTATCCGGAGAGCTGGGCCGGGGGCGTCTGTGGCCAGGCGGCGGCGAGGTCCTGTGGGGCGGTGGCCAGTTCGCGCAGGGCGAGCGGGGAGCGGGTGAACGTCACGCCGTCCGGCCAGGCCCCGTGGGAGAAGAGCCCGGCCAGGCCGGTGGCCGTCCAGGCGACCAGGGTGGCCGCGAGGAGGAGGCCCAGGAGGCCGATCAGCAGGCCGTCCGGGATGCCGCCGCCGCCCTGGGGCCGGCCGTCGTGTCCGTCGTGGTGGGCGGGCCCGCTGCCCCGGCCCCGTGCTGCCTGGCGTGCCATGTCATGCCACCGTTGACTCTGACGACTCGTTGATCCGTTGCTGGTTCTCGATCCGGGCCGCCCGTTGCTCCGCCTCCAGTTCGGCGGCGCGGATGTCCTCGGGGAGCAGGTGGTCGTCCGACGACCCCTCGGTCATGGCGCGGTCGGTGAAGACCAGAGGGCGTTCGGCTTCGGTGATCAGGTGTTTGACGACCTGGACGTTGCCGTTGACGTCCCAGACGGCGATGCCGGGGGTGAGGGTCGGAATGATCTCGACGGCCCAGCGGGGCAGCCCGATGACCCGGCCGGTCGCTCTGGCCTCGTCCGACTTCTGGGCGTAGATCGTGCGGGTGGAGGCCATCTTGAGGATGGCCGCCGCTTCCTTCGCCGCGGCTCCGTCCACCACGTCGCTGAGGTGGTGGACGACGGCGACGAAGGAGAGGCCGAGGCGGCGTCCGAACTTCAGGAGGCGCTGGAAGAGCTGGGCGACGAAGGGCGAGTTGATGATGTGCCACGCCTCCTCCACCAGGAAGATGCGCTTCTTGCGGTCGGGCCTGATCCAGGTGTGTTCCAGCCAGACGCCGACGATCGCCATCAGGATCGGCATCGCGATCGAGTTGCGGTCGATGTGCGAGAGGTCGAAGACGATGAGCGGCGCGTCGAGGTCGATGCCGACGGTGGTCGGCCCGTCGAACATACCGCGCAGGTCACCGTCGACGAGCCGGTCCAGGACGAGGGCGACGTCCAGGCCCCAGGCCCGTACATCGTCTATGTCGACGTTCATCGCCTCGGCGGACTCGGGCTCGGGGTGGCGCAGCTGCTCCACGATGTCCATCAGGACCGGCTGGCGGTCGGTGATGGTCGCGGTGACGTAGGCGTGGGCGACCTTGAGCGCGAAGCCGGAACGCTCGTCGAGGCCGTGGCCCATCGCGACTTCGATGATCGTACGGAGCAGGGCGAGCTGGCCGGTGGTGGTGATGGAGGGGTCGAGGGGGTTGAGGCGGATGCCGCCGTTGAGCGCTGCGGTGGGGTCCAGGCGGATGGGGGTTATGCCCAGCTCCTGAGCGATGAGGTTCCATTCGCCGACGCCGTCCTCGCCCTGGGCGTCCAGGACGACGACCTGGCGGTCGCGGAAGCGGAGCTGGCGCAGGACGTATGTCTTCTCCAGCGCGGACTTGCCGTTGCCGGACTCGCCGAGGACGAGCCAGTGGGGGGCGGGGAGCTGTTGCCCGTACAGCTGGAAGGGGTCGTAGATGTAGCCCTTGCCGCTGTAGACCTCGCGGCCGATGATCACGCCGGAGTCCCCGAGGCCGGGGGCGGCGGTGGGGAGGTAGACGGCCTGGGCCTGGCCCGTGGACGTACGGACGGGGAGGCGGGTGGTCTCCACCTTGCCGAAGAGGAAGGAGGTGAAGGCATCCGACAATGCGGACAGGGGGTCTCGCATGGCGTGGGTGCCCTCTCTTGTCGCGGGTGGCTGTGTTGATCTTGCGGGTGGTGCCGGTGTCAGCGGCGGATTCCTGTGGCGAACGGGAGTGTGTTCACAAAGGCCCGGTGGTGCTCGCGGTCGCACCATTCCAGCTTGAGATACGACTTGCCGGCCGAGGCACGGATCGTGCGCTTGTCGCGGGCGAGGGCCTCGGGCGAACGGGACGACACCGTGATGTACCCCACCAGGTTCACCCCGGCCGCGCCGCTGGCGAGATCTTCACCCCGCTGGTCGAGCCGGCCGTGGGCGGCGATGTCGCGGGGGTCGACGGTGCGGTTCATCTTGGCCTGGCGGCTGGCCTCGGCGTCGTCGTTGGTCTTCTCGGTCAGCATGCGTTCGATGGCGACCTCGGTGGGTTCGAGGTCCATGCAGACGGCGACCGTACGGATGACGTCGGGCGTGTGGACGAGGAGCGGGGCGAGGAAGTTGACGCCGACGGGGGTCATCGGCCATTCCTTCACCCAGGCCGTGGCGTGGCACCAGGGGGCGCGGGTGGTGGACTCGCGCGTCTTGGCCTGGAGGAACGTCGGCTCGACCGCGTCCAGTTCGGCGGGCCAGGCGTTGCGCTTGGTCATGGCCTGGATGTGGTCGATGGGGTGGTCGGGGTCGTACATGGAGTGCACGAGGGAGGCGAGGCGGCTCTGGCCGAGCGGCTGGCGGACCCGGATGTCGGCCTCGGCGAGGCGGGCGCAGATGTCGGTGAGCTCGCGGGCCATGACGACGGCGAGGCCGGCGTCGCGGTCGAGCTTGCGGCCGCCGTGGGGGCGGGCGGCGCGGGCCATGGCGTTGGCCTCGGCGGCCAGTTCGCGGCTGTAGTGCATGCAGGCGACGAGGTAGGCGCGGTGCTGCTCGCTGGAGGTGGAGACCATGGACTGGAGCTGGTCGTAGGACTCCTGGAGCCAGCCCGGGGACGCCTTGTCGCCGCGCTGGGCGACGTCCTTGGCGTGGGCGTCGGGGTCGGCGGGGAGGGTGCGGGCGAGCATCTGGAGGCGGGTGACGAAGCCGTCGCCGTTGGCCACGTGCTTGAGGAGGGTGCCGAAGCGGTCGACGAGTGCTTCCTGGTCCTCGCTGTCGCGGAGGCCGACGCCGGGGCCCTCGATCTCGATGGCGGCGGTGACGGTGCGTCGGTCGGCGTGGAGGAGTACGGCGATCTCGTCGGGGCCGAAGGGGGCGGCGAGCCAGCTGATCCGGCCGATGCCGGGGGGCGGGCCGATCTCGACCTCACGGCCGTCGGCGCTGACGCCCGCTTCCATGGCGCCGGAGCGGTAGGTGGTGCCGCGGCGCAGGGAGCGCTTGAAGCTGCGGTTGATCTCGAACCACTTGTAGAAGGTCCGGCCCTTGTACGGGACGTACACGATGGCGAGGGCCAGCATGGGGAAGCCCACGAGGCAGACGATGCGCAGGGAGAGGACCGGGACGAGGAGCCCGCTCATCATGCCGAGGAACGCGCCGACGATGATCAGGGCGATCTCGCCGGTCTCGCGGTTCTTGCCGACGATCGCGTTCGGCCGGGCGCGGCCGATGAGATACGTGCGGCGGGGCGTCATCGTGTGGGACTGGGTCGTCAACGCCCTCCCCCTCCTGTGCTCGAGTTACCTGTGGTGCCGAAGCCGCCTCCGCCTCGGGAGGAGCGGCTGCTGTGGGGGGTCCCGGAGGTGGGTGCGGATCCGCTGCGGGGTGAGGGTGCGGCGGATCCGCCGCCTCCGCCGCCTCCGCCGGAGGTACGGGAGCTGTGGGCGGCGACGCCGCCGCTGGCCGGGTTGGCGGGGCGGGCGCCTCCGCCTCCGCCGCTGTTCTGGTCGTTGCGGCCGCTGTGGGTCTTGATGCCCTGGGAGACGAGGGCGGCCGGGGAGCTGATCAGGGCGGCGGCCTGGGCGCCGTCGGTGGCCTGCTTGCGGTTGGTGCGGGCGCCCTGGATCTCGTCGCCGAAGCCGGGGACGAAGCGGTAGATCATGGCGGAGGCGAAGATGGCCAGCAGGATGATGGAGAGGCCGGAGACGACGGCGGAGAAGGCGTCGGGGCCGTCGCCCGCGGAGAGCGCTCCGGCGAGACCGAGGACGATGACGATGACCGGCTTGACCATGATCACCGCGATCATGATGCCGGCCCAGCGGCGGACGTGGCCCCACATGTTCTTGTCGACGAGGCCGGCGTAGACGACGATGCCGAGGAGCGCGCCGACGTAGAGCAGGGCGGCGCGGATCACGAGCTCCAGCCACAGGATGCCTGCGGCGAGGATCGAGACGAGCGAGACGACGATCAGCATGATCGGCCCGCCGCCGATGTCCTCGCCCTTCTTGAGGGCCTCGGCGAACGAGCCGAAGAAGACGTCGGTCTGGCCGCCGGTGGCGGAGGAGATGACCTCGGTGACGCCGTCGGTGGCGGAGACGATCGTGTAGAGGATCAGCGGGGTGAAGGCCGAGGCGAGGACGGTGAGCCAGAGGAAGCCGACGGCCTCGGAGATCGCGGTGGTGAGGGGGACGCCGCGGATGGCGCGCTTGGCCACGGCGAGGAGCCAGAGGACGAGGGTGAGGACGGTGGAGGCCGCGAAGATGACGGCGTACTGCTGGAGGAACTTGGGGTTGGTGAAGTCGACGTTGGCCGTGGACTCGACGGCCTCGCTGAGCTTGCCGACGATCCAGGAGGCGGCGTCGGCGCAGCCTCGGGCGAGGGAGGAGAGGGGGTCGAGGGATTCCGACGGGTCGGGTGATCCCGGCACGCTGTCGGACGCCCCGGCGCCGTCGCCCTCCTCGCAGAACTTCTTCACCTCACCGAACAGGAGGCTGCAGTCCTCGTTGCTGCTCGGTGACGGCGTCGGGGTAGGGGTCGGCGCCGCGGCCGCGCGTCCGGCGAACGCCAGAGCGGCTGCGTGCAGTCCGATCAGCGCGGTGGCCACCGAACGGAAGCGGTACTTGGGGCTACCTGGCATAAGTGAAGCCTCCGTACTCCTCGACGGCCTTGCTGATCGTGTCGGACCGGGAAGCCGCGACATCGCCGGGAACGGGCGCCGGGCCGTCGCTCTCGGATGCGGCGGTCACCTTCCAGTCACCGCCCGACCACGACAACTCAGCCGTCCACGTCTTCCAGGTGGTGCTCACCGGCTTGGTGGAGTCCTGTCCGGACATGCCGATGAGACCCGTGTACCAGACAGCTACCTTTGCGGTGTCGCCTTCGAACGCCAGCACCTTCGTCCCCACGGGAACGGCCCGTGAGATGAAGGTGCTGCCCTCCGGTGCGTTGCCCTCGGGGTCGAGACCGAGGTGTGCGAGGAATTCGGTGGAGTAGGCCTGGTCCTGAGGGGCTCTGATGTCGTCCGCCGCGGCAGGCGAGTAGACGGTGTCGAGGATCCGGTCGCGGCTCTCCTTCGTGAACATCTCCGCTGACCCCAACGCCACCGCATAGTTCGCCGCCGCGCTCTGCGCGCCCTGCTCGTCGTGGGCGAAGCCGGAGGCGATCGTGCCGTTCTTGCCCTGGACGGGCTTGGTGCCGGTGGGCGCCGTGGGGGCGCTGCCCGCGGTTCCACGGCTCTTTGCGCCCGGGGATGCGGCGTCCTCGCTGCCGCCGCCGCGGTTCGCGATGGCGATGGCGGCGACGAGGAGGACCACGACGGCGGTGACCGTCACGAGCGAGCGGGAGTTGCGGACGGGGCGGCGCGTGTGGGGGTGGCCCGGGTCGCCGTCGGGGAGACGGGTACGGGTCTGACGCGTGCCGCCGAGGGTGCTGTACGGGTCGTCCGGGCGGCTCCCCTGGTCCTTGCCGCGGTAGTCGTGCTCGTCACCGGGACTCATGCCGCGTTCGCTCCCTCGGTCGTGTGCAGATCCGCGCAGGACGACGGTAGCTGTGCTGGTTGCCGCTTGAGCGCGGTGTGGTGACTCGACATCAGGGAAACGCAACCTCAGCCGGTGGGCACGACGGGCGGATGGTGGGGAGCGGGCTGGGACGGCCCGGACGGGGGTGGCCGGCGGTGGGTCAGACGGCCATTCCGTACACGATGGTGAACAGGGTGCCCAGGGAGCCGATGATGAAGACTCCGGTCAGCCCCGCCACGATCAGGCCCTTGCCCTGTTCCGCGCTGAACGTGTCGCGCAGTGCCGTCGCTCCGATGCGCTGCTTCGCCGCGCCCCAGATCGCGATGCCGAGGCAGAGCAGGATGGCGATGGCCATCACCACCTCGATCATGATGCGCGCCTCGTTGCCCAGCGTCCCGAACGGCCCCCAGTCCGGAGCGATTCCGCCGATGATGGTGGTGATGTCGCCCTTCTCTGCTGCCAGGATCATGTAAGTCACCGCCCCTGTTGGGTAGTTCGCTGCCTGTGCCGTGCGGCACGGGTCGCCTTCTATCTTCGCTGATGAAACCGCGCTCGCACGACGCCTTCCCGGGTCTCTTTACCCGGATCTCGCACGTTTGACCGGGGCGGCCGCCCTGACCTGCGGCTCGTCCTGGCTCCTCATGCATATGCCTGGTTACTCTGTGTATCACGGGGTGTGACCAGGAGCAACGACGGTGGCCATGGGTTCTGATGCGGTTGCAGCGTTCGCGGGGCAAGGCGTGTTCGTATGCGCCGTTCGAGAGCCGTCGGTGCGCCGGTCGGCACCATGTTCGATGTTTCGTCAGGCCGGCCGGGTGCGGCGGTAGTAGGAGACGGTGACGGCAGCGAGGAGCGGGCCCCAGAGGACGAGCGGCTGGTAGATGACGCCGACCAGGAACCGGCCGGCGGGGGTCATGTCCGCGTGGGGGTACGTCCACCACAGCGGCATGGCGGCCCAGATCGCCGTCAGCGCGAGAGCCCCGGCGGCGGCCGGTACGACGGCGGCCAGGGGGCGGACGGGGCGGCCGCCGATGAGAGGTATCCAGCGGGGCGCCGTTTCGCCCCACGGCCGCACCAGGCCGAGGGACAGCAGGGCGAGCAGCTCGCAGCCGACGCTCAGCGTCAGCATCCACAGCTTGGCGCCCGGGGTGTCGAACGGTACGAAGCCTGCCTCGGTGTACCCGGACGGGAACCCGAACACCATCGCCAGCCGCCACAGCCCGGTCGGCAGCACGATCAGCGTGATCAGCTGCGCGCAGCGGACCGCCCACCGGGGCGCGGGCGGGGGAGAAGGAAGAGGCGTGGGGGCGGTGGATCCGGTGGAGTCGGTGGGGTGTTCCTGCCGGGTTCGCGTCATGTGTTCCAGCGTGGCCCGGCGGCTGTGGCGTGGCGTCAGTTTCTGATCCGGTGTGCGTCGTTCTGCGGTACGAGGTCGGGGGTGAGGTCTCCGCCGTGCGGCGGAGGGGGCGCGACGGCGGTACGTCTGTTTCTGCTTCTGCTTCTGTGCTCGCGCTCGTCTCCCCTTCGTTCGGGTGAACCGCATGGCTTCACGGGAACGGCGACCCCGCTCCGCTCGGCCGGGAATCACGGGACCGGGTGTGTACGGAGCCGGATCACCGGAGCGTTGACGGGCGGCATGTCGGGCTCCGCGGATTTGGCACAGTGCCGCTCCACGATCAAGAGAACGGGGTGAGCGGTGTGGGCGGAGTAACCGTGGTCGGGCAGCCGAACGACGGCTGGGAGCGGCTGGGCGGGCCGGTCGGATCTGCGGCATCGGTGGGGGCCGCCGGGGACGGGGATCTCGTGCACAGCGGTGGCCCATGGCAGCGGGCCGCAGGCGTGGCCGACCACTTGGTCACGCACCTCGGCCCGGTGAAGAGCGAACTGGCGGCGGCCCACCAAGGCTTGGTCGCCGGGGCCGGAGCGCTGTCCGCCTTGGCCGAGCTGAGCACCGTGCGGGCCTCGTGGGAGCGCCGGATCGAGGCGGCGCGCCGCGAGTGCGGGAGCCTCGCCGGGAGTCTCCGGGGCGTCGTCCAAGCCCAGACACGGACGAACGAGGCGGTGAGGAGCGACTTCGACAGGGTGAAGACGCCGAGCGGTGGCGGAGCGCGGTGAGCGGGCGGGGCGGCGGGGCTGATTCCGCCCTGACCTGGTCCGCGTTACGTGAGGTGAAGTGCGCCGAGCTGGAGGAGGCCGCGGACGGCTGGGGCCGGGTGAGCAACCGTGCCGACGCGGCCCGGGACCGTATCGAGGGCCAGCTTTTGCCCGGCCTGCGCGATACGCAGAAGGGGGAGGCGGTGGGGGCGGCCGAGGGGCGGCTGCGCCGGCTGGGGGTGAACTTCCAGTACATCTATACCGAGTGCGGGCTGCTGCGGACCACGCTGAACAGCCTGGCCCATGAGATCAAGGCCCAGCAGCGTGTGTTGCAGGGGGCGCTGGACGATGCGGAGGCGCTGAAGTTCACGGTGCACGCGGATGGTTCGGTGACGTATCCGGCGGCGGGCGAGGGCCTGGTCGACGGGAAGCCGTTGGCGGGCGGGACGGCGTCCGGGGTTCCGAACCCGGGCATGGCCACCCCCTCGGGACTCGTCGCGCCCAACCCGAACGCGGGCAAGGCCCAGGACATCGCGGACCGCGTGGCGCAGGCCGTACGGACGGCCGCCGATGCGGACTGGCGGTACACCAGGATCCTGCGGTCGCTGAAGGCGCATGAGGGCTTGGCGGTTCCGGCCGCGACGTGGACGGATGCCGCAGCCGATGCGGCGGCGGTGCGGCAGGCGGCGCGCAGCTACCTGAGGAACGCGATCCCGCACGATGCGAGTCCCGCTGAGCGCAAGGAGTGGTGGGCCGGGCTGACGGACGAACAGCGCGAGGAATACCTCGCGGTGTACCCGGACCAGATCGGCAACCTGGACGGGATTCCGGCCCTGGTCCGGGACGTGGCGAACCGGGACAACCTGCAGTTGCTGATGGGGAAGCTGGAGGGGCGGGACGACGAGGAATCGGCGACGAAGCTTGCGGCGTTGCGGGAGATCGACCGGCAGCTGCGGACGGTGCCGAAGCCGGGGGAGCCGCCCATGTACTTGCTCGGGATCGGCGATCAGGGGAACGGTCGGGCGATCGTCTCGTACGGGAATCCTGATACGTCGCGGAATGTGGCGGCCTATGTGCCGGGGTTGAATACGTCGTTGGACGAGGAGTTTGCGCAGGGGGATCTGAAGCGGGCGCGTGACACGGCCATGGCGGCCAGGGAGATTGATGAGTCCAGCGCGGCAATCGTCTGGCTGGGCTATGACGCGCCTCAGAGCCCGGACGGGATGAGTAGTTTGGCGGTTGCCGGCACCGAAAGAGCGGAGACCGGCGGGCGAGCACTCCACGGGTTCATGTCCGGGCTGGCCGTATCGAACGACCACGGTGATCCGCACATGACAGCTATCGGACACTCGTACGGTTCGAGAACGGTCGGAGCCGCTACACAGCAAGGTGATGGGATTCTCGGGGTTGATGACATCGTCCTGGTCGGCAGCCCAGGGCTTGGTGTGGACCGTGCGGAGGATCTCAAGGTAGGGAGGGGCCACGTATTCGTTGGTGCCGCAGAAAATGACGTGGTGACTCACCTACCGTCCAAGGAAAAGGGACTGCTCGGGGCGGTGGGGAGTGCCCTCGGGCCAGCAGGGGCGCTGGCGGTAGATGTGGTTCATCGGGGAGATGACGGTCTGTGGTTCGGGAAAGACCCGGCAAGCGAAGGGTTTGGTGCACAGCGCTTCGCAGCGGATCCGGGGCCGCCGTTGGTCGGCCTTGGTCGTGTTTCGATCGATGCGCATTCGCAGTATTTCAACCCGGAGCTGGACGCCGCGTCAGCTGACAGCATTGCGATGGTTGTCGCAGGGGCTGGCCACAGAGTTAAGCGGGAGGATGCGCGTTGAGGCGGTCAACGTGTTTTTTGACGGTCGCCGGATGCATCGCTCTGGCAGTCGTTGGGTGTGCGGTGAATAGGGATTCGAGCGTGGATATGCAAGCTGCTGCTGAGCGGTCGGACGAGATTCTTGACTCCGTGTTCCGGGAGATTAAGCCGGAGTTGCGGTGGACTCATGGGCCCACGACCGTGGGTAGTTGCGATGTTTCACGCAGGCGGGTCGTCATGACAGATATTTCGGCCGCGAGGAGGGGGAACCTCTTGGGGGTGGTGGATCGGTTCTGGCGCAAGAGTGGGTATCACATGACGGTTATCAATAACGATGCGGAATTTCCGGCAATCTATGCTCGAACTCAGGACGGGTTCAGTGTGAGGCTCCGCATTGGCGGCAAAGGGCAAGCGTTCTTCCAGGTAGATACGCCATGCGTTCGTGCGTCCGAAGTGGCGGACTCCACCAGCAAGGCGACGGCACCCCTGTACGAAGGCATGGAGTTCATCCCCCGCCCCAACATCCACTCCGACTTCTGGTCGGCAGGCGCCCCCAGCGCGGCGGCGGCAAGCAGGTCGTGATCGGGTCAAGGTGGCTTAACTCGGTAGTCCAGTAAGGATTTTGAGCCCGCCATTGGGTCCTGGGGCCCATGTCGTGTCCCCTGCCCGTGTGGTCGCATACGCGGAGTGACTGATCTGTCGCCCGTTCCGCCCACTCACGAGGTAGGGGACTGCTCTTGTCCGGCATACGAAGAAGCGCGGTTCCTGTCGGCGTCGATGTAAGCGCTGCCGTAGCGGGCCCGGGTGGGCGGTTGATGCCCCGGCCGTTGCAGGCGGTCCTGATCCTCCTTCACGTTCTCTTCGTCGCCACCCTGGTGGGCGCGGTCCGGGCGCTGTCGACGGCGTCCTCGGTGGACGCGGTCGACGGGTACCTCCTCGGGCTGCTGCTCTACGCGTCGTTACCCGGCGTCGCCGCCTTCGTGCTGTCGCTGTACGTCCGTCATGGCGGTGTCCGGGTCTGGTACGGGCTCCTCGCCGTGCAGGCGTGGATCGTCCTCGGCGCCCTCGCCGAGCTGAGCGGCGGGTCCGGGGTGCAAGGTGTCGCGCGGTTGGTGATACCCGCGGCCGTCATCGTGCTGCTCTGCCGGCCGGAGAGCCGTCGATGGTTCCGGAGCGAGCTGGAGCAACGGGCCGAGCAACGGCTGTTCAGCTTCGCCCGGATGATGAAGCTGCGCCGCGACGGCGGGCAGACCGCGTTGGAGTACCTGGGCCTCGTCCTGGTGGTCGTCGCTCTCGTCGGCGGGCTCATGGCAACCGGAACCGGCAGGCAGCTCACCGCGGAGATCCGTAGCGCGATCTGCGAACTGACCGGCAGTTCGTGCCCGGCGCCGGGGCATGACGTCGTGGCCGGTGGCGGAAGCGCCGACGGCAGCAGCAGTGGCAGTGGCATTGGCGGTAGCGGTAGCGGTGGCGCCGGCGCCAGTGGTGGTGGTGATGCCTCTGGTGGTGGTGATGGAGGCGGCGAGTCCAGCCTTACCGGTGGTACCGGCAGCACCGGTACCAGCGGTGCCAGCGGTGACACCGGAGAGGCCGCGACCACCGGATCCACCGGCAGCACCACCGGTTCCACCGGATCCACCGGCAGTACGGCCGGAAGCAGCGGTTCCGACGGTGTCCCCGGCGACAGCACCCGGCCCCAGAACAACGCCTCGTCCCCGTCCCCCCAAGGCGGCGACGCCTTCCCCCCGGCCGCCGTCTTCGTGCCGGTCGACGCGGGTAGACCCGCGGGTCCCAACGGCGGCGGGTTCCTCGACGGGTTTCTCGGGGACGGGCTGGGGGGTGACGTCCAAGGGGTCGTCGACGCCGTGCTGCGGCCGGGTGACAGTGGGCGGCGCATCGTCGACCAGTGGGGGCGCGACACCCGTGGCGCGGGGGAGAAGTGGGCGCGGGGCGACTACATCGGTGCGGCCTGGGACTGGAACAAGGCCGTCGGCGGTGCGGGCGCCGGGCTGGCGATACCCGGCTCCGGGGCGCGGGTCGACGCCGAGGTGCGGGACGCCGAGCGCGCGCACCTGAGCGAACGGATTCCGCAGAACGCCACGCCCGCCGAGCGCAAGGCCTGGTGGGACGGGCTCTCGCCGGAGGAGCGGGAGCGGTACATCGAGCTCGTCCCGGAACGGATCGGCAACCTCGACGGCATCCCGGTCCTCGCGCGCGACGCCGCCAACCGCCGCAATCTTCCGGCGCTGATCGACAAGCTGGAGGGGGTCGACACCGACAAGGCCCGTGACCAGCTGGCCGGGCTGCGGGAGATCGAGCGGCAGTTGAAGGAGGACGGGAAGCCGCCCATGTATCTCATCGGGATCGGTGACGAGGGCAACGGGCGGGCCATCGTCTCCTTCGGCAATCCGGACGCCTCCCAGCATGTGTCGGCGTACGTACCGGGGCTCAACACCTCCCTCGACGAGGAGTTCGCCAAGAACGATCTCGGGCGGGCCCGGGACACCGCGATCGGGGCGCAGGGGTACGACGACTCCACGGCGTCGATCGTCTGGCTCGGGTACGACGCACCGCAGCTGCCGGACAAGGACGGGGCGGCGGGCTACTTCGCCGTCATGGGCACGGGGCGTGCCGAGAAGGGCGGGGAGGCCTACCGCGGCTTCATGGACGGCATCTCCGTCACCAACCAGAACAAGGACCCGCATCTCACGGCCATCGGGCACTCCTACGGATCCCGCACCGTGGGCGCCGCCGCGGCCCGGCCCGGTGGGATTCCCGGGGTCGACGACATCATCCTCGTCGGCAGTCCGGGGGTCGGCGTCGACCACGCCGTGGACCTCGGCGTCGGCAGCGAGCATGTCTTCGTGGGGGCCGCCGCCAATGACCCGGTGACCAAGCTGCCCTCCAAGACCCAGGTCGTGGTGGGCGGGCTCGGGCTGGCCCTGGGAGGTCCCGGCGGGGCGTACCTCGCCGGCGATCTGGCCGATCCGGGTGACGACGACCTGTGGTTCGGGAAGGATCCGGCGAGCAAGGCGTTCGGGGCCCGGCGCTTCCCGGTGGCCGACGGTCCTCCGCTCGTCAGCGGCAGCGGCATCAGCCTGGACTCGCACTCGAACTACTTCAGCCCGGAACGCGACGCCGTGTCCGCGGACAGCATCGCCCTGATCGTGTCGGGCAACGCCGACCGGCTCAAGATGGAGGAACCGAAGTGAGGCGAGCGAAGCGGGCCCTGCCCCCCGTCGCGGTGGTCCTGGTCCTGGTCCTGGGGGTTCCGCTGTCCGGGTGCGGGAGCGAGAGCGGCTCGCGGGGGGACGACGTGAGCGCCGGGAAGGAGAGCGGGAAAGAGAGCGGGAAGGAGAGCCGGATGGATATGCAGGAGGCTGCCGAGCAGTCCGACGCGATGCTGGACGCCGTCCTGAAGGGCATCGACCCCGATGTGCGGTGGGCCCACGGGCCGACCACCACTCGGGCCTGCGGCGTGACCCGTCGGCGGGTCGTCATGACCGTCGTGTCCGCCGACCGCCGGCAGACCTTCCTGGACCGGGCGGAGACGTTCTGGCGGAAGAACGACTACCGGATCAAGGCGGTCAACAAGGACGAGAAGTTCCCGGCGGTCTACGCGGTCACGAAGAACGGCTTCGGTGTCAGCGTCTCCTTCCGGGGGAAGGGGCAGGCCTTCTTCGAGGCCGACAGTCCGTGCGTGAAGGAGTCGAAGGTCGCCGACCCGACCGCCGAGCCGAACGGGCCCGCGTACAAGGACGTCTATCCGCTGCCCCGGCCCAACGTCCGCTCCGACTTCTGGTCGGGGAAGGCGAGCGAGGGCGCGGCCGAGGGCGGCTGAGGACTCGTCAGGGCTGTGAGCGGTGAGCCGTCGGCGTCCCCGTGTGCTTCGGGTGCGCCGGTGGTGTGCCGCGGATGACTCGTACACACCGTCGAAAACACCTCTGAAGCGCGCCCCGATGGGGGATGGTTGAGGGGTGCGGAAATTCTGGGTGTTCGGTGGCATCGGCGTCGGCATGGTCATGTGCTTCCTGGCCCTGCTCGTCGTCGGTACGTACTCGGCCGCCGCCGGGCTCGCCGGGCCGGGGGGCGGTGGTGCCGTCGCGCTGGCCAAGGGCGCGGTCCCGGCACGCTTCCAGCCGCTGGTGCAGAAGTGGGGCAACCTCTGCCCCGCCATCAACCCGGCACTGCTGGCCGCGCAGTTGTACCAGGAGAGCGGCTGGAACCCGAGCGCGCAGAGCCACGCCGCCGCACAGGGCATCGCCCAGTTCATCCCCGGCACCTGGGCCACGCACGGGATCGACGGCAACGGCGACGGCAAGCGGGACGTGTGGGACCCCGCCGACGCGATTCCCTCGGCCGCCTCGTACGACTGCGAGCTCGCCGGGTACGTGAAGAAGGTCCCGGGCGATCCGACGAGCAACATGCTCGCCGCGTACAACGCCGGCGCCTACGCCGTCATCAAGTACGGCGGTGTGCCGCCCTATAAAGAGACGCAGAACTACGTCAAGATCATTCGCTCGCTGGAGAAGAGCTTCGCCCGGCCCGTCGGCCGTGTCGCGCCCTCCCGGCAGGCCGCCGGGGCCATCTACTTCGCCCAGAAGAAGCTCGGCACGCCCTATCTGTGGGGCGGCAACGGGACGCCCGAGCAGCAGGGGCGGTTCGACTGTTCCGGGCTGACCCAGGCCGCGTACCGGACTGTCGGGATCGAGCTGCCGCGCGTTGCCAACGACCAGTACAACGCGGGGCCGCATCCCTCGCGGGACGAGCTGCTCCCGGGGGATCTGGTGTTCTTCTCGGACGACCTCACCAATTCGCGGGCCATCCGGCACGTCGGGTTGTACGTCGGGGGCGGTTATATGATCAATGCGCCGTTCACCGGTGCGGTCATCCGGTTCGACAAGATCGATACGCCGGACTACTTCGGTGCGACACGGGTCACCAAGGACGGCGCCGCCGCCCTTCCGACGGATCTGCCCACGGGGTGACGGATGTCTCCCGAGCGGGGCTTCCGGAGCGGTGGCGGGTGCTGACGGGCAGTCGGCCGTGGCCGGAACTCTCCGTGAAGCCTGGGCCCTGAGCTGCGACGACCCATCACTCTTCGATAACGTCATGGTGATCATTCGGTGGAGAGCGGAACGCACACGACGGCCGGGCCGTTCCCTGGACGGGGTACGGGAACGGCATGCGCACTGACCACGCGTCGCAGAAGGCGGTACCGCAGTGAGGCAGTACCGCAGTGATGCGGTGCGCAGCACGGCGATGCGATGCGATGCGGTGCAGTACGGAAACGGATCGCACCGATACACGGGGGTTCGACCAGGGCGGCGGGCAAGGACGCGCGTCGCGGCAGATGAAGCAGACAAGGCAAGGGGCCGCAGCAGATGGCTGGACTCGAACTCGACGGGTCGAACCCGGACGTCAGTCTGCTCTACGACATCAACGGGCTCGCGAAGGCCGCTCCGACCTGGTTCGACCGGGTCATGGAGTTCGTCGGCGAGTACGGGATCATGTTCGGCCTGGTCCTGGTGGGGCTGTGGTGCTGGTGGAGCATGCGCAAGCGCGGGACGGCCGAGGATTCGGTGACGGCTGCCGCCGCCATCGTCTGGGCGCCGCTCGCCGCCGCCATCGCGATCCTCATCAACGTCCCGATCCGCGGCTTCGTCGAACGGCCGCGTCCGTTCTTCGACCACGACGGCCTTGAGGTCCTGATCCACGGCAAGACGGACTTCTCGTTCGTCAGCGACCACTCCACCCTGGCGATGGGCATCGCGGTCGGCATCTTCGTGGCGAACCGGAAGTTCGGCTTCGTCGCGATCGGCCTCGCGCTCTTCGCCGGTTTCAGCCGGGTCTACATGGGCGTCCACTATCCGACCGACGTGATCGGCGGGTTCGCCCTCGGCACGGCCGTCGCCCTGCTGCTGGCCCCGCTCGCCATGGCGCTGCTGACCCCGCTGATGGCGGCGATCGCCCGCTCACCGCGCGTCGGCTGGTTCGTCCGCTCGAAGAACGCGGACGTCGAGGGCGCGGACGAGCAGGGTGGGGCGCGGGGCATTCCCGAGCCGCGGCCCGGCACCGGACGGGGCGACCCGGGCGAGAAGGACCTCGCCGCCTGACGGTCCCGGCCGTCTGACGGTCCTGGCCGTCTGGCCGCCTGACGATCCCGGCCGTCTGACGGTCCTGGCCGTCTGGCCGCCTGACGATCCCGGCCGCCTGACGATCCCGGTCGTCTGACGGTCCCGGCCGCCCGGCCTCCTGGCCCTTACATCCGTACGTCCGTACGTCCGATATACCCGACCGAACCGTTCCCCCAGGTGCTCCCGGCGCCTGGGGGTTCGTTGTGCACAGGGGCGGCCGCGGTGTGCGCCGGGCGGTGGATCAGGGCGTGGCGAGGTGTTCGGCGGCGTCGGTACGGGCCCGGTCCCGGGATCTGCGCGCCGGTCCCCACCAGCCGCAGGTGCAGCGGGCCAGGCAGAACGAGCCGCGTTCGATCGTCGTGGCGCTGTGCCCGGCGGGCGGGCCAGGAGGAGGAGCCTCCGGCATCGATTCCGAGAGGGCGGGGGAGGTCCGGACGGGGGTGCGCGCGGCGGCGGTGGTGCGGGCCGCGGCGGGGGGATCCTCATGCACCCGACCACGGTACTGGCCACGGCGCCCCGGTGGCGTGACGGGGGGCGGCGGCGGTCGTTATGCGAGGCGGGTGAGGGCTCGGCCGGGCGGTAGTCGTTGGGGGTTGGCAGGCGATGGTGGTGCAGCAGTACAGGGACGGAGGCGGGGCCCGTGCTGCCCGCGCCCTCGCCGCGGCCGGGGTGATCGCGGTCACCGCCGGGTGCTGGGGCGGGGACGCGGTCGGCGGCGCGGGCGACGGTTCCGGGCAGCGCTCCGTGGCCGCCGACCGTCCGATCGACGTGCTCGGGCAGGCGGCGGACGTCCTCGTGGAGGCGGGCGGCGCGGAGACCCGTACGTCGATGGAGACGGCGGCCGGCGGGACGCGGGTGACGATCCGGGGGCAGGGCGCGTACGACTTCCGTACGCAGACGGGGCGGCTCAAGGTGGTGCTGCCCCAGGACGCGGCGGGCAAGAACGCGGCGGGTGCGGACGACCACCGGCCGATCACCGAGCTGCTGGCCCCCGGGGCGCTGTACATGAAGAACCGGGGCGCCGGGGTGCCCGACGACAAGTGGGTCAGGATCGACACGACCACGCTGAAAGACGGCAACCTCCTCACCGGCGGGGTCACCGACCCGATGGCCGCCGCCGAACTGCTGCGCGGGGCCGACGATGTGACGTATGCGGGGAAGTCCGAGCTGGCCGGGGTGACGGTGCATCACTACCGGGGGGTCGCGGACCTCGGCCGGGCGGCCCGGGCCGCGTCACCGCAGTCGCGCGGAGCGCTGAGCGCGGCGGCGAAAGGGTTCAGCAAGGACGCCGTGCCGTTCGACGCCTACCTCGACGAGGAGGGCCGGCTGCGGAAGGTCCGGCACCGCTTCACCTTCTCCTCCGACTCCCGGGGCCCGGAGGTGTCGGTGGTCTCGACGCTGCTGCTGTACGGGTTCGGGCTGCCGGTCACGGTGACGCTGCCGGACGAGGACGCCATCTACACCGGGGAGATCCGGCAGGGCTGAGGGTGCTGGGGCAGCGGCCGGTCGCGACTGCCGGTGAGGGGCACTCGGGCAAACCCGGTGATGGGCACCCGGTAAGGGGCGGCCGCCGGGACGGGCCGGGCGGTGGGGCCGGTTGGGAGGGGGCTCAAATGGTCCGTCCGTGCCATGCGCGGCGCCTGTCGCGCTCCCTAGGCTGGAAGCCGGTGTGCCGGGACGGCGGCAGTTCGACGACGTGCCCTGGGGCCGGTGACGGCCGCGAGACGGCAGAGAGAGGTGACGCAGGTGGTGACGCTCAGCGCTCCGAACGCTCAGGACTCTGTGGCCCTCGCCGAGATCGAGCTCTGCGGCGAGCTGATGATCGCCGCTTCGGCGGCGGGCGAGGAACGCCTCAGTCCCGACCGTATCGACGAAGTGCTCGACGTCCGGGGCGCGGATTCCTGGGCGACGGTCCCCCGGCAGGCCGCTCGCCGGGGGTGACGCCCGCGCTCGTCCGTACCGCCGCCGCCCACGGGCCGCGCCTCAGGTGCGGAGCAGGCGCGCGATGGCCTTGGTGGCCTCCTCGACCTTCGCGTCGATCTCCTCGCCGCCCTTGACGGCCGCGTCGGCGACGCAGTGGCGCAGGTGCTCCTCCAGCAGCTGGAGGGCGAAGGACTGGAGCGCCTTGGTGGACGCCGATACCTGGGTGAGTATGTCGATGCAGTAGACGTCCTCGTCGACCATGCGCTGGAGACCGCGGATCTGGCCCTCGATCCGGCGCAGCCGTTTGAGGTGCTCGTCCTTCTGGTGGTGATAGCCGTGGATGCCGCGGTCGTGGTCGGTGACGATGTCCACAGGAGCGGTCGCTCCCGCGTCCGGGGCCGCCACGCCCGCCGCGTCCGTCCCAGTGGTCCCGGTCGTGGTCATCTGCGTCCTCCCGTTGTCCTCATGTGTCCCGTGCGTGTGTCCTGTGCAACGCCGCACTGTGCCGTTCTTATACCCCTGCCGGGTATATCGTAACGAATCCTGCCGAAACGTGACCGGGGGTCCGTGCTGATCGCCTTGTCCGATGGGCGACACTGAAGAACGCCGGTTAGCCGTGGCCGGATGATGCGCCTAGCATCAGCCTGACCGAATCCAAAGCACCCCGAGGACCCCACGTGCGCTTTCGTCTGACCCCCAGGGAGACGAGCTTCTACGACATGTTCTCCGCGTCCGCGGACAACATTGTCACGGGCTCGAAACTCCTGATGGAACTGCTCGGGGCGGATTCTGCCTCCCGAGTCGAGATCGCGGAGCGTATGCGGGCAGCGGAGCACGCGGGGGACGATGCCACCCACGCGATCTTCCACCAGCTGAACTCCTCCTTCATCACGCCGTTCGACCGCGAGGACATCTACAAGCTGGCGTCCTCGCTCGACGACATCATGGACTTCATGGAGGAGGCCGTCGACCTGGTCGTCCTCTACCAGGTCCAGGAGCTCCCCAAGGGCGTCGAGCAGCAGATCGAGGTGCTGGCCCGGGCGGCGGAACTGACCGCCGAGGCCATGCCGGGGCTGCGGACCATGGACAACCTCACCGAGTACTGGATCGAGGTCAACCGCCTGGAGAACCAGGCCGACCAGATCCACCGCAAGCTGCTGGCCCAGCTCTTCAACGGCAAGTACGACGCCATGGAGGTGCTCAAGCTCAAGCAGATCGTGGACGTGCTGGAAGAGGCCGCTGACGCGTTCGAGCACGTCGCGAACACCGTGGAGACCATCGCGGTCAAGGAGTCCTGAACCTCGTGGACACCTTTGCGCTGATCGTGACCATCGGCGTCGCGCTCGGCTTCACGTATACGAACGGCTTCCACGACTCGGCGAACGCCATCGCCACCTCGGTCTCCACCCGGGCGCTGACCCCGCGTGCGGCTCTGGCGATGGCGGCGGTGATGAACCTCGCCGGCGCCTTCCTGGGCCAGGGGGTCGCCAAGACCGTCAGTGAAGGCCTCATCGCCACGCCCGTGGGGCAGAAGGGGATGGGCATCCTGTTCGCGGCGCTGGTCGGCGCGATCATCTGGAACCTCATCACCTGGTACTACGGCCTCCCCTCCTCGTCCTCGCACGCCCTGTTCGGCGGCATGGTCGGTGCGGCGCTGGCCGGCGGCACGGACGTCATCTGGTCCGGCGTGCTGGAGAAGATCGTCATCCCGATGTTCATCTCCCCGTTCGTCGGCCTGATCGTCGGCTATCTGGTGATGGTCGGCATCATGTGGATGTTCCGGAACGCCAACCCGCACAAGGCCAAGCGCGGCTTCCGGATCGCGCAGACGGTCTCGGCGGCGGGCATGGCGCTCGGCCACGGCCTCCAGGACGCGCAGAAGACGATGGGCATCGTCGTGATGGCCCTGGTCATCGCGGACATCGAGGGCCCCAACGACGAGATCCCCGTCTGGGTCAAGATCGCCTGTGCGCTGATGCTCTCGCTGGGTACGTACGCGGGTGGCTGGCGCATCATGCGGACCCTCGGCCGCAAGATCATCGAGCTGGACCCGCCGCAGGGCTTCGCGGCGGAGACGACCGGCGCCTCGATCATGTTCGGGTCGGCGTTCCTGTTCCACGCCCCGATCTCCACGACGCATGTCATCACCTCCGCGATCATGGGCGTCGGCGCCACCAAGCGGGTGAACGCGGTGCGCTGGGGCGTCGCGAAGAACATCATCCTGGGCTGGTTCATCACCATGCCGGCCGCAGCGCTGGTCGCCGCGCTGAGCTACGGAGCGGTTCTGCTGCTCTTCGGCTGAGCCTCGCCGGGCCGGGCGGAAGCCCGGTCGGTCGGTTACACGTGTGGGTCCGCCCCCGTTCTCGTACCGAGAACGGGGGCGGACCCTTTCGCCTTGTGGTGGCACCGCCATGCAGCACCGCAAGGCTGTATCGGGGGCGTGGAGCCGGGGCGGCTCAGCCGAAGCGGCCGGAGATGTAGTCCTCCGTGGCCTGGACCGACGGGTTGGAGAAGATCCGCTCCGTCTCGTCTATCTCGATGAGCCGGCCGGGCTTGCCGACCGCCGCGAGGTTGAAGAACGCGGTGCGGTCCGAGACGCGGGCCGCCTGCTGCATGTTGTGCGTCACGATGACGATCGTGAAGCGCTCCTTCAGCTCGCCGATCAGGTCCTCGATGGCGAGGGTCGAGATCGGGTCCAGCGCCGAGCACGGCTCGTCCATCAGCAGGACGTCCGGCTCGACCGCGATGGCGCGGGCGATGCACAGGCGCTGCTGCTGTCCGCCGGAGAGGCCGGAGCCGGGCTTGTTGAGCCGGTCCTTGACCTCGTTCCAGAGGTTCGCGCCGCGCAGGGACTTCTCCACGACGTCGTTCAGCTCGCTCTTGCGGTAGCTGCCGTTGAGCCGCAGGCCCGCCGCCACGTTGTCGAAGATCGACATGGTGGGGAAGGGGTTCGGGCGCTGGAAGACCATGCCGACCGTGCGGCGCACGGTGACCGGGTCGACGTTGGAGGCGTAGAGGTTCTCGTCGTCCAGCAGCACCTTGCCCTCGACGCGGCCGCCGGGGGTGACCTCGTGCATCCGGTTCAGGGTGCGCAGGAAGGTGGACTTGCCGCAGCCGGACGGGCCGATGAAGGCGGTCACGGAGCGGGGCTCCACGGTCATCGAGATGTCCTCGATGGCCTTGTGGCTGCCGTAGTAGGCGGTGAGGCCGCTGATGTCGATGCGCTTGGCCATGGAAATCACTGCTTCTTTCGGGAGGTCGCTGATGGCCGCGTCAGCGACCGGTCTTCGGGGCCTTCCAGCGGGCGATGCCGCGGGCCACGAGGTTGAGGATCATGACGAAGGCGATCAGTACCAGGGCTGCCGCCCAGGCGCGGTCGTACGAGGCGGCCTCGCCGATCTTGTACTGCTCGTAGATGTAGAACGGCAGCGAGGACTGGGCGCCTTCGAAGGGGTTCGTGTTGATCAGCTGGCTGCCGAAGACCAGCAGGATGATCGGCGCGGTCTCACCGGCGATACGGGCGATGGCGAGCATGACGCCGGTGGTGATGCCGCCGATCGCGGTGGGCAGGACCACCTTGAGGATCGTGCGCCACTTCGGGATGCCGAGGGCGAGGGAGGCCTCGCGGAGCTCGTTGGGGACGAGCTTGAGCATCTCCTCGGTGGAGCGGACCACCACGGGGACCATCAGGATGGTCAGGGCCAGCGCGCCCATCAGACCGGACGGCTCCAGCTCCGCGATCAGCATGATCGACAGGATGAAGAGACCGGCCACGATGGACGGGATGCCGGTCATGACGTCGACGAAGAACGTGACGGCCTTGGCCAGCGAGCCCTTGCCGTACTCCACGAGGTACACGGCGGTCAGCAGGCCGAGCGGGGCGGAGATCACCGTGGCGATGCCGACCTGCTCCAGGGTGCCGATCAGCGCGTGGTAGACGCCGCCGGTGTGCTCGGAGCCGAGGACGCCGGCCATCGAGTGGGTGAGGAAGTAGCCGTCCAGGCGCTCGGAGCCGCGGACGATCGTCGTCCACAGCAGCGAGGCCAGCGGGACGACGGCGATCAGGAAGCAGACCCACATCACGCTGGTGGCGAGGCGGTCCTTGGCCTGCCGCTGGTTCTCGACGACCGTCGTGGCGACGTACGAGATGATCAGGAAGAACAGGGCGGAGAGCAGGCCCCACTGGATGCGGCTGTGCCAGCCGGCGGCCAGCGGGATGCCGACGCCGAGCGCGATCGAGACGGCGGCGAAGCCGAGCGGCGCGAGGCGGGGCAGGGAGCGGCTGCCGAGGCTGCTCTTCGGGGTGGGCGACGAGGGCGTCGGGCGCTCGATGACGCCGGTGGGTGCGTGGCTCATGCGTTGGCCCCCGAGTACTCCTTGCGGCGGGCGATGATGAGCCGGGCCGCGCCGTTGACCAGCAGGGTGAGGACGAAGAGGACGAGGCCGGAGGCGATCAGGGCGTCCCGCCCGAACGCGTCGGCCTCGCCGAACTTGGCCGCGATGTTCTGGGCGAACGTCCCGCCGCCCGGGTTGAGCAGGTGCAGCGAGATGAGGAAGTTCGGGGAGAGGACCGTGGCGACGGCCATCGTCTCGCCGAGCGCGCGGCCGAGGCCGAGCATCGAGGCGGAGATGATGCCGGAGCGGCCGAAGGGCAGCACCGAGAGGCGGATGACCTCCCAGCGGGTGGCGCCCAGGGCGAGCGCCGCTTCCTCGTTCATCTTCGGGACCTGGAGGAAGACCTCGCGGCTGACGCTGGTCACGATCGGCAGGATCATGATCGCGAGCAGGATGCCGACGGTGAAGAGCGAGCGGGCGACGCCGACCTCGGTCTTCTCGAAGATGTACGTCCAGCCGAAGAACTGGTCGAGCCAGAGGTTCAGGCCCTCCAGGTACGGCACCAGGACGAGGGCGCCCCAGATGCCGTAGACGATGCTCGGTACGGCGGCCAGCAGGTCCACCACGTACGCGATGGGGGCGGCCAGTTTGCGCGGCGCGTAGTGCGAGATGAACAGGGCGATGCCGACAGCGATCGGAACCGCGATGATCATCGCGATGATCGAGCTGACGACGGTGCCGAAGAGCAGGACCGCGATGCCGAAGACCGGCGGGTCACCGGCCGGGTTCCAGTCGAAGGTGGTGAGGAAGTTGCCCTCGTCCTTCGAGATGGCGATGACGGAGCGGTAGCTGAGGAACACGGCGATCGACGCCATGATCACGAGCAGCAGGATGCCCGAGCCGCGGGAGAGGCTCAGGAAGATCTTGTCGCCCAGGCGCCCGGTGGGCCGGGAGCCGGGCCGCGGGACCGGCGGCGCCGGTGGCGTGTCTATCGGTGTGGTGGAAGCCATGGTCTTTCCGGTCTGTGTGGGGGAGCGGCGTGCTCCCCTGGCGGCGGTGCACCGGATGCGGAGCGGGGCGGCCGGGTCCGGGTGGACCCGGCCGCCCCGGGGTGTTACGAGAGGGAGCCGATGGTCTCGCGGACCTTGGAGTTGATCTCGGCCGGGATCGGGGCGTAGCCGGCGTCGGTCAGGATCTTCTGGCCGTCGTCGGAGGCGGCGTAGGAGAGGAAGGACTTGACCGTGTCGAGGGTCTCGGGCTTGTTGCCGCTGTCGCAGACGACCTCGTACGTGACCAGGACCAGCGGGTAGGCGCCCTCGGCCTTGGTGGTGTAGTCGAGGTCGAGCGCCAGGTCCTTGCCGGTGCCCTTGATCTTGGCGGCGGCGATGGCCTTGGAGGCGTTCTCCGAGGTGGCCTTCACCGGGGCGGCGCCACCGGTGTTGATGTCGACCGTGGGGATCTCCTGGGACTTGGCGTAGGAGAGCTCGAAGTAGCCGATCGAGCCGTCGACGGCCTTGACCTGGGAGGCGACGCCGGAGGAGCCGGAGGCGGCCTGGCCACCGGGGGCCGGCCACTTCTTCTCGGCCTCGTACTTCCAGTCGTCCGGAGCCGCGGCGGCGAGGTACTTGCCGAGGTTCTGCGTGGTGCCGGAGTCCTCGGAGCGGTGGAAGGGCTGGATCGCCTTGTCCGGGAGGTCGACGCCGTCGTTCAGCTTGGCGATCGCCGGGTCGTTCCACTTCTTGATCTTCGTGTCGAAGATCTTGGCGAGGGTCGGGGCGTCCAGCGTGAGGCTGTCGACGCCCTCCAGCTTGAAGCCGATCGCGACCGGGCCGCCGACCATCGGGAGGTTGATGCCCTGGCCGGTCTTGCACATCTTCTTGGAGTCGGCGACCTCTTCGGGCTTCAGCGCCGAGTCGGAGCCGGCGAAGCCGACGGTGCCCTGGTTGAAGGCGACGATGCCCTCGCCGGAGGAGGAGGAGTTGTAGTTGATCTCCACACCGGAACAGGCGGCCATGTAGTTCTTGACCCAGAGGTCCATGGCGTTCTTCTGAGCGCTGGAGCCGGAGGCGCGCAGCTGGCCCTTGGCCTTGCCGCAGTCGACGTCCGACGCGGCGGTCGTCTTCTCGCCGGCGCCGGCGGTGCCGCCGCCCGTGTTGTCATCCGAACCGCACGCCGTGAGGACCAGGGCGCCGGAGACGGCGAGGGCACCGAGCGCGGTGGCACGAAGCCGGTTCTTGCGCTGAAGCTTCACTTTCGGGTGTTCCTTCCAGGAGCCGCCGTGGTCAGTTCGTTCTACGACGGCGTGCGATGAGGAGGGGTGCTGTGGCTTGTCGCCGCGCACCTTGTACGTCCGAAATTAGGCAGAACAGGTGAAGCCGCCTACGGGGGAGAGTGAACGGCAGGTGAACCGTGTCGGGCAGGCGGGTGCGCACCCGGCCGGAGGCTCCGGTCAGGACGTGGACAGGACGTCCAGGAACGCGGTCAGCTGCCGGACGTCGCGGGGCTGGGTGAGGCGTACGCGGGCGGCGTCGGGGGTGAGCCACAGGATGCGGTCCACCTCGTCGTTGGCGGTGAACGAGCCGCCCGTCGCCTCGGCCGCCCAGTAGGCGACCTCCTTGGGCCGGCCGTCCACCGGGTAGCGGGACGTCGGCAGCCGCTCCCCGGGGGCGCAGTGGTGGCCGGTCTCCTCCAGCACCTCCCGTACGGCGGCGGCCAGCGGGTCCTCGCCGCGCTTCAGCTTGCCCTTCGGGAAGGACCAGTCGTCGTAGCGGGGCCGGTGGACCAGGCAGACCTCCACCCCGCCCGCTTTCCCGTCCTCGCCCGGGGCGCGGCGCCACAGCACACAGCCCGCCGCCAGGACGGTCCCGGTCCCGGTGCGGTGCTTCGTGGGCCCGCCGCCCGGGGGCTTCCCGCTCATGGGGCGCTCAGGACCGTGGCGTACGGCCAGCTCTCCCGGAACACCGCCCGCGCCGCCTCCACCTCGTGGCGCTGGTCCGCGTGGAGCACGCCCAGCGCGTACGCCGTGGCCGGGGCGATCCGGGGGGTGCGGGCGGCCGCTGCCGCCGCCCCGGCCGCCTCCACGGCGTCCCGGTGCAGGTCGAGGGCGTGGACCGGCGCGGTCAGGACCGGGTCGGCGGCGCCGAGGACGACCTCGTGGGCGTACCGGTGCAGCCGCAGCAGCAGCCGGGCCTGGTGCCACGCCGCGTCCTGCGCCTCGTTGTACGGCTCCGTGTCCTCGGGCGGGAGGGCGGCCACCGCGGCGAGGAGGCGTTGCTCAGCACGTTCGGCGGGCTCCAGGAGGGCCTCGGCGGTCCGGCCCGCCGGGCCAGGGGCCAGCGGCACGTCGGAGGCCAGGAGCGCGACGGCGTCGGCGACCGCGTGGAACCGGGAGGAGCCGAGCGCCTGGAGGGCCGCGGAGTGCGACCGGGTCCGGGCGAGGGTGAGGCGGCGTTCCAGCAGCGCCCCGGCCCGCGCGGCCCCGACCCCGAGGGCGGCGCGGCCCTGGGCGTCGGAGGCCGTGCCCTCCCCGGCGGCCCGGACGCCCCGGGCGGCCGGGAGGGTCGGGCCGGAGAGCTGGTGGAGGGCCTCGACGAGCCGGGTGAGGCGGTTGGCGTAGGCGTGTTCGCGGGCGAGGACGCCGGAGAGCCAGGTCAGCTCGGTGCGGAGCTGGTCGGCCCAGTGCGGGTCGAGCGCGGCCCGGAAGGTGTGCAGAGAGCCGCTGATCCGGCGGGCCGCGCGGCGCAGTGCGCGGGTGGCGGCCGCGGCGTCGTGGCCGCCGGAGTCCGCGGGGGCGCTGTGCTCGTGGTGCAGGCGCAGGCTGCGCAGGAAGTCCGCGGCCTGCCCGCGGAGGTAGGGCGCGAGGACCGCCTCCGTGGTCAGGTCCCCGGCGGGGCGCCCCGTTCCGGTGGCCTCGGGCAGGCGCCCCGTCCCCGTGGTTCCGTCGGAGAGGCTCCCTGCCCCCGTCCCCGTGGTTCCGTCGGAGAGGCTCCCTGCCCCCGTCCCCGTGGTTCCGTCGGAGAGGCTTCCCGCCCCCGTCCCCGTGGCCTCGCCGGGCGGCGGGTCCGCGGGGGTGCCCGGGGCCGGGGCGGGACCCGTGGTCGGCCGGGTCGTCGTCTGCTGGTCAGGGCGTCGCACGCCTGCGCCTCCGGGCGTCGATGAGCATTTCCTGGACGTGCCGCAGCGGCTGGCCGTCCGCGTCCGTGGCGTGCCGGGTCCAGTTCCCGTCGGGGCCCAGGTGCCAGGAGGAGGTGGTGTCGGCCATACCGGTCTCCAGGAGTCGGCTGAGTGCGGCGCGGTGGGCGGGGTCGGTGACCCGGACCAGGGCTTCGATCCGGCGGTCGAGGTTGCGGTGCATCATGTCGGCGCTGCCGAACCACACCTCGGGCTCGCCGCCGTTGCCGAAGGAGAAGACCCGGGAGTGTTCGAGGAAGCGGCCGAGTATGGAGCGGACCCGGATGTTCTCGGAGAGCCCGGCGACGCCGGGGCGGATCGCGCAGATCCCGCGCACCCAGATGTCGACGGGCACGCCTGCCTGGGCGGCCCGGTAGCAGGCGTCGATGATCGCTTCGTCGACCATCGAGTTGACCTTGAACCGGACGTAGGCGGGGCGGCCCGCGCGGTGGTGGGCGATCTCCTTGTTGATCCGGGCGATCAGCCCGTCGCGCAGGGACTTCGGGGCGACCAGGAGCCGGCGGTAGGTCTCGCGGCGGGAGTAGCCGGAGAGCCGGTTGAACAGGTCGGAGAGGTCCGCCCCGACCTGCGGGTCGGCCGTGAGCAGGCCGAGGTCCTCGTACAGCCGGGCCGTCTTGGGGTGGTAGTTGCCGGTGCCGACGTGGGAGTAGCGGCGCAGCGTGTCGCCCTCCTGGCGGACGACGAGCGAGAGCTTACAGTGGGTCTTCAGCCCGACGAGTCCGTACACCACATGGCAGCCCGCCTCCTCCAGCTTGCGGGCCCACTTGATGTTGGCCTGCTCGTCGAAGCGGGCCTTGATCTCGACGAGGACGAGGACCTGCTTGCCGGACTCGGCCGCGTCGATCAGGGCGTCCACTATCGGGGAGTCGCCGGAGGTGCGGTACAGCGTCTGCTTGATGGCCAGCACGTCCGGGTCGCCCGCCGCCTGCTCCAGGAACGCCTGGACGGAGGTGGAGAACGAGTCGTACGGGTGGTGGAGCAGGACGTCGCGTTCGCGCAGGGCGGCGAAGATGTCGGGCGCGGACGCGGACTCCACCTCGGCCAGGTCCCGGTGGGTGCCCGCGATGAACTTCGGGAACTTCAGCTCCGGCCGGTCCAGCGAGGCGATGGCGAAGAGACCGGTCAGGTCGAGCGGCCCGGGCAGCGGGTAGACCTCCGCGTCGGACACCTTCAGCTCGCGGACCAGCAGATCCAGGACGTACGGGTCGATGGACTCCTCGACCTCCAGCCGGACCGGCGGACCGAAGCGGCGCCGCATGAGCTCCTTCTCCAGCGCCTGGAGCAGGTTCTCCGCGTCGTCCTCCTCGACCTCCAGGTCCTCGTTCCTGGTGACCCGGAACATGTGGTGCGCCAGCACCTCCATGCCCGGGAACAGCTCCTCCAGGTGGGCCGCGATGACGTCCTCGATGGGCACGTACCGCTGGGGCGAGGCCTCCAGGAAGCGGGTCAGCAGCGGCGGGACCTTGACCCTGGCGAAGTGGCGGTGGCCGCTGACCGGGTTGCGTACGACGACGGCGAGGTTGAGCGAGAGCCCGGAGATGTACGGGAAGGGGTGCGCGGGGTCGACGGCCAGCGGGGTCAGGACCGGGAAGACGCGCTGCCGGAAGAAGGTGAACAGGCGGGCCTGCTCCTTCTCGGTCAGGTCAGGCCAGCGGATCAGCTGGATGCCCTCGTCGGACAGGTCCGGGGCGATGTCCTGCTGGAAGCAGGCGGCGTGCCGGGCCATGAGCTCGCGCGAGCGGGTCCAGATGAGGTCCAGGACCTCGCGGGGCTGGAGGCCGGAGGCGGAGCGGGTGGCGACGCCGGTGGCGATGCGGCGCTTGAGACCGGCCACCCGGACCATGAAGAACTCGTCGAGGTTCGAGGCGAAGATGGCGAGGAAGTTAGCCCGTTCGAGGATGGGCGTGGCCGGGTCCTCGGCCAGCTCCAGGACGCGTTCGTTGAACGCGAGCCAGCTGCGTTCGCGGTCCAGGAAGCGGCCCTGGGGCAGCTCGTCGCCGTCCCGGTCGGGCTCGTAGGCGTCCGCGTCGGCGTCGAGGTCGGGATCCAGGTCGGCCGCGGTGGAGAAGCCGACCCCGCGGGAGGCGGGGGTGGCGTGCGGCCGGTGCGCGGCGAGCGAGCCGACGGACGGCTGGGCGGCGGGCTGGACCGGGACCTCGGAGCTGGGCTGCTGGCTCATGGGCCCATTGTTCCGCGTGGAGGGCTCCGCGGGCGCGTCGGAGCCGGGAAAGATCGCGGAAGGCCCGGGAAACCCCGGGTCACGACGGGGGGAGCCGGCGGGGGAACCCGGGGAACCCGGGGAACCCGGGGAGGCGTTTCCGCGGGCTCTCCCGTTACGGCGGGGGGCGGGCACAGCTGGCTGCATTCCGTGAGGGTCGCAAGTACGTCTGAATGGCCGGTAACGGCGACATGACGTACAGGAAGCGGTGTGGCTGCGGGTGGGCCTCGCGGTCACTGTGCGTGGTCGTCGCGCCCGGGTCGCCCTTGGGGGTGCGCGTACGTGTTCGTCGTCCGGGCCCACCCCTCGTGGGGCCCGGACGACGGCTTGTGCCGGAGTCGGCCGCTCAGCCGTGCAGGCGGCGCAGGACCCGGAAGGCGGCGAACACGGCGAGGGCGGCGAGGGCGAGGAGGATGCCGGTCTCGACGAGTTGGAGGGGCCAGTAGTGGGAGGCGGGGTGGTACTCGAGGTAGCCGTGGGCCACGCCGTACTCCGACAGACAGGTTTCGAGATCGAGGGGGGAGGAGGTGCAGACTTCGGCGGGCAGCAGGTCGCCTCCGTTCGTCACCCAGCCCCACTCGACTATGGCGGCCCGGTCGGGCCAGAGGTAGGCGTCGCCCTGCTCGAAGGTGTCCCTCACGGCCGGCCACAAGCTGTCGCGCAGCGTGCCCAGGGCGACCGTCACCAGTCCGGAGACGGACAGGCTCACCGCCATGGCGGGAACCGTGCGCCGCAGCGTCAGGCCGGCGAGGGTGCCGAGCGCGAGGCTCATCAGAGCACCGGCGGCCGGGACCGTCCCCGAGGCCCCGAAGACCGACACGTCGTGCCAGACGGTCGGGTACGGGCGCCCGAGCCGGGCTCGGGACCAGGCGAGAACGACGGACAGCAGCGTGATCCCGCAGACCACCAGTACGGCGGGCACGGCGAGCCGCGCGGTCAGCCACGCGGCGGGCGGGGACGACTGGGTCCAGGACAGCTTGACGTTGTTGCTCTCCCACTCCCGGGCGACCATCGGGCCCGCGACGAAGGCCCCGATGACGGCGGGCAGCGCGATGAGGGCCAGTCCCACGTAGGTGAGCATCCGGTCGAGGTCGAACATCCGGTCGGCATGGTCGCGAGCCGGCTGCATGCAGGCGTCCGCGGTGCTGAGCAGGGTGCACCCGGTGGCGGCGAAGTCCGCGGCGACCTGGTCCGCCACGAGCGCCACGGCGATCATGCCGACGATCACGGCGGCGGCGACCGCACCGGCGGCCCACAAGGTCCGCCGGTGCACCCGCAGCAACACGCGGGAAGGCCCCCGCAACGTACGGACGTTCGTCGTGAGCGTGCTCATGCGGACGCCACCTCCTCGCGGGCCGCGCCCACGACGGCGCCCGCGACGACGCTCGCGCTCGGGGTGAGCAGCGGCGGGGCGTCCGGGGAGCGGAGGTGGGCGAGGAGCAGCTCCTCCAGGGACGGTTCCGTGACGGACCAGGCGGCGGTGTCCACGGGGCCCTCCTTCCGTACGAGTGCGGTGAGCTGACGTCCTGTCGTACGGGATTCGACGACGGTGTGCGGGGAAAGGTCCTGAGCCCGGCCGGTGAGCAGGGCGTGGGCGGAGACGATGTCCTCGGCCTCGCCGCCGAGCCGGATGCGCCCGCCGTCGACGAGCAGGAGGTAGTCGCAGGCGCCCTCCAGCTCGGTGAGGATGTGCGAGGACATCACGATGGTGGTGCCGTGCTCGGCGGTCTCCGCCATCAGGACGCCCATCAGTTCGTGCCGGGCCAGCGGGTCGAGGTCGGCCATCGGCTCGTCCAGCAGCATCAGTTCGGGCCGCTTGCCGAGAGCGAGCGCCAGCGCGAGCCGGGTGCGCTGCCCGCCGGAGAGGGTACGGACACGGGCCCCGCGCTCCAGCGGTCCGGCGATCCGGTCGGCGGTGGCGCGGTCCCAGCGCCCGGGGTTCAGCTCGGCCCCGGCCCACAGCGTGTCGGCGACGGTGAGCTGCGGATACAGCGGCTTGTCCTGGGAGACGAAGGCGATGCGGTCGCGTACGTCGCCGGGGGCGGTGGAGCCGAGGACGGTGAGCGACCCGGCGCTGGGCCGGTCAAGCCCGGCCGCCAGGTTCAACAGGGTCGACTTGCCGGCGCCGTTGGGCCCGACGAGGGCGCAGACGCGTCCGGCGGGCAGCCGGAACGAGCAGTCGTGCAGGGCGCGACGGCCACCGCTCCTGCGTCCGTAGGTCCTTCCGAGGCCGTGTGCCTCGATCGCGACGCCGGTCATCGTTCCTCGTCCCCCTTGTACGTGCTGTCCAGTACGGCCGTGAAGAGCGCGCTGACGTCGTCCTTCTCCAGCCCGGCCGCCCGGGCCCGGCGGGCCCAGTCGGCGAGTTCGGTGCGCAGCGGCGCGTCGGAGGCGGATGCCTCGGCCGCGCCGCCCAGCGTCCTGCGGACGAAGGTGCCGAGCCCGCGGCGGGCCTCGACGAGGCCTTCGCGCTCCAGCTCCCGGTACGCCTTGAGGACCGTGTTCGGGTTGATCGCGGTGGCCTCCACGACCTCGCGGGCGGTCGGCAGCCGGTCGCCCGGTTCGAGTACGCCCAGGCGCAGCGCCTGCTTCGTCTGCTGGACGATCTGGAGGTAGGTGGCGACGCCGCTGCGCCGGTCGATGCGGAACTCGACGGCTGCGGACTCGGCTGTCATGCGCTTCACCACCCTTTCACTAATTGAGTAGTGAAAGGGTGGTGCAAAAGTGGGGCGGCGTCAAGCGACGCCGCCCCACAGGGGAGTTCGGGTGGTGCGATCAGGTGTTCGGCGGGTTCGGCGCGCGGTCGGCGCGCAGCTCCTCGTTGATGCGCTGTGCCTCTTCCAGCTGGTCCTCGAGGATGACGATGCGGCAGGCGTCCTCGATCTTCGTGCCCTGGTCGACCAGTTCTCGGGCGCGGGCGGCGATGCGCAGCTGGTAGCGGGAGTAACGGCGGTGGCCTCCGTCGGAGCGCAGCGGGGTGATCAGGCGGTTCTCGCCGAGCGCGCGGAGGAAGGCGGGGGAGGTGCCGAGCATCTCGGCCGCCCGGCCCATGGTGTAGGCGGGATAGTCGTCATCGTCGAGCTTGTTGGTGGGGCGGGTACTGCTAGGGGGCATAGCACCTCTTCTTTCGGGGACACGTCGGGGGGCCCGAGCGCCTTGCGGCGCTCGGGCCCCGAGCTTTCAACACCATCTGCCGACCGACTGCGCCGGCTCATCTGTTCCGCCGGTCCGCCCAGTAGGGCGGGCAAGCGGGGATCGCGGATTCTTGACCGGGGACCACCTTCCGTTCCGGGGCCTGCGGTACCCGAGCGGAGACTTCCTCGCTCAGGCGATCCTGATGGCGTCTGCTCCTTACCTCGTTCGGTTCAGTGTTTCGGTACTGCGGGTACTGCTACTGCGGTGCTGCGGTGGTGCATGCGACCCCTGGGGCCGCCCGGCCCGGCAGCCAGTGGGGGAACCCACCGTTTCCGGCTCCCTCGCTCCACTGCCGTTCCGCTACTGCTCTGTACTGCTTCTACTGCTCTGACCTGCATGCACGGCAGTTCGTGTCTGCCGCGCCCTCTTGTCTTCCGGCTACGAGGAAAACGCTAACCCCATCGAGCCCCGGATGTCTACTCTCGCCACGATAGATTTTCTTCGGAGTCGGATGCGGTACTTCTGTGGCGGTGAAACTCCGGAAGCTGTAGCGACCACCGGACGGCTGGTCGACCGAGGACCGACGACCGAGGACCGGCGACCGAGGGCAGACGGGCTCAGGACTCGGTGCGGTACATCAGGTCCACCTCGTGCGTGGTGAAGCCCATCCGCTCGTACACCGTCACGGCCGCCTTGTTGTCCGCGTCCACGTAGAGCATCGCGGTGGGCAGCGCCTGGGCCGCCAGATGGTGCAGGCCGATCGAGGTCAGCGCCTTGCCGAGGCCGCCGCCCTGGGACTCGGGCAGGACACCGACCACGTACACCTCGCCGAGCTGCTCCTCGGCGTGCACCTTCGTCCAGTGGAAGCCGACGATCTGCCCGTCCTGCTCGGCCAGGAAGAAGCCCTTCGGGTCGAACCAGGGCTCCGCCTTGCGGTCGTCCAGGTCCTGCTGGGTCAGCGACCCCTGCTCGGGGTGGTGAGCGAAAGCGGCGCGGTTCACGGCGAGCCAGGCGGCGTCGTCCCGGCCCGGCTCGAAAGTCCGTACGGTGACGCCCTCGGGCAGCACCGGCTCCGCGAGGTCGAACGGGATCAGGCTCCGCCTCAGCTGGCGCAGTTCGCGGAAGAGGGAGAGGCCGAGGACCTGGGCCAGGTGGCGGGCCGCGGAACTGCCGCCGTGCGCCCAGACCCGCAGCCGCTTGCCGGTCGCGCTGAGGAGGGCCGCGCCGAGCGCCCGGCCGTGCCCGCTGCCGCGCCGGTCGGGGTGGACGACCAGCTCGGCGGCCGGGGCCTCGACCGGGTCGGTGTCCTCCAACTGGGCGTAGCCGGCGAGCGTTCCGTCGACGGTGAGGAGGAAGTGCCGTACGCCGTCGCGGTGTCCGCCCCGGATCCGGAGCCTGCCCTGCTCGGAGACCGCCTGCCGGCCGTCGGACCGGGCGGCGTCGGCGAGCAGGTCGAGGACGGTGTCGGCCTGCGCGGAGTCGAGTGCGTCGAGGGTCTGAACCTCGCGTCCGGGGGCGGGGAGGGGTGCGTCAGTCGTCATGTCTCCGAGCGTACGGCGAGCGGGTGGAGGGGCGGGAGCACGCGTCCTCGGCAGGCGGCGCGGGTGTCTTCGACGGGCCATTTGGCCGGATGGCAACCAGTCCGTAACCCCGAACACCTGTTGCGCTACGCGCGTTGACTCTAGGCTGCGGCACGCGGGATTCCAGACCTTGAGACCGGCGACACCAGCAGAACCAGCGACGCCAGCAGTACCAGCGACATCAGCAACACCAGCTCCACCAGCAGAACAACTGACACCACCGACAGCACTGACAGCTCTGACTCACAAGGGGACCGATGTCAGCGACTCCGCAGAAGAACCGTGCGACACGGCGGGTGCTCGCCGCCGCGGCCGGTCTGGCCACCGTGGGCGCGCTCGTCGCCGCGATGCCGGCCGGCGCCCATGACCGGGGCCACGGGAACGGCCATGGCCACGGCCACAAGCCCCGTACCGTCGACGTGCAGTTGCTGTCGTTCAACGACCTGCACGGCAACCTGGAGCCGCCGGCCGGTTCCGCCGGTACGGTCAGCAAGACGCACGCGGACGGCACGGTCGAGGCGATCCCGGCCGGTGGCGTCGAGTACCTGGCGACCTCGCTGCGCACCGCGCGCAAGGGCAACCCGTACTCCGTCACCGCGGCCGGCGGCGACATGGTCGGCGCGAGCCCGCTGCTGTCGGGTCTCTTCCACGACGAGCCGACGATCGAGGCGCTGAACAAGCTCGACCTGGACGTCACGGCGGTCGGCAACCACGAGTTCGACGAGGGCGCGACCGAGCTGGCCCGCCTCCAGAACGGCGGCTGTCACCCGGTCGAGGGCTGCTACGAGAAGGGCAAGAAGTTCAAGGGAGCGGACTTCCCCTACCTCGCGGCCAACGTGACCAAGGAGAAGACCGGCAAGCCGCTGCTGAAGCCCTACACGGTCTGGAAGAAGAACGGCGTCAAGATCGGCTTCATCGGGGTGACCCTGGAGGGCACGCCGGACATCGTCACCGCGAACGGCGTCAAGGGCCTCAAGTTCCACGACGAGGTCGAGACGATCAACAAGTACGCCAAGGAGCTGGACCGCAAGGGCGTCAAGTCCATCGTGGCCCTGATCCACGAGGGCGGGGCCCCGGCCTCCACCTCGTACAACTACGACTGCGACAGCCCCGGCGCGGGCGACGGCATCTCCGGCCCGATCGTCGACATCGCCAAGGGCATCACGCCGAAGGTGGACGCCCTGGTCACGGGCCACACCCACCAGGCGTACGTGTGCACGGTCCCGGACCCGTCCGGCAAGCCGCGCATGGTCACCTCGGCCTCGTCGTTCGGCAAGCTCTACACGGACACCACGCTCACCTACGACCGCCGCACCGACGACATCGTCCGTACGTCGGTGAAGTCCGCGAACCACGTCGTGACCCGGGACCAGCCCAAGGCCGCCGACATGACGCGCCTGATCGACCGCTGGAACAAGCTCGCGGCGCCGATCGCGAACAAGCCGCAGGGCTGGATCACCGCCGACATCAACGGCCGCGGGTCCACGGCCCCGGAGAAGCCGCTCGGCAACGTCATCGCCGACGCCCAGCTCGAAGGGCTCGCCCCGGCCGACAAGGGCGGCGCGGAAGTCGCGTTCATGAACCCGGGCGGCATCCGCGCGGACCTGGTGCACAAGGCGTCCGGCAGTGAGGGCGACGGGGTCGTCACGTACGGCGAGGCGTTCACCGTGCAGCCGTTCACCAACATGATGAACGTCGTCGACCTGACCGGCGCCCAGCTGGTCACCGCCCTCCAGCAGCAGGTCAGCGGCGGCAACGAGGCCAGCCCGAAGATCCTCCAGGTCTCCAAGGGCCTCACCTACACGCTCGACCTGACGAAGAGCGGCGCGGACCGCGTGGTCGCCGACACCATCAAGCTGAACGGCGAGGCGATCGACCCGGCGCGCACCTACCGGGTCGCGATGAACGAGTTCCTCGCGGGCGGCGGCGACGGCTTCGCGGCCCTCGGCGAGGGCACGAACAAGCTGGTCGGCGCGTCCGACCTGGACCTGTTCAACGCCTACCTGGCGGCCCACTCCACGGCTTCCGCCCCGCTGGCCCCGCCGGCGACGGACCGGATCACGGTCATCCAGTAGGCGTCATATGAGGTGAAGTCGGGGCGGTGGGCCTGCGGGCCCACCGCCCCTTCTTGTCGGCTCGCGTCAACCCTGTTGACGCTTAAAGTAGGCAGCCGGTCGGCGGCCGACCGTCGGACGTACCGCTTCCCAGTCCCAAGGAGCATGCCGGATGAGCAAGGTCATCACCATGGGCGGCATCCGGCGAAAGCTCCCGGAACACACGCCGGATTCGGTCCAGAACCTGGTCTATCTCATCGACGGATCGGGACTGCCGGAGGTCATCGGGTACGTGGAGCGCGAACTGCCGCCCGGCGGCATTCCCGCCTACCTCGCGGCACGTAAGAGCGGCGCCCGCACTTTCGCGCTGTGGACCGACGCGCACCGCCGGGACCGGGTGGCGACGGTGGTGACCCTGTCGGCGACCGGCGGTGTCTCGACGTTTCAGGTGCTCGGCGTGCACGGGGAACTCATCGGGACGATCGTGCGCGAGAAGGCGTTCCGTGGGAGGGGTCTGCGCACCCGATGGACGGTGACCCCGGCCGGCGGGGCCGACGCGGTGGGGTACAAGGGCCGGATCCTGTGGTGGTTCGTGTGGTGGCTGTGCCTGCCCGTGATGGTGCTGCTCCTCATCGTCTCCATCTTCGACAGCACCCCCGGCGAGGGCGGCGCCGCGCGCGCTCCCCGGCGCATCAGGTGGCGGGCGGGCGGCCGGATGCCGCTGGAGTTCCGGTCCGGCGGCGACAAACTGCATCTGCACGCACCGGACCTGGACTGGCGGCTCGGGGCTGCGCTGGTCTCGCTGGTGCGCAGCTTCGGCTCGCACCACTGGGACGCCCTGAAGAAGTGACGGTGCGCCGCGTCATCGCCGCCTCGTCGCCGCCTCGTCGCCGCCTCCTCGTTCGCGGTGAGGGTGGTGTTTCGGGGCGGCGCACAGTAGAACTGGGCCCATGTCCGACCAGCAGCCACCACCACCCCCGCACCGGCCCCATACGCCCGGTGCGCCCTGGGGGTTCGCGCAGCCACGGGACCGGGAGATCACCCCCGGCTACCGGCGCCGGGCGACCATCCTCACCTGGGCCGCGATCGTCCAGGGGGCGCTCATGGCGGTGGCGCTCGTGGTGAGCATCGTCTTCCTCATCCGGGCGGACCAGGACACGCGCAACGCGGCCTACGGCTACCTCGCGCTCGTCCTCTGGGTCGGCATCGCCGCCGGGGTCCCGGTCCTGCTGGCCCTCGCGATCCCCGGTGCACGCATGAGGCGGCGGGTGCGGGAGCAGCGGAGCTGGGCGGGGACCACGCCTTCGTAGGCGTACCGGCGTCGGGCGGGCTCGGCGTCGCTCGTTAGTCTCGGGCCATGTCAGAGACCTCGGTGGTGCACTTCTACGACGAACCGGCCGACGACTGCCACCTGATCTACGCGGACCGGGACGCGAGCACGCGCCGGCAGGGCAGTGCTCCGGACGCCTTGAACGGCCAGGACCGTGCGGCGGTGCTCGACTGTTCCTGCGAAATCGGCACGCAGGCCATCGGCATCGGCACGCAGGCCATCGGCCTGGCGCTGTACGGACACCGGGTCACCGGGACCGACCTCAGCCCGCGCGCCGCCGCCCGCGCCGGTGGGCGGGCAGCATGAAGATCTCCGCCGTGCTCTTCGACGTCGACGGGGTCCTGCTGGACTCGGCGGGCGCGCATCGCAAGGTCTGGGACACATGGTCGGCGGCGCGGGGTCTGGACCCCGAGAAGGTGTGGGAGCTGACGTTCGGGCGGCGTCCCGAGGACACGGTCAGGGACGTGGCCGCCCATTTGGATCCGGCAGCCGAACGGCAGCTGCTCGACCGGCTGTTGGAGCAGGAGATGGGCAGCATCCGGCCGGTCGAAGGAGCGCCCGACCTTCTGGAGTCGCTGTCCGGAAGCCCGTGGGCCATCGTGACCTCCGGAGCCCGGGACTTCGTGGCGGCCAGGTTCGCGGCGACGGGCCTGGCTCTCCCCGCCGTACAGGTCTACGGCAGCGACGTACAGCACGCGAAGCCCGCACCGGACTGCTTCGCCTTGGCCGCGTCTCGGCTCGGTGTCGCCCCGTCGGAGTGCCTGGTCGTGGAGGACGCGCCCGCGGGCGTCCAGGCTGCGGTGGCCGCCGGCTGCGTCGCTGTCGGCCTGACGACGACGCACACGGAAGAGGCGCTTGGCCAGGCGCGGGCGCGGCTGTGCGTGGACTCACTGGCGGACGTACGGAGTCTGCTCGCGGCGTACGGGTTCGGGACCGGCTCGTGAGGTGAGGCAAGGAGATGTGTTGGTGCTGGCCCCACCCTTGATCATCCGGGCAGCCGGATGGGCGGAGGGCGTCGCGTCGGGGACCGTGAGGTGATCCGAACAAGTCGCTTACAGAGAAGGCAAGATCGTGCGCATTGTCACGGCTACCGCCGTCGCCCTGGCCGCCCTCGCCGGCGGAGTCGTGCCGGCCACCGCCACCGCCACCGCCACCACAAATCCCCACCAGTCGGCCGTCGACGGAATCTGGCGGATGGACGGCTACGGCACCGTGGTCTCCATCCGCAAGGGCAGTCTCCAGGAGTACCAGACCACCGCCGTCAGCTGCGTCGAAGGCGACTCCGCACGGCGTACCGGCCCCGGCGCGTACACCCTGCCCGACGGCACGGTCATCACCGTGCGCTCCGAGGGAGGACGCGACCGCGCGGCCATGCGGGCGGACGGCTCGGTCGGCGACCGGAAGCTGAGCCGGATCGCGAAGCTGCCCGATTCCTGTACGCGTCCGGGCCCCGAGGGCCCGCTCGCCTCCTTCGACGTCTTCTGGCAGTCCTTCGAGGAGAATTACCCCTTCTTCTCCGCCAAGGGCATCGACTGGCACGCCGTGCGCGACCGGTACCGGCCCGAGGTCCACGCCGGGACGCCCCAGGACGAACTGTTCGCCGTCTTCAGCGAGATGATCGCGCCGCTCCACGACGGCCACGTCGCGGTTCAGGACGGCGACCGCGTCTTCGCCCGGACCCGCCCCGGCACCACCGTGCCCACCGGGGAACTGGACGCCAGAGCGAAGAAGTTCATCGTGGAGCGCGACCTCAAAAGTGCCCGGAATGTCCAGGACTTCGCCAACGGGCGGATCACCTACGCCGACCTCCCCGGCGGTCAGGGCTATCTGCGGATCTCCGGCTTCGGTGGGTACGCGGGCGAGGACACGTCGTACGCCGCCCAACTGGCCGAGCTCGACAAGGCGCTGGACACGGCCCTCGGCAAGGACCGCCCCCGGCGTCCGAGCGGCCTGATCATCGACCTGCGGATCAACGGCGGCGGCTCCGACGCCCTGGGCATCCACATCGCCGAGCGCCTCACCGACACCCCGTACGTCGCCTACGCCAAGCGGGCCCGCAACGCCCCCGCCGACCCCACGAAGCACACGCGCCCCCAACCCGCGTACATCACACCCGCCCAGGGCCCCCGCTACACCGGCCCGCTCGCCGTGCTGACCGGCGGCTCGACGTTCAGCGCGGGCGAGACCTTCACCCAGGCGCTCATGGACCGGCCCGGCAGGACGGTCCGGATCGGGCAGCCCACCCAGGGCGTCTTCTCGGACGTCCTGGTGCGCGAACTCCCCAACGGCATGTCGGCCTTCCTGCCGAATGAGGAGTTCCTGACCCGCTCGGGCCGGACCTTCGACGGTACCGGAATTCCGCCGCACCTCACCGAACCGGTCTTCACCGAGGAGGAGTTCGAGAAGAAGAAGGACTCGGCCTTCGACCGGGCCGTGGGCGTCCTGCGGAACCACGGTGGTGCACAGGGCTGATGCGGCGGCGGGAAGGCGGACGGAGGATCGCCGGCACGACATGGCCCGGCCCGGCCTCGGTTCACGTCGCGTCGCCGGTCCAGGAGACGGCGAAGTACCTGACGCGTTCGTCCTCGCCGACCGGCCGCATGCCGGCCGCCGTCATCACGTGCTCCAGGAAGCGCTTGGCCACGGACACGTCGCCCTCGGTCGGGAAGCCGGGCTCCCAGCGCGCGTCGGCGTCCGGCTCGCCCGTCACCATCCGCCCGGCCTCGTCCACGGACATCGGATGCAGTACGAGCCGCTCGGTCACCAGGTCTGCCATGGCAGGAACGTGTATCACGTGGTCCGGGCGGGGGGCGCGTGAATATCGGGCGCGACCGCCCCCGCCACCCCCGTCCTTGCCCCTCCCCGGCCTCCCACTGCCTCGTCCGCCTGTCAGGTCGGGAACTCCCCGCACCACTCCCGGCTGATCAGGTGCTTCGGCAGCCGCGGCAGTGCCGTGTCCACCGGGAAGTCGCCGTCGTGGGCGAGGCAGGCGAGGGCGAGCGGGCCGAGGACCACGTGGCTGCGGGGGTCCGGCGAACCGGACCAGTAGCGGTCGTGGTGGGCCACGGCTTCGGCGAGGGTCTCCGCGAACGCCTCGTGGTTCCGGGTGATGAGGCGGTGGAAGAGCGCGGCCGGCTGGTAGTCGATCTGGTTCAGCAGCGCCGGGTCGGTGCCGGTCGCGACCTTGGGGTCGGACGTCTCCATCGTGGCGATGAGCTTCTGGGCGATGTCGTCCAGGGACGCGCCGCGCCAGTAGGTCTGGAGCGTGTCGATCCAGTGGAACAGGTAGGCGTCCTGCGACGGATCGGCGCGGCGCAGGTCCTCCAGCGGGACCTGCGCGAGCCGCGACAGGCGGTCCCCCTCACGGCAGACGAGGGCGAACCAGAAGGCGTCCAGCCAGGCGCGGCCGTTCGCCTGCGGGGACGGGCCGGTGGCGGGCAGGGTGATCGTGCGGTCGCCGACGCGGTACTCCGCCGAGCCTTCGTGGGACAGGGCGGTGGCGAACAGGGCGTCGCCCAGCTGCATCGCCGTGACCCAGGCCTCCCAGGTCTCCAGCTTCCCGCTGTTCGGGTCCTCGGCGCAGCGGGCGAGCGCGTGCGCCGTCGCCGCGCGGAAGGCCTCGGGGAGTGCGGCCGGGTCCTGGGGGAGGCGGGAGGTGAACGCCTGCGCAGAGGCTGCCAGTTGGGCGGTGTCGGGGGTCGTTTCCGGGGCCGTGTCCGGGGTGGGCGGCTCCGGTTCCTGCCTGCCCTTCGCGTGCAGGGTGCGCATCAGGTCCATCAGCTCCGGCGGCGGCACGACCCGCATCGCGCGGGTCTGCTCGTCGAAGGCGGTGAGGCAGACCAGGCCGTCCCGACGCCACCAGTACAGCAGCGGGTTGACCGGGCCGGGCCCGTCCTCGTACGCGCCCATGGCGTACATCCCCAGGTCGTTGACCGCGTCCACCACCGTGGCGTCGACGATCGGGTGGAACGCCAGCAGATGCCGGGTCGGTACGACGACGAGCGCCCCGGCCTCCGGCAGTTCGTGGCCGGTGAGGGAGCGGGCCAGGTCGCCCAGGACGAGCGCCTTGCTCGCCACGAAGTGGGAGTCGCCGTACACCGAGTGCAGGAGCGCGCCCGACGGCGTACGGATCTCCTCGTGCTCCACCGGCTCGGCCAGCAGGTTCGCCCGGCCCGCCGCCTTCAGCGCGTCGAGGCCGGCGCGCTCGACGTCCGCGTCGGTCAGCATCCGTACGGAGTCGGGGGCGTCCAGGGCGAGGGCGGTCACCAGGCCGTCCGCCGGCTGCCAGGCGTAGCCGTAGCCGGATGCCTCGTCCGCTGTGAGCGCCTCGGCCGGCAGCAGGCGCAGGACGGCTCCGCGCAGCAGTTCCTCCGCGCTCTCGCCGCCCCGCGCCACCGTGTCGAGGGTGGTGAAGTGCTGGGCTATCAGAGCGGGCCAGTCCTCCGGGGCCGCCGCCCCGCAGCGCTGCGCCAGCACGGTGAGGTCGTGCGTGGAGCGTTCGCGTACGGCCGTCGCTCCGTCCACCCGGGGGCGGGCTCCGTCCCGTGCGCTCAGGTCGTCGGCCACCAGGCGGCGCAGGTGGTCGGCCCGGCCGGCGGTCAGCGCGGGCAGATGGGCGTCGGGTGCGGTTTCGGTGTCGCTGCTGCTGTTGTCCTGGGTCACCCGGAAACCCTACTGAGCGGCTCCTCCTCCCGGAGCGGGCGGCCAACCCGCTCCGGGAGGAAGGTGCGCGGTCTAGCCGGCCGCGGTCACTTCTTGACCGGGCACACCGCGCCCGCCGCCATGTTGTACGTCGGTGCGGACTTCGTCACCCCGCGGCCGGTGCCGAGCTGGATGAGGATCTCGTCGGAGAGCAGGTCCTCCTTGCCCTTCAGGGCGTCCGCGACCTTGGTATCCTTGGGGAACACCATCTCCGCCGCCACGTTGTCCTGCACGATCCGGGCGAGGTTGTCGAGGGCGGTGAACACCGGGTCGACCGGGTTCTCCAGGCCGGGCAGGTCGATCAGGTGCGTGGCGACCTTCGCCGGGTTCATGCAGTCCTTGATGATGATCGTGTTCTGGTTCAGGACGCTCGTCGTCCACTGCGAGATCACCACGCAGTACAGATCGGCCCAGCCGGCTTCGCCGACCTTCGTGCGCCATGCCGTCATCTGGTCCTGGACGCCCTTGATCTGGGCCTGTGCCGCGTGCTCCATGTTGGTGCGGATGTCGGGGTAGACGCTGCCGGAGAAGTCCTCGAAGGACTTCATGTCGAACGACTGCGTCGTCACCGAGGTATCGATGAACCGGAGCGCGGCGTCCAGGATGTTGCCGCACGACGTCGTCAGCGCGGCCGGAAGCCCGGCGTCGGGAAGGTTCCGGCGGGCGGTCGTGAGCGTGGCAGCGTACGCCTGGAGGGGCGGGATCCACGCGGTGGAGGTGTCGTCGTCGAACGCCACCATCAGCAGGTCGTGCGGGTCGATGCGGTCGGCGTTCGGGAGGTTGGGGATGTGGTCCGCCAGGTACGAGGCGATCACCGAGAAGATCCCGAGCGGTACGTGAGCGATGGACTTCGCCAGCTCGAACGTCTCCGACACGGGGTTGGCGCTCTCCTGGCCGTTCTCCGTCACCAGCGTGAAGCGGCCGCCCTTGGCGTCGTTCTGCACGACGATCACCGGCGAGAGGTGCTTGATCAGTTCTGCTTTGAGTACGGCGTAGTTGGTGCGCATGCCGGCGTTGACGGCGAGGAGCGAGTCCTTCGCCTGCTGCGGCGAGACCTTCGCCGCGCCCGCCGCGCCGTCGGCGGTCGCCGCCGCTGCCTGCGGGGCCGCCGCGTAGCCCAGGAGGGCCGCGGTGCCGATGCCGGAAGCGCCGGTTATGAAACCTCTGCGGGTAGCCATCTTCGTTTTCTCCGTTGGGGATAGTGGTGCGATCTCTGGCGGAGTGGGGGGAGTTGGAGGGTTGGGGGGAAAGTGCTCATGGGGTTCACTTCCGTTGGGGGGGGGAGTGGGGGCTGTGGGGGTGTGCGTGGGGGAGACGGGCTTGGGGACCCGGTGGGGCTTGATGGGCCGGGTGAGGCACGGGGGCGGTGGCGCAGGGCGCTGCTGATGAGCGCGGCCTGCGGCCACCACCGGAAGGTGCGGTGTGAGTAGCCGGACTACTGCTGCTTCAGAGACTTCTGGGTCGGGACCACGACCCCGTAGAGGTCCTGGATCGTGGCGAGCGCCGAGGCGTGCAGCTGCTCGGACGGGATGCCGTTCGGGTTGCCGTTCAGCGGCAGCGGACGGGTCGCGGAGGCGTCGGCGACGACGGTCGGGTTGTTGCCGTTGATGAACGCGCCCTGCGTGGTGAACAGCGTGCACATGTTGGTCATGAACCCGGCGATGATGACGTTCTTGCGCCCGGCCTTCTTGACCTCGTCGGCGAGGTTCGTGTCGTGGAAGCCGTTCGGGACGCTCTTCTCGACGACCGGTTCGCCCTTGGCCGGCTTCAGTGCCGGGATGATCTGCCCGGCCTCCGACGAGAGGTCGTAGCCCTTGTCGACGATGTGGATGACCGGGGTCTTCGCCGCGCGGGCGCGCTTCAGCAGGGCCGCGGTGTTCTCGACGGCGGGCTTCCAGCCGTCGAGTTCCATCACACCCTCGGTGTAGGTGTTCTGGTAGTCGACGAGGATCAGCGTCGCGTCGGCGAGCGTGGCGGGGGTCTCGTCGAGCTTGTTGAGTTCCCGCAGGGTCGTCGTGTCCTCGGCGACGTTCTTCGCGGGTGCGCTCGACGAGGCCGACGCGTTCGGGACGTCGTCCTTGCCGGTCGCCGCCTCGGAACTCCCGCCGCACGCGGTGGCGGTGGTGGCGAGGACGGCGGCGACGCCGATCGCGGTGGCGGTGCGGAGCAGCTTCATCGGGCGATCTCCTTCTGGGATGCGACGACGACCCCGTACAGGTCGCCGATGGTGGCCAGGGCGCCGTAGTGCACCTGGCAGGCGTCGAGGTCGGTTCCGGCGACCGGCAGGGACCGGGTCGCGCAGGCGTCGGCGACGACGGTGGGCCGGTTGCCGCGCAGGAACGCGCCCTGCGCGGTGAACGCCACGCACATGTGCGTCATCCAGCCGGCGATGATCACGTCCTGGCCCTCGGGAACGTGCTCGCCGAGGTCGGTGCCGTGGAAGGCGTTCGGGACCTGCTTGACGACGACGGCCTCTCCGTCGACCGGGGCGACGGCCGGGTGGATCCGGCCGATCTCGGCCCGGATGTCGTACGGAGTGCCCTCGCCGCCGTCGTTGATGACATGGACGACCTTCGTCCCCGCCTCGCGGGCCCGTTCCAGCAGCTGCGCGGCGGCGTCCAACGATGCCTGCCAGCCGTCGAGTTCCATCACGCCACGGGTGTAGGTGTTCTGGAGGTCGATCAGGATCAGCGTCGAGCCGGTCAGCGTGGCCGGGGCCGCGTCGAAGCCGTTGAGTTCGCGCAGGGTGGTTCGGGACATGGGTGTACCGCCTCGGGGGGTCGTGCGTCGGGGTGAGGATGAGGGTGGGCTCGGCTCGGGTGGCGAGCTGTTCTCCACGCTAGGGTCCGGCGATGATGTCCACAATGACGTCTAACATGCAGATACCGACATGCGCGCGGGCTGTCGACGTCAGGAGGCCCATCCATGGACACCACCGAACGAACGGACACCACCGAACGAACGGGCACCGTCGGACGAACGGATGCCTTCGGGCGACTCGTCGTCATCGTCCTCTTCGAGGGCGTCGACCTGCTCGACGTCACCGGGCCACCGGAGGTGTTCTCGCTCGCCCGGCGCGAGACCGACGACGCGGCCGGGTACGAAGTCGTCCTGGCGGCCGCGTCCTTGGAGCCCGTCACCACCGGCGCCGGGGTCCGCATCCTCCCCGACCTCACCTTCGAGCAGGCCGCCGGGCGGAGCATCGACACCCTCATCGTGCCCGGCTCGGTGGAGGTCGACAGCGAGCGGCGGGTGCACGCGCTCGTCGACCCCGAGCTGGTGGAACGGGTGAAGGAACTCGCCGCACGGACCCGGCGGGTCACCTCCGTGTGCGTCGGGGCGCATCTGCTGGCCGCCGCCGGTCTGCTCGACGGCAAGCGCGCCACCACCCATTGGTCGACCGCACAGCAACTCGCCGCCGATCACCCGGAGATCGAGGTGGACGCCGACCCGATCTTCATCCGCGAGGGCGACGTCTGGACCGGGGCCGGGATCAGCGCCTGCCTCGACCTGTCGCTGGCCCTGATCGCCGACGACCTCGGCGAGGCGATCGCCCTGCGCGTCGCCCGGCAGCTCGTGATGTACCTCAAGCGGCAGAGCGGGCAGAGCCAGTTCAGCGTTCCGCTGGAGCAGATCTCCACGACGAGGCGCATCGAGGACCTTCGCCACCACATCCTGCGCAACATCGGGCTCCAGCTCACCGTCGTGGACCTGGCGGCGTACGCGCATGTCAGCGACCGCCATCTCACCCGGATCTTCAAGACCGAGCTGGGCATGACCCCGCACGCCTACATCGAGTCCGTACGGGTCGAGAAGGCCCGTAACGAGCTGGAGTCCTCCGACGCGACCCTCGAACGCATCGCGTCCGTCTGCGGGTTCGGCACGACGGACACCTTGGTACGGGCGTTCCGGCGGCGGTTGAACACGACGCCGACGGAGTACCGGCGGCGGTTCCGGTCCCATCCGGCCGGCTGATCGGTGGCGGGCAGCGGGGACCCCCCGGCCCCCGCTGCCCGCCACCTGCTCTTCAGGCCCCTGCCTCCCTCAGCGGCCCACGAACGCGTCGTGGAACGTCAGCGTGGACGTGTTGCCCCGCCGGTCGACGATCACGGCGCGCAGCGCGATGGCCCGGTCCTCGGCGGGTGCCCGTAGGAGCGCCCGGCCGAGGACGACCGGGACCTTCTGCCAGCTGACAGCGTTGTCGTACGACGCCTCGACCTTGAGGGACCGGAGATTTCCCCCGGCCGCCGCACCCTGGATCTCCACCGGTACGGAGACCGGGCGGCCCGCCCGGACCTGCGAGCGCAGGTCGACCTCGGGCCGGAAGCGCACCACGGAGACCGGCAGGTCGCCCTCGTCGCCCGAGCGTGAGCGGAACGTCCAGGCGGCGTCGATCCGGGTGCCCACCCGGGCGATCTTCGGGCTGCGCGTGATCGAGGTGCCGAGGGTGTACTCGGCGTCCTCGGCCGGGACCGGGAACGAGCCGACGCTGAGGTCGTCGTCGTTCTCGGCGATCTTCTCGCCGTTCCGGTGCAGCGTGGTGCGGGCGCTTTCCACGGTGGTGGAGCCGTCGTGCCCCTGGCCGTCGGAGAACATGTTCAGGAACGCGTAGAGCGTGTCGCCGGACCGGCGGATGCCCTGCGCGTCACTGAGCACGGGGCCGTAGACCCCGGTGTTGAAGTCGGTGCGGTAGGTGCGGCCCGCGCGGAAGGTCTCGCCGTTGAACCCGTAACGGCTGTCGGTGAGTTGCCAGCCGTTCGGCAGGGTGTCGCCGAGCTGCTCGAAGCCCACGTACCACTTCGTCCCGGTCGCGCCCGCCAGATACAGCGTCTGGGTGCTCGGGCTCGGCAGTGTGCGGCCCGATGCGAGGCCGAAGCCGGCGGTCGGCAACAGGCCCAGCGGGGTGAGGAAGGCGTCCTTGCCCGCCACCGGTTCGCCGAGTCCGGCCACCAGCCGTGCGAAGTCCTCGCCGCGCGCATGCTTGCGGTAGCCGGTCGCCGGGCGGGTCACCGGGCCGCCGTAGATCTGCGAGTACTGGGTGTTCTCGCCGGAGGCGAAGTGCGCGTCCCAGACCTGCTGGAGCGAGCCGTCGGTGACGTCGGGCCCCAGACCGGCCGAGCGGAAGTTCTCGAAGGACGGCAGCCGCCAGCCGAACTTCCGGTCCAGGCCGTCGACCTTCAGCGTGTAGCCGGCGTGTGCCTGCCGCGCCGTCGCGCGGCGGTCCGGGACGGTGATGTCGACCGGCTTCGCCGTCCTCGCGTCGAGCGTGACGTCCTGCGGGCCGTCGACCGTCAGCTTCGGCTGCGCGATCCAGTCGGCGCCCTTCGTGGAGTCGGCCCGGTCGGCGAGCACGATTCCCTGGACGCTGTACTCGCCCACCGGAAGCCGCAGTTCGGTGGAGTCGCCCGTCTCGTCGAGCGCGAACTCCTGGCCCGCCGCCTCGCCGCTGAGCCCGGTGACGTACGTCTGGAAAGCGGCCGCGGCCCTGCCGTCGCGGCCCAGGTGCCGGAGCCGCACGGGGTACGAGGGCGTCTCGCGGTCGACAGCGGCGGCGCTGCGGACGGACTGCCTGCCTCCGGTGGCGACCACGGCCGCGCTGTACTGCCCGTCGGGGGCGTCGATCGCGGTGTCGGCGGTCACGGTGACCTCCGCCGCGCCGCCCGCCGGGACGGTGACCGAGCCGGGACTGACGGTGAACATCCCCTCCGGGGCCGCCTCGCCGCCCGGTCCGGCGCCCGACGCGGTGAGGTCGAGGGTGACGTCGGCGTCGGCGGAGTTGCGGTAGGTGAGCGTGCGCACGACGGGCCGGTCGTCGTCGTGCGGCCACTCGACGCTGCCGAAGTTCAGCGAGACCGGCTCGGCGTGCACCGTCTGCTCCACGGCCCGGTCGGCCTGGATGCGGCCGGCGCCCTGCTCGAAGGCGGTGAAGCCGGTGTCCTTGGCGGAGCCGGTCAGCGCCCCCTTGAGCTCGGCCGCCCGCCAGTCGGGGTTGCGCTGCTTCAACAGGGCGGCCGCGCCCGCGACATGGGGCGTGGCCATCGAGGTGCCCGAGATGGTGACGTAGCCCTCCGGGTTCTCGCCGTACTCGGTGGCGATGGCGCTGCCCGGTGCGGAGGCGGCGGTGATGTCGACGCCGGGAGCCGTCACGTCCGGCTTGATCGCGCCGTCGCCGACCCGTGGGCCGCGGCTGGAGAAGGACGCCATCGCGTCGCCGTCGTCGACCGCGCCGACCGTCAGCGCCCGGTCGGCCGCGCCCGGCGTGCCGATGGTGCTCGCGCCGGGGCCTTCGTTGCCCGCGGCGATCGCGAACAGCACGCCCGCGCTCTCGCTGTAGTGGTCAACCGTTTCTTCAAGCGGTTCCACACCGGGTGAGTCGGGCCCGCCGAGGCTCATGTTGATGATGTCGGCGCCCTCGCCGACCGCCCATTCGACGGCGGTGATGATGTCCGACTCGTTGCCGCTGCCGGAGTCGTCGAGCACCTTGCCGTCGATGAGGCGCGCGCCGGGCGCGACGCCCTTGTACGCGCCGCCGGCCTTGGCCCCGGTGCCGGCGATGGTGGACGCGACATGCGTGCCGTGGCCCTGGCGGTCCTTGGCGTCGGCCGACGCGGAGAAGTTCTTCTCCGCGATCTGCTGTCCGGTGAGGTCCGGGTGGGTCTCGTCGACCCCGGTGTCGAGCACGGCGACCTTCACGCCCGTGCCGTCGTACCCGGCGGCCCACACCTTGTCGGCCCCGATCTGCGGGACGCTGACGTCGAGTTGGGCGGTGACCGTGCCGTCGAGCCACACCCGGTCGATGCCGGCGGCGGTCCGCCGCGCCGTGCCGTCGCCGCCACCGCCGGCCCGCGTCAGCGCCTTCCACAGCTGTGGAAGGTCGCGGCCGGGCGTGGTGACGGCCTGTGCGTTCAACGCCTCGATGGTCCGGCGCACCTTCGTGCCGCCCGCCGCGGCGACCGCGGCGCGGGCCGTGGTGGCGGCGGCCGCGTCCGTGTAGCCGACGATGACCTTCAGGCCGTTCCGGTAGGAGGCGCGTGCCGCCTCTGTGTCCAGACCCGTTACCTCAAAGAGACGTTCGTCTACCGTGCCTGTGCTGATCAGCCGCTGGGCGTCGAGCGGCACGACGAGGCTGCGGTCGCCGTCCTCGCGCAGATGGACGGGGATGTTCTCGCGGCCCGGGGCGGGGTCGAATCCGGTGACGTGGCCGGAGGTCACCTCCACCACGTCGCCGGTGATCAGCTGGACGCGGTGCGGGGTAGCGGCATTCGCCGACTCTGCCGCCTTTTGAGCGGTCTGTGGGCCGGCGGTCGCCGGTACGGCGGCTCCGGTCGTCGCCAGGGCCGCGACCACGGCTATGGCCGCGGCACGTCGTCTTCTTGCTTGGCTCGGCACGTGAATCCTTTGGATAGTCCGATGGGACGGATGCCTGCGGTGCGGGTGGTGCGTGCGGTGCGGGCGGTGCGTACGGGGTCGTGCGCTTTCGGCCATCTGAAGGCGTGACGACTCATCCGTCGCATCAGAAACTTCAGCCTCATCAGCACCAATGACCCCGTGGCCGTGCAGTATTCAGCCAGGGAACGTGTAGGACAAGGGCACGTCAGAGCCGGTGTACGTCCGCCGATTCACGCATCCGCGGCGAAATCCGCCCGTACCGTCAGGCCCCCGGAGTTCGTCGTTCGGTCCGGTGGCGTGGATCCGGTGGGCGAGAGACAGATGAGGGGGCGGGGCCCGTACGGGCCCCGCCCCCTCACTCCTTCATGCCTTTACGGCTTCACGGCCGACGCCTTCACCGTCAGGCGTCGGAACCGGCCTTCCGGCGACGTACGACGAACATCGCCGCCGCGCCGAGCACCACGGCCGCGCCGCCCGCGAGGGCGATCGAGGTGGTGGCGGAGGACGAACCCGTGGCGGCGAGGCTGCCGTTCGTGCCGGTCTTCACCGGGGTGCTCGACGCCGTGCCCTGCGGCTTGTGACCGGCCCCGTTGTCGCCGGGCTTCGTGGTCTTGGCGGGCTTGGGCTTGGCGTCCTCGGTCTTGCCGGGCTTGCTGCCGGCGGCCTTGACGTCGAACTCGTACATGTCCGCGCCGGGCGCACCGCCGCAGGAGCCGTCCTCGTTGTAGAAGGCGGCTGCGATGAACGCGACACCGTTACCGGCCGGGGTGGCCTTGTCGAGCGTGAGGCGCAGCTTGACGTCGGCGCTCGCACCGGGCTTCAGCGCGCCGATGGCGTCGATGTAGTCGTGCTTGACGTTCTGCCACTTCGGCGAGGACTTCGTGGACCACTGGAGCTGGAAGAACTTGCCCGTGTCCTTGAGACCGGTCCTGTCGGTCGCGTGGACACCGGTGTACGCGATGATCTCGTCCATGTGCCGGTCGCTGCCGTTGGTCACACGGATGGAGAAGGCGGTGGTCGTCCCGGCGACGAGCGTGGACGGCAGGCCGGTGACATCGGCGGTGAGGTCGAGCTCGGGCTCGCAGTCCTCGCCCTCCTCCTCCGCCTCCTTCTTGGCCTGGGCCAGCGCCGCGTCGGCCGCGATCTTCGCGGCGAGCGCCTCGTCCAGAGCCTTGTCGGCCGCGCCGGCTGCGCGGGCGGCCGCGACCCGTGCGTCCTCGACCGCCTTGCGGGCCTCGGCGGCCTTGGTGTCGGCGGCGGTCTTGGTGGCGGCTGCCGTCGCCGCGGTCGCCTCGGCCTCGGAGAGAGCGGTCGCCGCGGCGGTCTTCTGCTCCTCGGTGGCGTCGGCGGGCAGGGCGTCGAGGGCGGTCTTCGCGTCGGTCACGGCCTGGTCGGCGGTGGCCTTCGCGGCTGCGGCGTCCTTCGCGGCCTGCGTGGCGGCCTTGGCGGCGGCCACGAGGGGGTGGCTGTCCTCGGACAGTTCCTTGAGGGCCTTCCGCACCGTGACCTGGGCCTCGTCACGGGCCTTGACGGCCTCTTCGTACGCCTTCTGCGCCGCGGCGGCGGCCTTCTCCAGCTCCTCGATGCTCGGCTTGCTCTGCTTGTTCTGCGTCTGCGACTGGGCGGCCGGCTTGGTGTCGGCGACCGCGGGCGTGACGGAGAGCAGCACGGCGGGGGTGGTCACGGCGAGGGCGACAGCCGTGGCGAGAACGCGGCGAATCTTCACATGATCCCTTGGGTCGGGTCCGGAACGGCAGGTGAATGCTGAGGCGCGGCTGCCGCAGCGGAATGGATCACGCGGGCGGCCTGTGCCGATCGTATGAGGATTCTGTGAGGGCCCGGCCGGATATTCCGGGGTTCCGGGCCGGGGCGGCGTCATGGGGAGTGGATAAAACTCGCCAAAGCGTGCAGTTGCCCTCAGTGTCTGCCTTTTCGGTGTGACGAAGGCCATGTGGCCGTGCTCCACGCGCTGATGCGCTCCGTCCGCCAGGACCCGGGTCGCCCTACGGTCGCCTCCGCTGCGTCTCCGGGCGGAGCGCATCGTTCCGTCAGGAGTACGAGGCCTTGAGGGTCTTCACCGTGCCGGACGGCAGGGCGAAGGACGCCGCGGCGAAGCCCTCGAAGGTGCTGCTGGGGCCGACCAGGTTCCCGGAGACGGTGGCCGACCAGTTGGCGCTGCGCCGGGTGCACGACGGGTCGCACAGGTCGCGGCCGGTGGCCGTGGTCGTGCCGTCGTTGACGGTGCCGACCCGTACCGTGCGCGGCTCGATCCACTTGCCCGTGGCGGGGTGCACGGCGATCTGGCCGCGCTCCTGCAGGACGCCGCGGTGGCTGCGCTCGTGCCGTCGTACGCAGACCTCACCGGCGCCGGCGTAGGTGGCGCACTTCTCCGCGAGCTGGGACCAGTTGCTCCAGGACGCGGAGACGTCGTAGCTGCCGCGGTTGTGCTCGCCCCGCACCCGGTAGCTGCCGGGGACGGTCTTCACCGAGGACCAGGGGGACGTCCAGTCGGAGGTCTGCTGTGCGCAGCCCCCGGGGCACAGCTCGCCGAGGCTGCCGTCGGTGGTCCAGACGTAGACGTCCGGCTTGAACCAGTTGCCCGCGGTGGGGCTCACGGTCGTGCGCGCCCGGTATCCGTTGACCGCGCCCGCGCTGGTGACGCGCTTCTGCACCTCCGCGCACACGGAGCCGATCGACTGGTCCTCGATGGTGATGGTCGTGCAGTTCTTGTCGTGGGACTGCCAGGTATTGGCGGCGACGGCGGCGGACGGGGCGACGAGGGTGGTGCCGATGACGGCGGCGGTGGAGACGAGCGTCATCAGGCCGGCGGTGAGTCTGCGCATGGGATCCTCCGGGAGTGAGCGGCGGGAGAGCAGGTGTTCCGCGTGCCGGTGATCGGCACGGGCAGGTCTGACGACGTCGTCCGCGGTGGTGTTGGTTGCATGTGCGACGGCTCTGTGTCCGCTGTACGGGTGACCGGAGGCGACTCGCTCCGGTGTGGCGTGCGGGCGAACTTCCCTACCAGGTGCGGACAGTGGCGTAACGGCAGGGGCGGTGGGGTCCGTTCCGATCGCCCTCGTTCATTCAGCGGTCACCCCCGTCCTTTGCTGTTGCTGCTTCGCCGAAGAGGCGTCGGTACGCGCCCGGCGTCGTCCCGAGGGCGGCCCGGAACCGCCGCCGCAGGTTGACCGCCGAGGACAGTCCGACCCGGACGGCGACCGTCTCGACGGGCAGATCGGTCCGCTCCAGCAGCGACCGGGCCGCGTCGACGCGCTGCTGGAGCAGCCACTGCCCGGGGCTGACGCCGACCTGGCGGACGAACCGGCGGGCGAAGGTGCGCGGGGAGAGCCCGGCGTAGGAGGCCAGCCGATCCACGGAGAGGTCCGTCTCCAGCCGGGTCAGTGCCCACTCCAGTACCGGGGCCAGGGAATCGTCCGTGCCCGCGGGGGCGGGCGGGGCCGCGTACTGGAGTTGGCTGCCGTCCCGGTGCGGCGGCAGCACCATGCTCCGGGCCACCTGCGTGGCGTAGAAGGCGCCCAGGTCGGACCGTACGAGGTGGAGGCAGAGGTCGATGCCCGCGCCGCTGCCCGCGCTGGTCGCCACATCGCCGTGGTCGACGTAGAGCACGTCTTTGACCACGGTCACCTGGGGGAAGGCCTCGGCCAGCAGATCGCTCCGCCGCCAGTGCGTGGTCGCGCGGCGCCCCGCCAGCAGCCCGGCCCGGGCGAGGACGAAAGCACCCGTGCAGATCGACACGATGCGCGCCCCGCGCCGGTGTGCCGCCCGCAGGGCGTCCAGGACATCGTCCGGCACGGGCCCGCCGGGCGGCTGCCAGCCCGGGACGATCACGGTGTCCGCCCTCCGCAGGGCGTCGAGCCCGCTCTCGACGAGCAGCGCGTGCCCGACGGTGGTGAGCAGCGGGCCGGGCCGCCGGGCGCAGACCTCGAAGGTGTAGTGCGTGGGCAGATCGGGGCGGTCGGCCCCGAAGACCTCGGCGGCACAGGCGAGTTCGAAGGGTGTCTGCGGCTCGTTGAGCAGCGCCACCACGTGATGCCGGGCTCCGGATGCGGGCATGGCAGAAAAGTACCCGAGGATGTCATCCCCGACACTCGCCCCGGATGATCGAACGGCGGCACGGTGGAGTCATGAGCGAGGACACGCGAACCAACACGGCGGACGCCTTGAAGACCGTCGTCCAGGTCGACGACGTCGAGGCGCACGAGGTGGCCCCCGGGATCTTGCGCCGGAGGCTGCCGGGCACCGAGTACGCCCGGGGCTGGCTGATCGACTTCGCGGCGGGCACGGAGTGGCCCGAGGTCGACGAACACCGCACCGAGGAGCGGTACTTCGTCCTGAGCGGCGAGGTCATCGACGGCGGCGAACGCCATGGGCCGGGGTCGTACGTCGTGTTCGCGCCGGGCAGCGAACACCGGCCGCGTACGGAGACGGGGGCGCGGATGCTCGGCATCTCGCTGATGACCGCCTGAGCCTGATCCGTGGTCGACGCGTTTCGGCCGCCCGCCCGGAACAGGGGACCGGGCGGGCGGTCCGAGGCCCGTCGGAGGCGGGTGCGCCCGGCGGGAGGCGCGGGCGCCGACCGCGTCCAATCCGCTTGCCGCGCGGCTACGAATCACTGCTGAGAGACCGACCGGCTCCGCGCACGGCAGGTGAGACCCATGACCGCACGTTCCCTGCTCACTCCCGATCTTCCGGCCCGCTGCACAACGCCGGACCTGCCCGGAGCGTGCGCCCCGGCGATTCCGCCGCCGACCGCCGCCTCCGACGGCCGGGGGCGCCCTGCCCGTACCGGGGGCCGTCGCCCGGGTGACCCCGGTGGCGAGCACCGCGAGGAGGACGGCGACGCCCGCGAAGCCCCGTGAACACGTCGCGCGGGCCACGGTCGCGGTCCCGGCCACAGCCGCGGCCCGCCGCGTGGTGTGCGCACACCACGCGGCGGGCCGCTTCCGGATCAGTGCGGGCTATCGCCGGTTCGCCGCCAGGGAACCGCAGTTGGTGCCGTTCTTGCCAGCCACCTCGCCGGAGATCTCACCGCGCCACGTCACGCACAGGCCGCGTGCGTCGAGGTAGACCGGCCCCGCGTACGTGGTGTAGTACCCCGTGTCCGTGACCGTCGTGGTGGGCGAGGCGAAGCCGAGCGAGGCCGTCATGTGCACGGCCTTTCCGGGCTTGGTGCGGACGGTCACCACGCAGTTCTTGCCGGTGGCGGAGTTGTAGGTGAGGAAAACCGTGCCCTTGGCGCCGATCTGCGCGGAGTTCACCACGGAGTAGCCGCCGCCACAGGCGCCGTTGTACTGCGCGGCCGCGGCGGCCTTCGTCGCCGCGGCCGGCCGGTGGGCCGTCGGCTCCGCCGCGACGGCGGCCGGTGCGAGGGCGACCGCGGCGCAGGCGGTGGCGGTGACAGCGGCGCCGATGGCTGATGCACGTCGGATGTCGGTCATATCGTTCCCCGGTTTCTTGATCGGTCACTGCGCGACGCCTGGTCGGGCGCCCGGATCCTCACCCGTCCACGTGGCGTGAGTCACACCCTGTCGGACAGGCCGTGACGCGGTGGAGTTGTGCTCCGGCAACCCTGTTACGAAGTCATGACACAGTTGGACAAGATCACCTTTCTTGATCCATATCCGGTGGCCGAGCGCGCGATGAGTTTCGGTGGCGTCCGGGGTCTCATCCGGTGGACGTGGTCACCGGTTCGAGTGGAGGCAGCCGTGAAGAGCGATGCGAACGGTGCGAGGAGCGATGCGAAGGGCGATGCGAGCGGCACGAGGAGCGGGGCGAAGGGCGATGTGAAGCGCGAGATCTGGCGGATGGTGCACACCGAGCGGGCCGCGCTGGCCGATGACCTCGCGCGGCTGGATCCCGGGCAGTGGGACACGCCGTCGCTCTGCGCGGGGTGGACGGTGCGCGATGTGGCCGCCCATCTGGTGGACACCGCCCGGACGACACGCATCGGCTTCGTCGCCGGCCTCGTACGGGCGCGGTTCGACTTCGACCGTCAGAACGCGCGCGGTGTGGAGCGCGAGCGCGGGGCCACGCCGCAGGAGACGCTGGAGCGGCTGCGCCGGGTGGCGACGCGGAGGACCGGGCCGCCCGCCCCGCTCGACACCCGGCTGGTCGAGGAGGTCGTGCACGGTGAGGACATCCGCCGCGCCGTGGGCCTCGTCCATTCCTATCCGCGGGAGGCCGTGGCCCGGGCGCTGCGGTTGCAGGCGCGCACCCCGGCGTCCTTCGGCGGAGCGAAGGAACTGGCCGCTCGCGTACGGCTGTCGGCCACGGACGCCGACCTGTCGATCGGGGAGGGCCCGGAGGTCACCGGACCCGTGCTGTCCCTGCTGCTCGCGGTGTCCGGGCGGCGGGTGGCGGTCGGGGAGCTGGGCGGGCCGGGGGTCTCCGTGTTCGCGGCGAACGGCTGAGGCGTGGCCGTGGCCGTCCTCGGCGACGGCCGCCCGGTGCAGACGGCGAGTCCGGCCTCCGTCCGGTGCCGGAGGAGGCCGGGGTGCGGTCAGCCGTCGATGCTGTACAGGTCGAACTGCTCCCAGGAGCCGGTGACTTCGGCGGAGCGGGCGCGCAGCGTGTACTGGAGCGGGCCCGTGTAGCTGTTCTCCATCGCGACGAAGAGATTGTTCAGGGTGGACCGGAGCGCGTACAGGTTCAGGTCCTCGTTCTGGTAGAGCTCGAACCGCTCCCAGCCGCCCGCCGTCGTCGAGCGGGCCCGCAGTGCGTTCTTCGCGTTGCCGGTGAAGTTCTTCTCGACCGCCACGTAGCGGTTGTTCGCGAGGGATTTCAGGGCGAACGTCTGGGTGGCCTCGTCCCACTCGAACGCGAAGCCCTCCCACGCGCCGCTGGCGTAGGGCGAACGGGCCCGCAGCACACCGGTGTTCGGTTCGGCGTAATTGATCTCGGCGGCGGTGAACTTCCCGTTGCGCACCGACTTGAGGGCCAGGTTCGAGGTCTCGTCGGCCTGGGCCGTGGCGCCTCTGCCGGTGGCGCCGTTGAAGTGCGCCAGGTCGTCCGCGCCCACTCTCTCCCAGCCTGCGGGCGTACCGGACGCCGGGGCCGGCCGGTCGTTCCGCGGGGCGGCGCCGGCCGCCGGTGCGGCCAGGGCGGAGGCGGTCAGCACGGCGGCCAGGGAGAGGAGGGTGGAGGTCATGCGTCGCACAGGTATTCCTCGCGTTTCGTTGCGGCGGATTCCAGAGTCCGGACTCCAGGTCCGGAATGAATGCGCTGGGCGTTTGCCGCCCATGAATTGGCCCCAGAGTAAGGGCAGTTCACGATCTCCGGCAAAAGCTTTTCCGGCACTTCTTGAATTCCGGCAACGGTCGCGATGAATATATTCTTCCGCAGTTTTCCGTTAAGAAAGAAGACTCGCTTCGTTTTCGTCCCGGCCATTTTCGGCGGGGCGGCCCAGGGTGCGGCGGTGGGCGCGGTTGGTGGCCATCAGGGCGTCGAGGGCGTCCCGGGTGGAGAGCAGGTCGTCGATGTGGGCGGAGAGCCGCTCGCGCTCCTGCTCCATCCGCTCCATCGCCGCGTCGGAGGACACCTCGCTGGGGGCGTCGACGCAGGGCAGCAGCTCCTTGACGGTGCGGCTGGAGAGGCCGGCGGCGTAGAGGCGCTGGATGAAGTGGACCCGGTCGACCTCGGCGTCCGTGTAGTGCCGCTGACCGCTCGGGCTGCGGGTGCTGGTCAGGAGCCGCTGCTCCTCGTAGTACCGCAGGGACCGGACGCTGACCCCCGTGGCGGCCGCGAGCTCTCCGATGCGCATGCTGTGCCCCTCACGCCTTGCCCCTCACATTGATGTCAGGTTTTAGCGTAGCGCTGTGCCCGGAAAACGGGCGTCACGAGAGCTGCAAAGCCGTTCAGTCAGGAGCTTCGTGCCATGAACCAGAGCCTTTTCGACAGCCACCGCCTCGGTGACCTGGTGCTGCCCAACCGGGTCGTGATGGCCCCGATGACCCGGGTCCGGGCGGCCTCCGGCGGGCTGGCGACGCCCTCGATGGCCACGTACTACGCGCAGCGGGCCACCGCCGGGCTGATCGTGAGCGAGGGGGTGCAGCCCAGCCTGGTCGGGCAGTCCAACCCCGGCACGCCCGGCCTGTACACCGATGAGCAGGTCGCCTCCTGGCGTCCGGTCACCGCCGCCGTGCACGCGAACGGCGGCCGGATCTTCGCCCAGATCATGCACGGCGGCCGGGTCTCGCACCCGGACACCACCGGGCTGCGGCCGGTCGGGCCCTCCGCCGTCGCGGCGGTCGGCGACGTGTTCACCCCGACGGGCCCGCAGCCCGCGCCGCTGCCGCGCGCCCTGGAGACGGCCGAGGTGCCCGAGCACGTCGAGTCGTACGCGTCGGCCGCCCGCCGGGCCGTCGACGCCGGGTTCGACGGCGTCGAGATCCACGGCGCGAACGGCTATCTGATCTCCCAGTTCCTCTCCTCCAACGCCAACCTCCGCACGGACCGGTACGGCGGGTCGCTCGCCGGCCGGGTGCGGTTCGCCGTGGAGGCGGTGGCGGCGACCGTGGACGCGGTGGGCGCGGCCAGGACCGGCATCCGGCTCTCCCCGGGCGGCACGTTCTGGGGCGTCGAGGAGCGGGACGTTCCGGAGCTGTACGCCCTGCTGCTGGCCGAGCTGGCGCGGCTGGAACCGGCGTACGTGCACCTGGAGGGCACCGCCGACGAGGAGGTGCTGGTCGCCCTGCGCCGCGCCTGGCCCGGCACGCTGATCATGAACCCGTCGCTGCCGATGAGCCCGAAGCAGGTGGAGCGCGCCGACGCCGACCGCTGGCTGGGTCTGGGGGCGGAGCTGATCAGCTTCGGCCGGGCCTTCCTGTCCAACCCGGACCTGGTCGAGCGGCTGCGCACCGGTGCGCCGATCGCTCCGGCGGACGAGGCCACGTACTTCCAGGGAGGCGACACGGGCTACCTGACCTACGCGGCCTTCCAGCACGCGGCCTGAGGCATGTCAGGTGTGCGCCCTCTTCCGGAGGTGACGTGTGCCCGACAGAATCCAAGGGCCCAGCCCCCCACGGCCCTTGGAGGCACCCCGCATGTCCACCCCCGCGCGCACGCCCAAGTCCCCGTCCGGGCCCGCCCGTAGAGGCCCTCTGCCCACCCGCAGAGGGTTTCTGGCCGGGGCCCTCGCCGTCTCCGCCACCGCCGTCGTCGGCGCCGCGCCCGCCGTCGCCGCCACCCGGGAGGGCGGCCGGGCGGTCCGGGGCACGCAGGACTGGATGGCCGCCCTGCCCGACTCCACCGCGCTCCAGCGGCTCACGATCCCGGGCACGCACGACTCGGGGGCCCGGTTCGGCGGTCCCTGGTCGGAGTGCCAGAACACGACGATCGGACAGCAGCTGGAGAGCGGCATACGCTTCCTCGACGTACGGTGCCGGATCACCGACGGCTCGTTCGCGATCCATCACGGGGCGTCGTTCCAGAACATGATGTTCGGCGATGTCCTTGTCTTCTGCCGGGACTTCCTGGCCGCGCGGCCGACCGAGACCGTGCTGATGCGGGTCAAGCAGGAGTATTCCGAGGAGAGCGACGCCGCGTTCCGCCGGATCTTCGACGACTACCTGGACGTGCGGGGCTGGCGGTCCCTGTTCCGCCTCGACTCCGCCCTTCCCGACCTCGGCGGGGCCCGGGGCAAGGTGGTGCTGCTCGCGGACAACGGCGGGCTGCCCGGGGTGCGGTACGGGGACCCGGCCCTCTTCGACATCCAGGACGACTACATGGCGGAGCCGTTCGCCAAGTACCCGAAGATCGAGGCCCAGTTCCGCAAGGCGGCCCAGCAGCCCGGCAAGTTCTTCATGAACTACGTCTCCACCGCCGCCCTGATGCCGCCCCGCTGGAACGCCGACCGGCTCAACCCGCAGGTGCACTCCTTCCTGGAGCGCTCCGAGACCGCCGGGTGGACGGGGCTCGGCATCGTGCCGCTGGACTACCCGAACCAACGGTCCGGGCTGGTGGAGTCGCTGATCCGGCACAACCCGACGGGCTGAGCCCGGTCGTCCTCACAGCTCCGGCGGCGGCGTCGGCGCCCCCGGCAGCGTGAGCGCCGCCACGGTCCCGGGGCCGCCGTCCGGGGCCGGGCGCAGCGCGATCTCGCCGCCCGTCTGGTGCACCGTACGGGCCACGATGGACAGGCCAAGGCCGGAGCCGGGGAGCTGGCGGGCGGACGGGGAGCGCCAGAAGCGTTCGAAGACGTGCGGGAGTTCCTCGGCGGGGATGCCGGGGCCCCGGTCCCGGACGGTCAGCTCGCCCCGGTGCAGCGTGACGTCGATCGTGGCGCCGGGCGGGCTGAACTTCACCGCGTTGTCCAGGACGTTGACGATCGCCCGCTCCAGGGCGGCCGGCTCCGCGCGTACGTACCAGGGGGCCAGGTCCTCGGTGATCGTCAGCTCCGGGCCGCGCAGCCGGGCGCGGCGCAGGGCGGTGCGGGCGATCTCGTGCAGGGCCACCACCTGGAGCGGGCCCGGCTCGGCCGCGTCGGGGCGGGCCAGCTCCTGGAGGTCGCCGATCAGCGCGGCCAGCTCCGTCATCTGGGCCTTCACCGAGGCCATCAGCGCCTTGCGGTCCTCCGGCGGGATCACCCGGCCCGTCTCCTCGCTGCGAGCCAGCAGCTCCACGTTCGTCCGGAGCGAGGTCAGCGGGGTGCGCAGCTCGTGGCCCGCGTCCGCGATCAGCTGGGCCTGACGGTCGCGGGAGGAGGCGAGCTGGGCCGTCATCGAGTTGAAGGAGTTCGACAGCCGGGCGATCTCGTCCTCGCCGTCCACCGGGATGCGTACGGTCAGATCCTCGGTACGGGCCACGTGCTCGACGGCCTCGGTCAGCTCGTCGACCGGCCGCAGCCCGGCCCGCGCGATCCACAGCCCGGCCGCGCCCGCGCCGACGACTCCGATGCCGGAGACGATGAGCAGCACCCAGGCCAGCTGGTTCAGCGGATCGGTGACCTGCTTCATCGGCACGGCCACGGAGACCGCGAGGCCGGGGCGGTCCGGACCGGCGGGCGAGGTGTGGACCCGCATCTCCGTGCCGTCCTCGGCCGTCGTGGTGTGCGTCGCGTCCTCGCGCAGCCCGCCGGCGACCGCCCGGTCGGCGGCCTCGATCGGGATGGCGGATCTGCCGGGCACCGTGCACGGCTTCTGCCCCACGGCCGGCACCAGTTGGATCGTGTACGGGCCGGTCACGATCTGGAGGTCGCCGGGCAGTCCGCTCGTGCAGGAAGCCGCCAGCAGGCGGATCGCGTTCTCGTTCGGCTTCACCTGCGACAGCGTCGTGTCGAGCTGCTCGGTGAGCCGGTCCCGGGTGGTCAGCCAGCAGGCGGCGGCCACCGCCGCCACCGCGACCGCGACCGCCGTGGCCACCAGCATCGCCAGCCGGGAGCGCAGCGGCAGCGCCCGGAAGCGGCGCACCGGGCCCCTGCCCCGCCGCTCCCGCACGTCCGCCTGGGGCGCCGGACCGCTCACGCCTCCCCGCTCCCGCCCGTACGCAGCGCGTAGCCCACCCCGCGCACGGTGTGGACGAGGCGCGGCTCGCCGCCCGCCTCCGTCTTGCGGCGCAGGTACATCACGTACACGTCCAGGGAGTTGGAGCTCGGCTCGAAGTCGAAGCCCCAGACGGCCTTGAGGATCTGCTCCCGGGTCAGCACCTGGCGCGGGTGGGACAGGAACATCTCCAGGAGCGTGAACTCGGTACGGGTCAGCTCCACCCGGCGCTCGCCCCGGGTGACCTCGCGGGTGGCCAGGTCCATGCGCAGATCGGCGAAGGAGAGGACGTCGTCGTCCGGGGCGTCCGCGCCCGCCGCCGACGCCGCGTACGAGCTGCGGCGCAGCAGGGCCCGGATGCGGGCGAACAGCTCGTCCAGCTCGAACGGCTTGACCAGGTAGTCGTCCGCACCCGCGTCGAGGCCGGTGACCCGGTCGCCGACGGTGTCGCGGGCGGTGAGCATGAGGATGGGCGTGGTCGAACCGGTGGCCCGGATGCGGCGGGCGGCGGTGAGGCCGTCCATCCGGGGCATCTGGATGTCCAGGACGATGAGGTCGGGGGCGTAGGCCTCGGTCATCGCCAGGGCGTCGTACCCGTCGACCGCGACCTGCGTGCCGTACCCCTCGAAGGCGAGGCTGCGTTGCAGCGCCTCGCGCACGGCCGGTTCGTCGTCGACGATCAGGATGCGCTGGGGATCGTCTTCGGCGGGGCTCATCGCTGTGTCGTCCTCTTCTCGTTCCGGCCGATGGGGGCGGTCTCAGCCTCGCACGGTCAGGAGTTGTTCCCCGCGCGCAGGGCGTCCAGGTCGGCCTTGAGCGTGTTCACCGGGATCGCGAAGCCGAGGCCCACGCTGCCCGCCGACGAACCGCTGCCCGCCGCCGCGGAACTCGGCGCGTAAATAGCGGAGTTGATGCCGATGATCTCACCGTCCATGTTGATCAGCGCGCCGCCGGAGTTGCCGGGGTTGAGCGAGGCGTCGGTCTGGAGCGCCTTGTACGTGGTCGTCTTCTCGCCCGTGTCGCCGTTGAACTGCTGGCCGCCGAACTCGAACGGCCACTGCTGCCCGCCGCCCCCCTGGTTCTCCCCCGAGCTGCCGGAGTCGTCCCTCACCGTCACGTCCCGGTCCAGCGCGGAGACGATGCCACTGGTGACGGTGCCGGTGAGGCCCTCGGGCGAACCGATCGCCACGACCTGGTCGCCGACCTTGACCTGCGAGGAGTCGCCGAGTGTGGCCGTCTTCAGCCCGCTCGCGCCCTGGAGCTTGATGAGCGCGAGGTCCTTGTCGGGGTCGGTGCCCACGACGTCGGCGGTGTACGTCTTGCCGGTCGAGAGGGTGACCTGGATCTGCTGCGCGCCCGAGATGACGTGGTTGTTGGTGACGATCTCGCCGTCCTCGGTGATCACCACGCCCGAACCGGTGGACTTGCCCGCCGACGAGTTCGCGCCGATCTCCACGATCGCGGGCGAGACCGCCTCCGCGACGCCCGCGACGGTGCCCTTGCTGCTCTGCGAGACGGTGGTGCCGTTGACCGCGCCGCCCGAGCCGGTGGCGGCGGAGTTCTGGCCGTTCAGCTGCCCGATCAGCGTCGCGGTGCCGCCGCCGATCACGCCCGCCGCGATGGCCACCGCCGCCAGCAGCGCGACCGGCCGCTTCGCCCGGCGCCGGTTGGTGGGGGCGTACGGGGGCGGCGGCGGGTAGCCGCCCGCAGCGCCGTAGGAGGAGGCGTACGGGTACGCGGTCGGGTCCTGGTCCGTCGAGTGCGCGCCGCTCGGGCGAAGGTTCTCCGTCATGTGCACCAGGCTGGCCAGCGAACATGAGAGGGGCCTGAGTACGTCCTGAGAAGCCCGGAAGAACCGCGTATGCCCGCTGTAAAGGCCCGACGGTTCAGACAGGTCAGGAGACAGGTCAGGCGGACGCGGAGGGCTCGCCGCAGCCGCACGAGCGGCGGACCACCAGCGCCGAGGGGAACTGCTTCAGCCGCTCGCGCCGCGATCCGGAGACCCGGAGCGAGTCGTCCAGCACCAGGTCCACCGCCGCCCGCGCCATCGCGGGCCGGTCGGAGTAGACCGTGGTCAGCGGCGGATCGGTGAGACCCGCCTCCTTGACGTCGTCGAAGCCGGCCACCGCCAGCTCGCCCGGCACGTCGATGCGCAGCTCACGGGCGGCCCGCAGCACGCCGAAGGCCTGGTCGTCCGTGGCGCAGAAGATCGCCGGGGGCCGGTCCGGGCCCGCCAGCAGCCCGAGGGCCACCCGATAGGCGTCGTAACGGTTGTACGGGGCCTGGAAGAGCCGGCCCTCCGTGGAGCGGCCCGACTCGTGCATCGCCCGGCGCCAGCCCTCGACGTGGTCGGCGACCGGGTCGCCGACCACCGGGGTCTCCTCCGTGCCGCCGAGGCAGGCCACGTACGCGTTGCCGTGCTCCAGCAGGTGCCGGGTGGCGAGCTGGGCGCCGCCCACGTCGTCGGTGACGACGGCGACGTCGTCGATCGCCTCGGGGCGCTCGTGCAGCAGGACGACCCGGGCGTCCCAGGCCTCGATCTCGGCGGCGGCGCGCTCGCTGGGGCCCTGGCTGACCAGGATCAGCCCGGAGACGCGCATACCGAGGAAGGCCCGCAGATAGTGGACCTCGCGCTCGTCGCGGTAGTCGGAATTGCCGACGAGCACCATCTTCCCGCGCTCGGCCGCGGCCTGTTCGACCGCGTGCGCCATCTCCGCGAAGAACGGCTGCCGGGCGTCCGGGACGATCATTCCTATGAGGTCCGTGCGGCGCGAGGCCATGGCCTGGGCGACCCGGTCGGGGCGGTAGCCCAGCTCCTTGATCGCGGCGAGCACCCGCTCGCGCGTGGCCGGGGCGACCGGCCGGGGTCCGTTGTTGATGACATAGCTGACGACCGCGGTCGACGTCCCCGCCAGTCTCGCCACATCGTCCCGCGTCACCTTGGCCACGCGCGGCAGTCTACGCGGATGGACCTACCTCTTGGCAGCCTCCACCGGGGCTTCTTCCGCCGCCGTGGCCGAAGAGGACTGCTCCGACCGGGTGACGGGCTCGGCGGCCTTCTGCTGGGCGGCCTGCCGCTCCTTCGCCTCCTCGGCGGCGCGCTCCACCTTCTCCGGCGTGACGAAGCGGTAGCCGACGTTGCGCACGGTGCCGATCAGCGACTCGTGCTCGGGGCCGAGCTTGGCCCGCAGTCGCCGTACGTGGACGTCGACCGTCCGCGTACCGCCGAAGTAGTCGTAGCCCCAGACCTCCTGGAGGAGCTGGGCGCGGGTGAACACCCGGCCCGGGTGCTGGGCGAGGTATTTCAGCAGTTCGAATTCCTTGAAGGTCAGGTCCAGGACCCGGCCCTTGAGTTTCGCGCTGTACGTCGCCTCGTCGACGGAGAGATCGCCGTTGCGGATCTCCATCGGGGAGTCGTCGGAGGTGATCTGCTGGCGGCCCATGGCCAGCCGCAGCCGGGCCTCGACCTCCGCCGGTCCCGCCGTGTCCAGCAGGACGTCGTCCACGCCCCAGTCGGCGGTGACGGCCGCGAGACCGCCCTCGGTGACGACGAGGATCAGCGGACAGCCGGGTCCCGTGGACCGCAGCAGCTGACAGAGCGAGCGGACCTGCGGGAGGTCGCGGCGCCCGTCGACGAGGATCACGTCGGCGCCCGGGGTGTCCACGAGGGCCGGGCCCTCGGCGGGGGCCACCCGCACGCTGTGGAGCAGAAGCCCGAGGGCGGGGAGCACCTCCGTCGACGGCTGGAGTGCGTTCGTGAGAAGCAGCAGTGAACTCATCGCCGCCCACCTGCCTGGTTCGGTCGATCGTGTTGCACGGTTCGCTCGCCCATTACGTCGGTCCTCCTCGTTCCCTGCGAGAGGGGCACTCCCGGGTCGGACCCGGGGGAGTATGCGGCACTGCTTCGTACGTCATGCGTCCCGCGTCATGCGGGTTTTACGGTGCGGTCCCGCGCCCTGGGACCGCTGAGCTTGTGGAAACGTCGTCGTAACAACGCCGGTAAAGCACAAAAGGACCCGGGGGCTGCATTGCCCGGATCCTCTTCGCAGCAGAATAGCCCACATGAGTTCCGTGTCCGAGGGTCGATTCCTGAGTTCTTCTGTTCCCTTGCTCACGCCTCCTCCCCGATGCGCCACCTTGCTGACCGATGACGGCGTACGGGTCGAGGCGGTGTACGAACCGTGTACGGCGGGTTCCGCGGCGGCGGAGGACGGGGCGGCCGAGGCCGCCGCGACGACCCCCGCGATCGTCGTCGCGCACGGCTTCACCGGCTCGGCCGACCGCCCCGCCGTACGGCGTGCCGCGCGGGTGTTCGCCCAGCGTGCGGCCGTGATCACGTTCTCGTTCCGGGGCCACGGACGGTCCGGCGGACGCTCCACCGTGGGCGACCGCGAGGTGCTGGACCTGGCCGCCGCGGTGGCCTGGGCGCGGGAGCTCGGACACACCCGGATCGTTACGGTCGGGTTCTCGATGGGCGGCTCCGTGGTGCTCCGGCACGGCGCTTTGTATACGGCGGACTCCGCAGGCGATTCCTTGGACGATTCTTTGGACGCGGATACGCCCGTTCGCGTGCCGGAGCGCGAGGGGCGCACACGGCGCACGGGGGCGCACTCGGATGCGGTGGTCTCCGTCAGTGCTCCCGCCCGTTGGTACTACCGGGGGACGGCCCCGATGCGCCGGCTGCACTGGGTGGTCACCCGCCCCTCGGGCCGCCTCGTCGGCCGCTACGGATTCCGTACCCGCATCGCCACCGAGGAGTGGAACCCCGTCCCGCTCTCCCCGGTCGCCGCGGTCCCGCTCATCGCCCCGGCCCCGCTGCTCCTCGTGCACGGCGACCGTGACCCGTACTTCCCGCTGGACCACCCGAGGATGCTGGCGGATGCGGCCGGGCCCGGCCGCGCGGAGCTGTGGCTGGAGCGGGGGATGGGCCACGCGGAGAACGCGGCGGACGACGCCCTTCTGGCCCGGATCGCCGACTGGGCGACGGCCGCACCGCCCGCGTGACCCATCATGGAGAGCTGACGCACGAGGCGTCCGACGAACCGACCGAAGGAGTGGCGCCATGGCAGCGGGGACGATCCGCTACTGGGCTGCGGCGAAGGCCGCCGCGGGCACCGCGGAGGAGCCGTACGCGGCGGCGACCCTCGCCGAGGCGCTCGACGCGGTACGGAGACGGCACCCCGGCGAGCTGAGCCAGGTGCTCCGGCGGTGCTCGTTCCTCATCGACGGCAACCCCGTCGGGAGCCGCGAGCATGAGACCGTACGCCTTGCCGAGGGCGGCACGGTCGAGGTGCTCCCGCCGTTCGCAGGAGGGTGAACCGCAGGCCATGAGCAGCAGCGATCAGCAGTACCCGTATCCGTACGACCCCGAGCGGCAGCAGCCGCGGCCCGCGTCGCCGCACTGGCCCGACGGGACGGCCGGGCAGTCCGCCGCGCCGCAGGATCCGGCCGCCTTCGACCAGGGCGCGACGCAGACCTGGCAGGCGCCGACCTGGGACACGCAGTACCAGCCGACGATCCGCCCGGACGACCCGCACCGGGCGCAGGGGCAGGCGCAGGGGCCGGGCCAGGGTTACGGGCAGCCGCAGCAGCCGCAGGCGTACGGGACGCCGCAGCCGGATCCGTACGGACAGCAGCAGCCCGGAGCGTACGGAACGCCGCAGCCGCACGCTCCGTACCCGCAGCAGCAGTATCAGGAACCGCAGCAGCACCAGCAGCCCCAGCGGCACTATCAGGAACCACAGCAGCACGGTCAGCACCAGCAGCAGCCTTACCGGCCCTCGGCGGCCGACACCGCCTATCTGCCGCCCCAGGGCGTCTCGGGCTCCTTCCCGCTGCCGCCCGAGGTCCCGGCCACGCCCGCCACGCCCGTCGCACCGGCCGCAGCAGTGCCCGCCTCGGCCTCGGCCTCCGTCTCCGAGCCCGCGACCGGGCAGCCGGGGCCCGGTGACACGGGCTACAGCGCGCCCACGACGCTGGGCAACGCCCGGATCACCGACGCCCAGCGGGCCCGCGCCGAGGGGCGCTCGCCGATCATCGCGCCGGGGATGCAGCCCGCGGCGCTCACCGCCGTACTGGGTCTGCTGCTCGCGGGGGGCGCGGCGATCGGGCCGTACGCCCTGCTCGTCCCGGTGGTGCTCCTCCAGGCGGTGACGGCCGCCGGATGGTTCCGGCTCAACGGCATGTGGCCGGCCCGCCAGGGCATCGCGCTCGCCTTCGCCGGAGGGCTCGTCGCCGATGCCGTCCTGCTCGCGGCGGGCCGGGAGCACGGTCCCGCCGCGCTGCTGGGCACCCTGGGCGTCTGGGTGCTGCTCACCGTGGTCCTCCAGCTCCGCAGCCACGCGGGGGCCGACGAGCGGATGTACGGGCTGATGGCCACCGTCGTCTCCGCGTCCCTCGCGGTGCTCGCCGGCGGACATCTCGCGGCGCTCCCGGACGCGGTGGCGGTCGGCGGGGTGGCCGTCGCGGCGGCCACGCTCGCCCGGGCCCTCCCGCTGCCCGGCGCGGCCTCGGTCGCGGTGGCCCTGCTCGCGGGTGCGGGCGCGGGCGTCGCGGTCGGCGCGCTGACCGACTTCGGCGCGAAGGGCGCGCTGCTCGGTCTCGCGGCGGGCGGGGCCGCGCTCATCGGGCTGCGGGTGGCGAGCTACGACTACCCGTCCCGGTTCGTGCACATGACCGCCGGGGTGGCGCTGCCGCTGACCGTGGCGGCCCCGGTCGTCTACCTGGTCGGCCGCGCCGTCCTCTGACGCGCCCTCCCCTGACGGCCCCTCGGGAACCGATGGGGGGCCGTCGCTCGTCGATCATCCAGGGCGTCCGCTCCCGCTCCTGCGGCAGTAGGCTCACGGGCGCCAGGGGGACCGATCGGCACAGGGTGGGGAAACGACACATGCGCGCACTGCGAATACTGCTGGTCCTGGTGGTGGTGCTCGGCGGCCTCTTCATCGCCGTCGACCGCGCGGCCGTCTGGTTCGCCGAGTCCGAGGCCGAGGACCGGGTCACGATCAGCGGGGGCGGCCCCGCCACGACGGAGATCTCGATCAAGGGCTTCCCCTTCCTCACCCAGCTCGCCGGTTCGCAGCTCGACCGGGTCGACGTCAGCCTCACCGGCATGGAGACCAGCGCCGCCGGCCGGGCCATGCGGGTCAGCGAGGTCCGGGCCGAACTGCACGACGTGAAGCTCGGTTCCGGCTACCGGAGCGCCACGGCCGCCCGCGCCACCGGCACCGCGCGCGTCAGTTACGAGGACCTGACGGCGGCGGCCAGCGACGGCGTCGTCGTGGAGTACGGCGGCAACGGCAAGGCGAAGGTCACCGGCACGGTCGAGGTCCTGGGCCGCCCGATCTCGCGCAGCGTGCTGTCCACCGTGACCCGCGTCGACGGTCACACGATCAAGGTGCGCGCGGACGAGGTGCCGGGCGAAGGGCTGCCCGGCGTCGAGGATCTGATCCGTAAGAAGACCGACTTCGAGGGCGACATCGACGGGCTGCCGAAGGGCCTGGAGCTCCGGCAGGTCAAGGTGACGGAGAAGGGCCTGGAGATCTCGGTGACCGGCTCGGACGTCGCCCTGACCGGCTGACCGGCTGACCGGCTGACCGGCCACCCGGGCCGCACGCGCCGACCGTCTTCGACGTCTTCGACGCCTCCGGCAGCCCTCGGCCGACCGGCCGATCCGGATAGTGAGACACCGGCGTCCGGTCCGCAGATGCGGGGAAGGCTCGGAGGAGCCCCGCGCGGGGCGGAGGGTTCGCCGACCCCTTCTCCGTCTCACATCACGGATGATCGTGTCTCATCATGCGACACGACGGTGACATCTCCGTCCGTACCTCCCTACGATCGGACCCATGAAGCGACAGGCGGATCTCACGAAGCGGCGGGCAGTAGACCTGTGCCGCGTCGCCGCCATGCTCTGTCGCACCTTCTGAGCGGGGCGTTCGCACCCGTCCCGCCTCCCCCCGGCCCTTCGACCGTCGTCAGGGCCGACGCCGTGCCCCGTACGCGCCGCGTTCCGTGCCTCCGCGCGTACACCCGCACCTCGCACACTCCGCATCTCGCACCACCCCGCCGCAGACTGCCCCGGAGGAGAACAACATGAGCCGCAGCGACGTCCTGGTAGACGCCGACTGGGTCGAGGCCCACATCGACGACCCGCAGGTCGCCATCGTCGAGGTGGACGAGGACACCTCGGCGTACGAGAAGAACCACATCAAGAACGCGATCCGGATCGACTGGACCAAGGACCTCCAGGACCCGGTCCGCCGTGACTTCGTCGACCAGGCCGGCTTCGAGAAGCTGCTCAGCGAGAAGGGCATCGGCAACGACACGCTGGTCGTCCTCTACGGCGGCAACAACAACTGGTTCGCCTCCTACGCGTACTGGTACTTCAAGCTGTACGGCCACGAGAACGTCAAGCTCCTCGACGGCGGCCGCAAGAAGTGGGAGCTCGACTCCCGCGACCTGACCGACGTCGTTCCCACGCGCCCGGCCACCCAGTACACGGCCAAGCCGCAGGACGAGTCGATCCGCGCCTACCGCGACGACGTCGTCAAGGCCATCGGCAGCCAGAACCTGGTCGACGTGCGCTCGCCCGACGAGTTCAGCGGCAAGCTGCTCGCCCCGGCGCACCTCCCGCAGGAGCAGTCGCAGCGCCCCGGCCACGTGCCGAGCGCCCGCAACATCCCGTGGTCGAAGAACGCCAACGACGACGGCACCTTCAAGTCGGACGACGAGCTCAAGGCCCTCTACGAGGACGAGCAGGTCGACCTGGCGAAGGACACCATCGCCTACTGCCGCATCGGTGAGCGCTCCGCGCTCACCTGGTTCGTGCTCCACGAGCTGCTCGGCCAGGAGAACGTCAAGAACTACGACGGTTCCTGGACCGAGTACGGCTCCCTCGTCGGCGTGCCGATCGAGCTGGGCCCCGCCAAGTAACCCGACCGACCCGCACGACCCGACCAGAAGGACAGAACCATGTGTGGAGCACAGGCCGGTGGCCCCGACGCTTCGACGATCAAGCCCGGTGAGACCACCATCCAGGGCAGCGTGACCCGCGACGGCGAGCCCGTCACCGGTTACGTCCGGCTGCTGGACTCGACCGGTGAGTTCACCGCCGAGGTCCCGACCTCGGCGACCGGACAGTTCCGGTTCTACGCGGCCGAGGGCACCTGGACGCTCCGCGCCCTGGTTCCGGGCGGCAGCGCCGACCGCACGGTCGTCGCGCAGACCGGCGGTCTCTCCGAGGTCGCCATCGCCGTCTGATCCTTCCCGGGATCCGCGGCACGCCGTTTTCCACGGCACCCAGAACGGCCGAAGGGCCGCACCCCAGGGGGTTGGACGCCACCTGACGCGGGGTGCGGCCCTTCGTGCCGTTCCCGGCGTCCCCGCGCCCCGGCCCGAGGAAGTCCTACGCTGGAAGCATGTACGCCCGACGCAGGCGGAACTACTTCCTCATGATGGGCGGATGCATCGCGCTCTTCGTGTCCGCCTGGGCGGTGGTGCGCCTGTGGTCCATGCCGGTCGCCATCGGCATGTGCGTGGTCGCCATGGTGATCCCGCCGATCGCCGCGATGGTCGCCAACCGGCGGGGCCCGGAGGACCGTTGGTGGGACGACCCCTCCGGGGACCCGAAGTCCGACGAGTGGTGGGACGAGCTGGACGGCAAGAGGCGTCACTGAGTCACGGGGAGACTCCCGCCGGATCAGTAGACGAGCGCCTGGGTGTCGTCCGCCATGGCCTCCTGCACGAAGACCTGCGCCCCCGCGATGCGTACGCCCTCCAGTACGTCCTTCTCCGTGATGTCGCGCCGGGCCGCGCACTGGGTGCACAGGGTGATCCGGCCGCCCGCCAGGATCGAGTCCAGCAGGTCGGGCAGCGGGGCGGCGTGCGGCAGCTCGAACTCGGCGGCCCGGCCCGGCAGCGCGAACCACGAGGACTCCCCGGTCAGCCAGAGCGAGACCTCGACACCGCTGGCGACGCCCACGGCCGCCACGGTGAAGGCCTGCGAGCAGCGCTCGGCGGCCTCGGGCCCGGCGGTCACCTTGATCACAAGCTTCTTCGGCATATGCCGAACTGTAATCGTCCGGAAGGCAACCTCCTTGCTGACCTGGGGGTCACTTGTGCGCGCAGGTAAGGGAACCCGCGCTTCAGGTCTCTTGGGGGGACCCTTTTGGAACCGAACGACACCATTCCTGCCGTGCCGGAAGGGCCCGCACCCGTGCCGGCCCCGCCGACGGAGCCGCCGGTACAGGCGGATGGGCCCGCGCCGGCCGAGCCGCCGGCCCCGGCCGTCCCGGCCGATACGCCTGTACGACGCCGGCCGCGCGGCCGTACGACGCTGATCATCGCGGCGGCGGCGCTGCTCGGGATCTCGGGCGGGGTCGCCGCCGGCTACGGCATCCAGGCGGAGCGGGAGCCGACGCCGCTGGCCGCCCTGTCGCAGCCCGGCGTCGGCTACCCGGCGAAGCCGCTGTCCGCCGACCGGGCCCCGGCCCCGCTGCCCGCGGCCCAGGACCGGCGGGTCAGGACGGACGGCGACCTGCGCAAGCTGCTCGTCGACCGGCCCAAGGGCGCGAAGAAGACCCTCACCGACGGGCTGGGTCTCGAAGACGGCTGGGAGCCGATCGACCAGTACGTGCAGGACTACTACGACGACCCGCAGTACATGTTCGAGACGCTGGCCGAGGCGGGACTGCGCCGGGTCGCCTCGGTCTCGTGGATGCAGGGGAAGTACCGGGAGACCACGGTTCAGCTGATCCAGTTCCGGTCCGGCGACACGCTCGGCGCGGCGGATCACTTCGACGACCAGATGATGTACATGCCGTGGGACAAGGACGGCGCGGGCAACGCGGGCGACGCGATCAAGGGCAGCCGTGAGGGCCGCTACTTCCTCTTCCCGGTCGAGCGGGAGGCGGGCTACCTCCCGTCCTACCGGGCCAGGGCGCTGGCCGTGCGCGGTGACATCACGCTCGACATCAACATCTTCGACACCGTCCCGATCAGCAAGAAGGACATCCGGACGCTGGCCGAGCGACAGCTGGAGCGGCTGTGAACGACGAGACGAACCTCGCACCTGAACCTGCCCCTGCCATGGAGCCCGACCCCGCCCCCGTCGCTCCCGCACCCGGGCGCCGGGTGCGCCGGGTGCTGCTGACCGCGCTGCCGGTCGGCCTGGTGCTCGCGGCGATCGGCGGCGCGGCCGGCTACACCAACGCCACCGTGGACACCGCCGACCGTACGGTCACCACGAGCGTCTGGGACGAGGACCACGCGCCCACCGGCAAGGACCCGGTGGGCGAACCGTCCCGGGGCCGCCACGACACCGAGCTGACCAAGCTTCTGCTGCCGGTCCCCAAGGGCTACCGGCTCGGCCCGGACATCGGCGAGATCGGCAACGACAGCGAGACGAGCGGCGCGAAGGCCACCGCCGCGATGAAGGAGATGGGCCGCGGACTGGCCGGCAAGGACCGCCGTGAGCTGAACAAGCTGGTCGAGCGGCTCCGTATCCAGGGCATCGCGCAGCGCTCGTACACCTCGGACGCGAACGACCTCGTCGTGAACGTCCAGATCGTGAAGATGCGGGACAAGCGGGCTGTGCGCCAGACGTACCTGGACCGCAAGAAGCTGCTGGACTCCTTCGACGAGTTCCGCAAGGGCCCGTCGATCGACGGCCACAAGAAGGTCACCTGCTACCGCCTGCCCAAGGGGGACAAGACGACCCTCGACGGCGTCAGCTGCATCGCCTACGACGGCGAGGTCTCGGTGAGCGTCGGGGCCAACGGCAGCAAGCCGTTCAGCCCGTCCGCCGTCAGGGACCTGGTGAAGGACCAGCTCGACCACATCGCGTCCCCGGGGGAGTACATATGAGTGAGCAGACGGTGACCCCTGAGGCGGCGGAGTCGCCCGAGGCGACGGTCATCCCCGAGGCGGCGGAGGCGCCCGTATCAGCAGTGGTTCCTGCGATGCCCGAGGCCCCGCCCGTGTTCCCGCCGGAGGCCGCACCCGAGGCGCCCGGTACGGCCGCCACCGCGCCGCCGAAGCCGCCCCGGCGGGTCCTGCGGGCCGTGGCGCGGTGGACGGCCGCCGCGCTGGCGTTCGGGGTGCTCGGCACCGGTACGGCCTTCGGGATCGCCTCCCTGGAGCGGACCGACGTCCCCGGGCTCGCCACCGAGGGCGACGGCCGCTGGGACTACCCGAAGCTGACCCTGCCCGCGCTCCCGGCCGGCAAGCCCCGGCCGTTCGGGCCCGGCAACCCCGCCGAGATCCACCACGCCGACCTGCGCGACCTGCTGCTGCCGGCCCCCGCCGGAGCGGTGCCGGACAAGAAGCTGACCGGCGGCTGGATCTCCACGGAGACGTTCCTCGACGCCTACCGGCAGCAGGACCGCAAGTCGGTGGCCCAGCTCCTGAAGGACGCCGCGCCGCGCCACATCGCGGCCCGCGGCTGGACCATGCCGGACGGCACCACGTCCCGGATCTATCTGGTGCGGTTCAACTCCACGGCGTTCGCGAGCCGGCTGCTCGACGACCTGCACGTGGGCGCTTCGGCCGGTACGCCGCTGGAGCGTACGGACACCACCGAGATCGACGGCACCTGGAGCTCGGCCAACAACGTCGAGAACCTCTCCTCGTACGTCTTCGCCGAGCAGGCGCCCTTCGGGGCCGAGCATGTCCGGCAGGCGTACACCCTGGCGGGCGACACGGTCGCCCTCGTGGTGCACGAGCGCGCCGGGAAGCGGGAGACGGGCCGCATCCCCTTCCAGCAGACGCTGATCCTCCAGAATCAGCTGCTCGCCTGAGACCCGTGCCGCGAGCCCGCGGCCGACACCTGAACGAGAAGGCCGGGCCCCCACCCATTAGGCTGGGGGCCCGGCCCTGTCACCGCCGCCACCCGCTCGTCACGAGGAGCCCCCTGTGCTTGAGGCATTCTTCACCGCCCTGCTGATCCTGGTCTGCGTCGGCGTCACCGCCTTCGCCGCGATCACCGTGAAGAAGCTGTACCAGGGCCAGCGCTGACCCTCGCCGACCCACGGTTTCCGCCCACCCCTCGCACCCTCACAGATCGTCTGAGCCGCTCATGATCGAGATTCCGTCCGACCTCCACCCGGACCTCGTCCCGCTGGCCTTCCTCCTCGGCAACTGGGCGGGCGCGGGTGTGTCCGACTTCCCCGGCGCCGAGAAGTGCAACTTCGGCCAGGAAGTCACCTTCAGCCACGACGGCCGTGACTTCCTGGAGTACGTCTCCCGCACCTGGGTCCTGGACGAGGAGGGCAAGCAGGTCCGGCCGCTGGAGACGGAGACCGGATACTGGCGCATCGACAAGGACCGCAAGGTCGAGGTCGTCATGGCCCGCGACCAGGGCGTCATCGAGATCTGGTACGGCGAGCTGGCCGACCAGAAGCCGCAGATCGACCTGGTCACCGACGCGGTGGCCCGTACGGCGGCCTCCGGCCCGTACAGCGGCGGCAAGCGCCTCTACGGGTACGTCAAGAGCGACCTGATGTGGGTCGGCGAGAAGGCGACGCCCGAGGTCGAGCTGCGCCCGTACATGTCGGCGCACCTGAAGAAGGTCGTCACCCCGGAAGAGGTCGCCGAGATGGCCCGGAATCTTGAGGACATGCCGGACGACGGCATCGCGTTCTTCAAGTAGAGCGAGCAGAGCCACCGCAGGTGTTTGACCGCACGCCTAGACTGGGCGTGTGGTGAGCACCGACTGGAAGACCGATCTTCGGCAGCGCGGCTACCGGCTGACGCCCCAGCGTCAGCTCGTCCTGGAGGCGGTCGACGCCCTGGAGCACGCGACGCCGGACGACATCCTGTGCGAGGTGCGCAGGACCGCGTCCGGCGTGAACATCTCCACGGTGTACCGGACCCTGGAGCTCCTGGAGGAGCTCGGTCTGGTCAGCCACGCGCATCTGGGGCACGGCGCCCCGACGTACCACCTGGCCGACCGCCACCACCACATCCACCTGGTCTGCCGGGACTGCGAGGACGTCATCGAGGCGGACCTCTCCGTCGTCGCCGAGTTCACCGAGAGGCTCCGCGCCGACTTCGGCTTCGAGACCGATATGAAGCACTTCGCGATCTTCGGCCGCTGTGCCTCGTGCACGGCCGCCGAGAAGGCAGCGGAGGAAGCCTCCGTCAAGTCGTAGGCTGGGCGCATGAAGAGCCCCCTGCTGTCCCTGCCCGGCGCCGTCCCCGCCGAAGGCCGCGACGAAGGTGTCGCCGCGCACTACGGCGACCTGTTCCGCGAGCAACGCGCCCTCGCCGACGGCAACGGCTTCGTCGACCTCTCCCACCGGGGCGTCGTCACCGTCACCGGCGACGACCGGCTGACCTGGCTGCACCTGCTGCTCACCCAGCACGTCAGCGACCTCGCCCCGCACCAGGCCACCGAGGCGCTCATCCTCACCGCCAACGGGCACATCGAGCACGCCATGTATCTCGTCGACGACGGGACGACGGTGTGGATGCACGTCGAACCCGACACCCAGGCCGACCTGATCGCCTACCTGGAGTCGATGAAGTTCTTCTACCGGGTCGAGGTCGCCGACCGCACCGCCGACCTCGCGGTCGTCCACCTCCCGGCCGGCTCCATCGCGGAGGTCCCGGACTCCGTGGCCGTACGGGAGACCCCGCAGGGCCGGGACCTGTTCCTGCCGCGCCCGGAGCTGGAGGCGTACGCCGCCGCCAACGGGCCCGCCGCCGGGATCCTGGCGTACGAGGCGCTGCGCGTCGAGGGGCACCGGCCGCGCGTCGGCTTCGAGACCGACCACCGGACCATTCCGCACGAGCTGGGCTGGATCGGCACCGCCGTCCACCTCCAGAAGGGCTGCTACCGGGGTCAGGAGACCGTGGCCCGCGTCCACAACCTGGGGAAGCCGCCGCGCCGGCTCGTCTTCCTGCACCTGGACGGCAGCGAGGTGCACCTGCCCGGACACGGGACGCCGGTGCGGCTGGCCGCGGACGGCCAGGAGGGCCGCCAGCTCGGCTTCATCACCACCTCGGCCCGCCACCACGAGCTGGGCCCGATCGCCCTGGCCCTGGTCAAGCGGAACGTGGCGGTGGACGCGGAGCTGATCGCCGGGGACACGGCGGCGGCCCAAGAGACGGTCGTCGAGCCGTAACCGCTCCGCGCCGCGCGGCGTACGGCTACACCTCGATGATCACCGTGAACGGGCCGTGGTTCGTGAGCGAGACGCGCATGTCCGCTCCGAACCGGCCCGTCTCCACCCGCGCCCCCAGCGCCCGCAGCTGCGCCACCACCTCGTCCACCAGCGGCTCGGCGACCTCGCCCGGCGCGGCGGCGTTCCAGGTGGGCCGGCGGCCCTTGCGGGCGTCCCCGTAGAGAGTGAACTGAGAAATCACCAGGAGGGGCGCATTCACATCGGAACAGGACTTCTCGCCCTCCAGAATGCGCACCGACCAGAGCTTGCGGGCCAGCTGCGCCGCCTTCTGAGGGGTGTCGTCATGGGTGACCCCGACCAGCACACACAGGCCCTCGCCGAGGATCTCCCCGACGATTCCGTGGGCCGAGGGGTCGTCCGCCGCACCGGCGACGGAGACGCTCGCGCCGTCCACTCTCTGTACCACTGCACGCATACAGACCAACCTATCTTGGGCTGAACGGGTACAGAGCACCTGCATCGGCCCGGTGCGGAGTGGCACGATGCACGATGTCGGTGTGCCGACGCACCGGTCGAGGGGACGGAACAGCATGAGTACATATGGAGCCGGACAATCTCCCGGTGCCGTACCGGGCGCACGTCACCGCACCAGCACCCTGCGGTCACCCGTACAGCGCAGTCTGCCAGGGCAGGGCCCCGTGCCCTTGCCGCCGCCCGCCCAGGGCCCCGCTTCCGGCCCCGCGTCCGGGCCCGCTTCCGGGCCCGCCACCGTGCCCGAGCAGTCCGGCGGCGACGCGGGCTTCGGCGGGCTGCGGCTGCCGGAGCTGCGGACGCTGCGCCGGGACGCCCAGCGCGACGAGGCCGACATCGGTTACGTACGCCGGCTCGTGCAGGGACGGATCGACATCCTGCGCGCCGAACTGGCCCGCCGCCGGGACCCGGAGGCGCCGGTGGAGGACGCGGCGGTGGTGAGCCGGCTCTCGGAGATCCTGGCCGACACCCCGTCCCGGCACCGCTCCTCCGCCCGGCACGTCACGCTGACGACGCCGCGCGGCGACGAGTTCCGGCGGCTGGCCGCCGAGACCCTCGCCGAGGTCGAGCTGTCCGATCTGGACGCCCGGACGGACGAGGAACTGCACACGGCGATGGGGCGGCTCGTCCGCTACGAACAGCAGGTCTCGCGCCGCCGTCACGAGCTCCAGCGCACCGCCGACGATTGCAGCGCGGAGATCGCCCGCAGGTACCGTGACGGGGAAGCACAAGTAGACGACCTGCTCGCCTGAAGCGACCCTTCCGGGCGCGGGTCCCGCACCCCCGTCCCCGGAAGGCCACCATGACGTCGACCGACGCCCCGTCCGCCATATCCTCCGCTCCGGCCCCCGCCCCGCCCGTCCTCGCCGAGGTCGTGCGCTCCGGGTTCACGGAGGGGCACCACCGGGGGTCGCTGGTCCTGCTGGCCGCCGACGGCAGCGTGGAGCGGGCGATCGGCGATCCGACGGCGCCGGTCTTCCCCCGGTCCTCCAACAAGCCGATGCAGGCCGCCGCGATCCTGCGGGCCGGCCTCGACCTGGCGGGCGAACGGCTGGCACTGGCCGCCGCGAGCCACTCCGGGGAGCCCTTCCACCTCGACCTCGTACGGAAGATGCTCGCCGAGCATGGACTGAGCACCGCCGACCTGCAGACCCCGCCGGACCTGCCGCTGGACCCGGTGGAGGCGGAGGCCTACCTCGCGAGCGGGAACGTACGCGAGCGGATCACGATGAACTGCTCCGGCAAGCACGCGGCCATGCTCGCCGTCTGCGTCCGCAACGGCTGGGACACCGCGAGCTACCTCGCCCCCGCCCACCCGCTCCAGCGGCTTGTGGGCCAGGTCGTCGCCGAGGCGGCGGGCGAGCCCGTCGCGGCGGTCGGCACGGACGGCTGCGGGGCCCCGCTGATGGCGATCGGGCTGACCGGTCTGGCCCGCGCCTTCCGGTCCTTCGTGCTGGCGGAGCCCGGCAGCGCCGAGCGCCGGGTCGCGGACGCGATGCGCGCCCACCCGGAGTACGTCGCGGGCACCCGGCGGCCGGACACCTGGCTGATGAGCGAGGTGCCGGGGACGCTCTCCAAGATGGGCGCCGAGGCGGTCCAGGCGGTGGCCCTGGCCGACGGCCGGGCCCTCGCCTTCAAGATCGACGACGGCGCCACCCGGGCGCTCGGCCCGGTGCTGGCCCGGGCCCTGGAACTGCTGGACGTGCACGCCCCGGTGGTCGCCCGGATCGGGCGTTCGCCGCTGCTCGGCGGGGCGGCGGAGGTCGGCGAAATTCGCGCGACATTCTGAGGCGCGCGTGCCTAGCGTGGAGGAATGAGCCTTGAGGTCCGTACCGTCACCGCGTCCGACTACACCGACTGGCTGAGGGCGGTGCAGAACGGCTTCCTGACGCCCGGTCGGCCGGGCGAGGACGATGCCGCGGACCGGCTCGCCGACACCGATCTCTCCCGTGTCCAGGGCGCTTTCGAGGCCGGGCGCTGCGTGGCGACGTTCCGCTCGTTCGCCCAGGAGCTGACCGTGGTGGGCGGGGCCACGGTGGCGGCCGACGCGATCAGCGGGGTCACGGTGACGCCCACGCACCGCCGGCGCGGACTGCTCAGCCGGATGATGGCGACGGACCTGGCGGCGGCCAAGGAGCGCGGCGAGCCGGTCGCCTCGCTGATCGCCGCGGAGTACCCGATCTACGGGCGGTACGGCTTCGGCCCCGCCGCCCGGGCCGCCGAGTGGGAGGTCTCCGTGCACCGGGCCCGCCTCGACCCGCGCCGCTCCGGGCAGCCGGCGGGCGGCGGCCGCGTCGAGATGGTCGACGGCGCCGACGTCCGCAAGATCGGCCCCGAGGTGCACGGAGCGCTGGCGGCCCGGCAGCCCGGTGTCGTGACCCGTGGCGAGCGCTGGTGGCGGCAGCGCACGGGGGCCGGGCCCCGCCCGGACCACGACAAGTGGGTCGAGCCCTTCTACGTGGTGCACCGCGCCGCCGACGGCACGGTCGACGGCCTGCTGGTGTACGGCGTGGACGACAAGTGGGGCGACGCCAACCAGCCGCAGAACACCGCCTCCGTACGGGACCTGATCGCGGTGAACCCGGCGGCCGAGCGGGCCCTGTGGCACTACCTCTGCTCGATCGACTGGATCGCCACGGTCCGCTCGGGCTACCGCGCCCCCGACGACCTGCTCCCGCTGCTGCTCCCTGACCCGCGCGCGGCCCGGATCGTCACCGACACGGACTGGCTGTGGCTGCGGATGCTGGACGTGCCGCGCGCCCTGGAGGCCCGGACCTACGGCACCGAGGCGTCGCTGGTCCTGGAGGTCCGGGACGAGGCGGGGCTGGCCGACGGCCGCTTCCTGCTGGACGCCTCGCCCTCCGGCGCGCGCTGCGCCCCGACCACCCGGAGCGCCGATCTGGCCCTGGGGGTGGGGGAGTTGTCCACGCTGTATCTGGGCGACGAGTCCGTGCGGCGGCTGGTGGACCTGGGCCGGGCCGAGGAGCTGCGGGCGGGTGCGGCGACGACGGCGGACGCGGTGTTCCGTGCGGGCCGGCGGCCGTGGTGCCCGGATGTGTTCTGAGTCCGGCCGACCGGTGGGTCCGGGTCAGCGCGTCCGCCGCCGGAACAGTGTCCCGGACGCGCTGATCGCCACCGCGAGCATGCCGGCGGCCCAGGCGAGCGCGATCCAGGGGGTGTTGCCCACGTCCTGGCCGAGCAGCAGCCCGCGCAGGGACTCGATGGCCGGGGTGATCGGCTGGTGGTCGGCGAAGCCGTGCAGCCAGTCCGGCATGTTCTCGGTCGGGACGAACGCGCTGCTCGGGTAGGGCAGGAACGACATGAAGAACGTGAAGCCGCTCGCCGCCTCCGGGGTCCGGGCCAGCAGGCCGATCGCCGCCGAGATCCAGGACAGGGCCACGATGTAGGCCACCAGCACGACGGCCACCAGGAGCCAGCCGCTCCAGGTGGCGGCCGGGCGGAAGCCGATCAGCAGCGCGACGCCGAAGACCAGGGCGGTGGCGCAGAGATTGCGGACGGTGCTGGCCGCCACATGCCCGGCGAGCACCGGCGTACCGCCCACGTCCAGGGAGCGGAAGCGGTCGATGATGCCGCCCTTCATGTCCTCGCTGACGGCGCTCGCGGTGGTCGCGGCGCCGAACCCGGCGGACAGGAGCAGGACGCCCGGGACGACGTACATGACGTACGAGTCGTAGTCCGTGCCGGTGTCGATCGCGCCGCCGAAGAAGTAGACGAAGATCAGCATCAGCATGATCGGCAGGGCCAGGGACGTGATCAGCGCGTCGGTGTTGCGGCTGCTGATGCGCAGGGCGCGGGCGGCCATGACGGCGGTGTGGGTGAGCGGGCCGGGTCCGTGGCCGGGGTCCCGTACGGCTCCCTCGGGGCGCCGGGCGGGGCTTCTTCGCTGCACGGCGGTGGCGGTGTCAGACATGGGTGGATGCCTCCGGGGTCGTGGGCGCGTTCGAGGGCGTGGACGTGTTCGCAGGCGTGGACGTGTTCGCAGGCGTGGACGTGTTCGCAGGCGTGGATGTGTTCGGGTCCGTGGGCGTGTTCGAGGTCAGGGCCAGGAAGACGTCGTCGAGGGTCGCGCTGTGCAGGCCGAAGCGTTCGATCTCGCTGCCGGTCGGGTCGATTTCGTCGAGCAGGGCGCGCACCTGGGCCGCCGAGCCGTCGGTGGGGAGGCCGAGCGTCAGGGTCTCGGGGGAGTGGTGGACGGCCCGGGCGGCCAGGTGGAGGTAGGCCTCGCGGCTGGTGAGGACCAGGTCGAGGCGGTGTCCGCCGACGCGGGACTTGAGGTCGGCGGCGGTGCCCTCGGCGGCGATCCGGCCCTGGTTCAGCAGGGCGATCCGGTCGGCGAGGCGGTCGGCCTCCTCCAGGTACTGGGTGGTGAGCAGGACGGTCGCGCCGCGCGCGGCCAGCTCCCGGACGACCTCCCAGAGCTCCTGGCGGCTGCGCGGATCGAGGCCGGTGGTCGGCTCGTCCAGGAAGAACACCCCGGGCTCCGGTGAGCCCACGAGCCCGGCGGCCAGGTCGAGGCGGCGGCGCATGCCTCCGGAGTACGCAACGACGGGGCGGCGGGCGGCCGCGGTGAGGTCGAAGCGCTCCAGCAGCTCCGCCGCCCGGCGCCGGGCGGCGGCCCGGGACAGCCCGGTGAGCCGGGCCATCATCCGCAGGTTCTCCTCGCCGGTCTGGGTCTCGTCCACGGCGGCGAACTGGCCGGTGAGGCTGATGGAGCGGCGCACCGCGCTCCGGTCGGCGACGACGTCGTACCCCGCGACGCGGGCGGTGCCGGAGTCGGCCTCGGTGAGCGTGGCGAGGATCCGCACGGTGGTGGTCTTGCCGGCCCCGTTCGGCCCGAGCAGGGCGAAGACGGTGCCGCGCCCGACCTGGAGGTCGATGCCGTCGAGGACCCGGGTGGCGGGCTTTCCGTAGGACTTGGTGAGGCCATACGCCTCGATGGTGCGGGCGTCGTCGGTGTCGGTGCCTGTGCTCTCGGCGGTGGCGTTGATTCCGGTCGGTGCGTTCGGGCCGTTCGGGCCGTTCGGGCCGTTCGGGTCGGTCATGTCGGGACCCCCTTCTGCGTATGGCATACGCGTTATTGCGTAAGCATTACGCATCCCTAGGATGGGGTCAAGGCGTACGGGGCGCGGGGCGCGGCGGCGGCGTGGACGGGACGCCGGGCGAAGGGGATGCGGTGACGGAGAAGAGCAGCTCGGACGGCGGCGACCTGCCGGCCAGCCTGGAGGCGGCCTGGGGGTTGCGGGACCGCCCGGCGAAGGGCCCGAAGCCCGGCCTGAGCCTGGAGCGGATCGTGGCCGCGGCGGTGGGCGTCGCGGCGGCCGACGGGCTCGGGGCCGTGTCGATGGGCCGGGTCGCGCAGGAGCTCGGGGCGTCCACGATGTCCCTGTACCGGTACGTCTCCGCCAAGGACGAGCTGTACGTCCTGATGCAGGAGGCGGCCGTCGGCCCGCCGGAGCCCCTGACCGCCCTGGAGACCGGTGCGGGCTGGCGGGCCGCGCTCGCCGAATGGGCGTCCGCGCAGCGCGACCGCTACCGCGCGAACCTCTGGGCGCTCCGGATCCCCATCGGCGGCCCGCCCGCGACGCCGAACTCGATCGCGTGGTGGGAACAGGGGCTCCAGGCGCTGGAGGACAGCGGTCTGGCCGAGGGCGACAAGACCTCGGTGATCCTGCTGATCTCCAACTTCGTCCGCAGCGAGGCGCTGATGGTGAGCGACCTGGCGGCCGCCGTCGCCACACGCGGGATCACGCCCGAGGAGCTGATGGCCTCCTACGAACGCACCCTCAAGCGACTCGTCGACCCCGAGCGGCACCCCGGGATCACCCGGCAGTTGGAGACCGGGGTGATGAGCGAGCCGGACGAGGTGGACTACGAGTTCACCTTCGGCATGGAACGCCTGCTGGACGGGGTGGAAGCGCTGGTCCGCAGGACGGCCGAGGGCTCCGGCGCCCCGGGCGGCGACGACGAATCCGCTTGAGATCAAGGGCGTACGCTTCATGGTCATGAGCGGAGAGAACGCCGGGAACGAGTCCGTGAGCGGAAGCGGACTGGGCAACGAGCCCGGAAGCGAGGCCGGGAACGGGCCCGTCCGCGAGCCCGGGAACGGGGTCGGCCACGGTTTCGGCGGGCAGGCCGCCGCCGGTCACGCGCGGCAGCGGCCCTCGGCGCCGCTCGGTCTGCGGGAACGCAAGAAGCAGCTGACCTACCAGGCGGTCTCCGACGCCGCCATCGCGATGTTCCTGGAGCGCGGCTTCGACAAGGTGTCCGTGGCTGAGGTGGCGGCAGCGGCGGACATCTCCAAGCCGACGCTGTTCCGGTACTTCCCCGCCAAGGAGGACCTGGTGCTGCACCGGTTCGCCGACCACGAGGACGAGCCCGCCCGGGTGGTCGCCGGACGCCCCTCCGGCGACAGCCCGCTGGACGCCCTGCGCCGCCACTTCCTCGACGGCCTGGACCGCCGCGACCCGGTGACCGGCCTGTGCGACGTGCCCGAAGTGCTGGCGTTCCTCCGCCTGTTGTACGGGACGCCGTCGCTGGTGGCCCGCATGTACGCCTACCAGGTCCGCTCCGAGGCGGCCCTCGCCCGCGCCCTCGGCGGCGGGGCGCCCGAACGGCTCGCGGCCGGGCAGATCGTCGCCGTCCTGCGCATCCTGGCCCTGGACAACTGGCGGCGTATCGACGCGGGGGAGAGTGCGGACCGGGTCTACGCGGGCGCGGTGCAGGCGGCCGAGGACGCGTTCGTCCAGCTGCGGACGGGCCTGGAGCCTAGACCGCGCGGCTGAGGGCTGCGGGGTTGAGGTCGCGTAGCCGCGCCAGGCGCTGGTCAGTCGGCGAGCAGGGCGGCCGTCAGCTCGCGGCGACAGTCCGCCAGCAGGCTCTGATGCCGGTCCCACTCCGCACGGCCGCTCTTCTCGTACGCCGCCACGTACGCCGCGTCCCCCCGCGCCACCCGCGACTCGACGAACGTCCGGCACACGGCGGTGGCCTGCTCGATCACCCCGGGCAGGGCGGCCCGGTCCGCGCGCCCCAGTCCGTAGCCGTCGGCCAGGACCTGTAGACGGTGCGACAGGTCGAGACCGGCGCGGCCCCGCATCGGCGCCCAGTAACGCGCCGCCATGGCCACGTCCCACACCGGGCGGCCCGGCGCAGCCAGGTCGAAGTCGATGAGGGCGGCCGCGCCACCGCTGCGGAACACCACGTTCTCCAGGCACACATCGTTGTGGCAGATCAGCGCGCCGGGAGCCGTCGCCCCCTGCGGGTCGGCCAGGTCGGCGGGCCAGCCCGCAGCGCGGTCGAACGGAACGGCCGCCGCCGCGTCGTGCATCCGCCGGAGCAGCGCCCCCACGGAGCGCAGGACCTCGTCCGTCCAGGTCCAGGCCGGATGCGGGGCGACGGCGACCTCGCCGGGCACGTACGAGAGCCGCTCGCGGAGACCGGAGGCGGAGACGCCCAGGGGCGTGGGCGCGCCGTCGAAACCCTGCCCGCGCAGCGCCCGGAGGTGGGCGTGCAGGGCGGCGACGTGCGGTGGAGCGGGACGTTCGACGGCGTCGCCGTGGCGGAGGACGGCTCCGGCGTTGGCCAGCCCGCCGGACAGCACTTCCGGCTTCCGGCTTCCGGGCGGTCGTTCCGGCTTCCGGTCCACGGGGGTCACGCGGTCACGTGGCCGGTGTCGCGGCCGGGCTGCGGAGCCGGCTCCGCGCAGGGCCCCAACGCGGCGCGCAGGTCGGCCGGTTCGCGGTAGAGGACGCCGGTCATGCCGAGGGCGGCGGCCGCGTCGACGTTCTCCTGCCGGTCGTCCACGAACAGGCACCGCGCCGCCGGTACGCCCGCCCGCTCGGCCGCGATGCGGTAGATGGCCGGGTCGGGCTTGGCCACCTGCTCCACCGCGCTGCTCACGACCGCGTCGGCCAGGTCGGTCAGGCCCAACAGGGCCAGGTCGTCGTCCAGTTGGAGGGTGGCGTTGGTGACGAGCACCAGCGGGACGTGGGTCCTGGCCCGCCGCAGCAGCGCCACCACCTCCTCGTCGGCCCGGAAGGGGGCGTCCGCGAGGGCTCGGCCCAGTTCACGGGCCCGGTCCGCGCCCACCCGCTCCGTGAGCCCCGCGGCGATCGCCTCCACCCAGGCGGCCGGGGTGATCCGGCCCAGGAGCAGCGGGAGATCGACCTCGGGCGCGTAGGCGACCTCGGTCGTCGCGCCCTCCGGCAGCCCGGCGGCCCGCTCCAGGGCGGCGAGCGGGGCGGTGTCGTAGAAGCGGACCACGTTGTCGAGGTCGCAGAGCACGGCGTCGAAGTCGCGGCCGACGGGGGCCGGTGCGGAGGCGCGTACGGAGGCGGGGGCGGCGGCGGAGACGATCGGCGTGCGGTCGTCGCGCGGGGCGTATCGCGTGCTCATGCCTGGTCTCCTACGTGGCCTTCGCTTCGGCCCTCCGGCGCTGCGACTCTGTGATGGTGCGGTTGTGCGGTGGTCTGTGTGGTCGACCATAACCGGCCGCCGGACCGTTCATGGCCGACCACAGCCGCCCTTCCGGGCGGCCTGCGGGACAGCACGCGTCACCGTGTGTCCCACACTCGGCGGCGGGTCAGCCGGTCAGCGCCCGCCAGGTCACCGGGCCCGCCTCGCCGTCGGCCACCAGGCGGTTGGCGCTCTGGTAGGCGCGGACGGCGCTCGTGGTGACGGAACCGAAGCCGCCGTCGACCGTCAGTCGGGCACCGCGCTTGTTCAGCGCGGTCTGCAGGGCCCGGACGTGGTCCCCGCTGCTGCCCTGCCGCAGCGTGTACACGAGCGCGGGCCAGGTGGCCGGGCCGACCTGGCCGTCGGCCACCAGCTCCTTGGAGCTCTGGAACCGCTTGACGGCGGCGACCGACACGGAGCCGTACTGCCCGTCGGCGACCAGCGTGTGGCCGCGCCGGGTCATCAGACGCTGGATCACGACGACAGTGGCCCCGCTCGCGCCCGGGTCGATCCTCGACCAGCCGCCGGCCAGGTCCACACCCCGGGCGGCCAGGAAGCCGACCGGGTTCACCGTGCTGCCGAGGCTTCCGGTGTGCGTCTCGAAGTGGAGGTGCGGCCCGGTCACATTGCCGGTCGCCCCCATGTCGGCTATCCGCTGCCCGGCGGTGACCGTGGCGTTGAGGGCGACCCGGTAGGCGCTGAGGTGCCCGTAGTACGTGTATTGGTTGCCGCCGTGCGCGATCACCAGGGCGTTACCGGTCCGGCCGGGCAGGCCCCCGCCCCACGACCGTCGGACGACCGTGCCCGCGGCCGCCGCGTGGACGGCGGTGCCCGTGGAGTTGCTGACGTCCTGGCCGGCGTGCGACGCGCCGCCTCTGGGCGCGCCGTAGTGACCGCCGGCCGGGAACCGGCCCAGGGCGGGATTGGCCCAGGCCCCGTTCTTCGCCGATGCCGATGCCGATGCCGATGCCGATGCCGATGCCGATGCCGTGGCGGCTCCGGCTGTCCCTGTCGGCAGGCTCAGGTTCACGGCGAGCGCGCCCAGGCCCAGGCCTGCCAGCAGTCCCCGACGGGACACCCCGTGGACCGGAGCATCAGCGTCCACGGACGTATCGGCCGGTGCGGCGGTGGTTGCGCAGGATCGGCACATCAGGTCTCCCTCGGAGCGGGCGGAGCGGGGCGGGCGGCCGGGAAGGCGGGCAGGGTACGTCGGACGAGCGGGACACGAGGGTCTACCCGCATAGACGGTAGGGTCGGCCGGCCGTCCTGTCAGGGGCCCACGGGCCCACGGCGGGGCCCAACATCCTTCCCGATGGTCGGTGTTGGGCCCTCGGGCGCTCCGCCGGTGCGCCCCGGCCGGAGCATCAGCGTCGCGACGACGAAGGCCGCCGCGAGGAGCCCCGCACCGACGGTGAACGCCAGCCGGTAGCCGCCGGTCAGCGCCTCGGCCGAGGAGCGTCCCGCGGCGCCGAGCGCCTCGGTCCGGCCGGCGGCCAGGGTGGACAGGACGGCCACGCCGAGGGCCATACCGATCTGCTGGGTCGTGTTGAAGAGGCCCGAGGTGAGCCCGGCGTCGTCGTCGCCCGCGCCCGACATGCCGAGCGAGGTCAGCGCCGGGAGCGCGAGTCCGAATCCGGCCGCGAGCAGCATCACGGGCAGCAGATCGGTGACGTAGTCCGCCCGTACCGGCAGCCTGGCGAGCAGCCCGAGGGCGGTGATCAGCAGCCCGATCCCGGTCAGCAGGACGGTCCGCTCGCCGAACCGGGCGGCGAGCCGGGCCGAAAGCCCCAGCGAGACCGCTCCGATGACCACGGCGGCGGGCAGCATGGCGAGGCCGGTGGCGGCGGCCCCGTAACCGAGGACCTTCTGCAGGTAGAGCGCCATGACGACCTGGAACGCGAAGAGCGCGGCCACCATCAGCATCTGGACGAGGTTGGCGCCGGACACCTTGCGCGAGCGCAGGATCCGCAGGGGCATCAGCGGGGTGCGTGCGGTGGCCTGCCGTACGACGAAGGCGGCGAGCAGGGCGAGGGCGAGGCCGCCGAGGCCCAGCGTGTGCGCCGAGAGCCATCCGTACGACTCCACCTCGACCACGGTGTAGATGCCGAGCATCAGACCGGCGGTGACGAGCAGCGCCCCGAGCGCGTCGGCCCCGGCGGCGAGGCCGAGGCCCCGGTCGGCGGGCAGGACGCGCCGGGCGACGAGGAGGACGGCGAGACCGATCGGCAGATTGATGAAGAAGATCCAGTGCCAGTTCAAGGCGTCTGTGAGGACACCGCCGAGTACCTGACCGATGGAGGCTCCGGCCGCGCCGGTGAAGGAGAACACGGCGATGGCGCGGGTGCGTTCGGCGGGTTCGGTGAACAGGGTGACCAGGATGCCGAGGGCCACCGCCGCGCTCATCGCGCTCCCGAGGCCCTGCGCGAAGCGGGCGGCGATCAGCACGGCGGGCGAGGCGGCGGCTCCGGCGACCAGAGAGGCGGCGGTGAACAGCACGGTCCCGGCCAGGAACATCGGCCGCCGGCCGATCAGGTCGCCGAGCCGGCCGGCCAGCAGGAGCAGGCTGCCGAAGGCGATCAGGTAGGCGTTCACCACCCAGCTGAGCCCGGCGGGCGTGAACCCCAGATCGTCCTGGATGGCCGGCATCGCGACGGTCACGATCGAACCGTCGAGCACGATCATCAGCATCCCCGTGGCGATCACGCCGAGAGCGAGCGCCCGGGTCCGGGGTGTGGGCGGTGATGGCGGCGGCTGCGGGGGCTGTGGTGGGCGGTGTGCGGAGGTGGGCAGGGCGTCGGCAGACATGGGTCCGCTCCTGTCGATGGAGGTGACGACAGAAGTGACCGTAGCAGATGGTTTTGTTGCGGACTATCTCTTACGGTCCGCTCGGCTTCCTGCTTCTTTCTGCTTCGTGCCGCTTCGCCCTTCCTCGCTCCTGCTTCCTGGTCCCTACTTCGCGGTCTGGCGTGCTCGGCGTACCGAGCGGGGGCTCTCCACGGGGGTGGCCAGATGTCCGGCGGCCAGCGCGTTCAGGGCCTTGAGCAGGGCGGTGCGGTCGCCCGCGTCCAGGGCCGCCAGGGCCTCGTCGTGGACCCGGTCGACGATGGCCTGGCTCTGCTGCGCGAGGGTGGCGCCCTTCTCGGTGACCGCGATGATCCGGGCGCGCCGGTCCTTGCTGGAGGGCCGGCGCTCGGCGAGGCCGGCGCTCTCCAGCGCGTCGACCGTGACGACCATCGTGGTCTTGTCCATGTCGCCGATCTCGGCGAGCTGGATCTGGGTGCGCTCCTCCTCCAGGGCGTGGACGAGGACGCAGTGCATGCGGGCGGTCAGGCCGATCTCGCCGAGGGCCGCCGACATCCGGGTCCGCAGGACATGGCTGGTGTGGTCGAGGAGGAAGGAGAGGTCGGGGGCGGTGCGGGTGGGTGTCATGGCGGTCATGACATCCAGCGTACTCATTCGATCCGTGATGGATCATCCGGAAAGGGATGGTTATGGGGCTCCCGGCGGCCCGTCGAGGATCCGGGACGCCAGCTCCTCGGCCAGGCGGGCTCCGGGGCCGCGACGGCGGCGGGCGAGGGCCAGACCCAGGTGGCGGCGCGGGCTCGGCCCGGCCAGCGGGAAGTCGATCAGCTCCGGGTCCCGGGTCAGGCCGATCTCGGGAATCAGCGCGATGCCGACGCCGGCGCGGACGAGCGACTGCGCGAAGCCGTAATCGGTCGCCGTGCACGAGATCCGCAGCTCCACGCCGGCCAGTTCGGCATGGCCGGCGAGCTGGACGGCCGACTTCCGGCAGCCCAGGATCCAGCGCTGGTCGGCGAGTTCGGCCAGATGCGGCGGATCCGGGCGGTCCAGGTAGCGCGCGGCGGCGGGGTGGTCGCGCGGCAGGACGACCCGCAGCGGATCCACGCCGAGGGGCGTCCAGTCCAGGCCGGACCGGTCGCCGGGCCGGGCGGGCGGCGGGCCGTCGAAGTGGTAGGCGAGGGCGAGATCGGCGCGCCCCTCGCGGACACCGGGCAGGCTCTCCTCCGGTTCCGCCTCCAGGATCGTCAGCTCCACCTCCGGGTGGTCGGCGACGAATCCGGAGAGCGCGGCGGGCAGCAGCCGGCGGCCGCCGCTGGCGAACGTGGCGACGGTGAGTGCGATCCGCTCGGCGGCCAGCCGGTCGATGCGCCGCTGGGTGTCGGAGAGTTCGGCGGCGATCGAGTCGGCCGCCTCCACCAGCAGGCGGCCCGCGTCCGTCAACGTGACGCCCCGGGTGGAGCGTTCGACGGCGGGCGCGCCGAGGCCGCGCTCCAGAGCGGCGATCTGCTGCGAGACGGCCGAGGGCGTGCAGTGCAGTGCGAGGGCCGCGCGGTTGAAGCTGCCGTGACGGGCGACCTCGCGCAGGACGGCCAGCCGCTGAACGTCGATCAACAGTTCTCCTAATGACGTGGTGCCTCGATCGACACTACCGCCGTTGACTGGAGCTGAGCAGACTCAATGCGGAAGACGCGGGACGGCGCGGGCCCGACGCAGGACAGCGCAGGCCGACGACGCAGGTCGACGCAGGGCAACGCAGGCCGACACGGGCCGACGCAGGACGACGCAGGACGACGCAGGACGACGTACGGGAAAGGTTTCGCGGCATGGACGTGTGCGTGATCGGAGGAAGCCGCCACTTCGGGCGCCGGCTGATCGGGGAACTGCGGGACTCGGGGGCGGCGGTGACCGTCGTGAACCGGGGGTCGGCGCCCGCGCCGCCCGGTGTGACCCATCTGCTCGCCGACCGCGACGACGAGACCGCGCTGACCGCGGCGCTCGGCGACCGGCGCTTCGACGTCGTGATCGACCAGGTCTGCTACTCGCCGGTCCAGGCGGCCGTCGCCGCCCGGGTCTTCGCCGGCCGCACCCGGCGCTATGTGCTGACCTCGACGGTCGAGGTCTACGCCGAGTTCGGTCGGCCGGGCGGACCGCCCGTACCGGAGGAGGCGGTCGATCCGTCGGCCGGGTCGTTCGACCTGGAACTTCCGTGGGCGGACGAACAGTTCCTGGAGGACCACTACGGCGAGGGCAAACGCCAGGCGGAGGCGCTGCTCGCGCAGGAGGCCCCCTTCGACGTGGCCACGGTCCGCACGGCACACGTCCTCGGCGGCGCGGACTTCACCGGCCGGCTCGCGCACTACGTCGAGCGGATCGAGCAGGGCCGGCCGGTGGTGGTCCACCCCGCGCCGCAGCCCGCGTCCTTCGTCCACGAGCCGGAGATCGCCCGCTTCCTGGCGTGGGCGGCAGCAGCGGAGTTCACCGGACCCGTCAACGCTGCGTCCCACGGAGCCTTGGACGTACGGGAGTTGTGTGCGGCGATCGGCCGCGCGACCGGTACGGAGCCGAGGCTGACCGACGGTCCTGACGAGCTCCTCTCACCGTTCTCCTTCGACCGCTGCTACGCGATGGACACCGGCCGGGCGTCCCGCCTGGGCTTCGACTTCTCGGCGGTCGCCGACTGGCTGCCGTACGTGATCAAGGAGGCGTCGGCGCGATGAAGTCCTCATCAACCCCTTCTCCGCCTTCGGCCGCCCGCATGATCGGCGGTATCGCGGTGGGATCCATCGGCCTCGGCGCGATGCCGCTCTCCGTCGAGGGCCGCCCGAGCGAGGAGCAGGCGGTCGCCACGATCCACGCCGCACTCGACGCCGGCGTACGGCTGATCGACACCGCCGACTGCTACCAGTGGTACGCCGGTGAACTCGGCCACAACGAACGGCTGATCGCCCGGGCGCTGGCCGCGTACGGCAGTGGCGCGGACGGGGCGCTGGTGGCGACCAAGGGCGGCCGGGGCCGGCCCGGCGACGGATCGTGGACGGTGGACGGCGACCCGCGCCACCTGCGCCGCGCGGCCGAGGTCTCGGCGGTCCGGCTCGGCGTGGAGGCCATCGGCCTCTACCAACTGCACAAACCCGACCCGGCCGTTCCGTTCGCCGAGTCGGTCGGCGCACTGCGGGACCTGGCGGACGCCGGTACGATCCGGGCGGCCGGCCTCTCCAACGTGGACGGGGAGCAGATCCGTACGGCGTACGAGATCCTGGGCCCCCGCCTCGTCTCGGTGCAGAACCGCTTCTCGCCGGCACACCTGTCCACCCGGGACACCCTCGACCTGTGCACCGAAATCGGTCTGGCCTTCCTGCCGTGGAGCCCGCTCGGCGGCATCTCGCGCAGCGCGGTGGACGACCCGGACGCGGCCGGACCGGCACCGGACACGCCGTTCCACGCCCTGGCCCGTACGCGGGGCGTCAGTCCACAACAGGTATGCCTGGCATGGCAGTTGGCCCAGTCACCGGTCGTGATCCCGATCCCGGGCGCCCGCCGGCCGGCCTCCGTCCGTGACTCCGCCGGGGCGGCGGGGCTCACGCTGTCGGCGTCAGAGGTGGCGGGCCTCCACCTCTGACGGCTGCCGACCGCCCCGAACGGGCGTCAGAGCGCTGCGAGTCCGGCGAGCAGCTCGGCGGCCGGCTTCGGGTGGACGAGCCAGCGCAGATGGCTGCCTTCGAGGGTCCGGACGTCGAAGAGGTTGTCGGGCGTGAGCGCGTCGGCCTCGCGGATCATGCGGTCCTGAACGGCGGGCGGAAGGCTGGTGTCGGCGGCCAGGCGCACATAGGTCCGGGGCACCCGGCCCCAGGTCGCGGCCTGCGCCCGGTCGGCCGACGTACCGACGTCGAGGTTCTCGTCGGGCTGGAAGGTATTGAGGAAGGTCCGGAACTCGTCATCGGTGAGGTCGGCGGCGAACGCGTGCTTGAACGCGTCGAGCGCCGCCGGGTCGGCCGTACGGAAGTTGACCCGCAGCAGCCCGAGTTCGGCCGGGTTCCCGACGAGCGCGAGGGCTAGGGCTCCCGCGTCGACATCGGCCATCTCCGGCTGGGCATAGTAGTCGTTCACGTCCAGATCGACGGGGCACCAGGCGGAGACGTAGACGATCCGGTCGATCAGGTCCGGCCGGGCGTTGGCGACGGCGGTGGCCGTGACGCCGCCCCGGCTGTGGGCGACGAGGACGGTGGGCCCGTTCCGCTTGGCCCGTTCGAGGACCTCGATCACGTGGGCCACGTTGTCCGCGAGGGTGACGCCCTTGATGGCCCCTGGTTCCGCGGCCAGCGCACCGAGATCCTGGGGTGCCTGGTAGGCGACGGGGTACGTGGCCCCGAACCCGTGCCCCGGAAGGTCGACGGCGACCGAACGATGCCCGAGCAGGCCGAGTTCGGCTTGGAGCGGCGCGAAGGAGAACGAGTTCGCGAAGGCTCCGTGGACAAGGACGAAGGTCGGAAGAGTAGGCATGCTTCCCAGGCTCCAACGGAATGATCTTCGAAGGCAAGGCCCGGGAGACGAGGTTCTCGGGTCAGGGAGGGTCGACCGCGACCACGACCACGACCACCTGTCTCCCATCGACCTGAGCAGCCGCCTTCCGGCGGAGCTTTTAGGATCTTCGGCATGGCAACGCGACTCGTGCAGATCAACATGAAGGCCCATGACGACTCCGCGCTCGGCAGGTTCTGGGCGGAGGTGCTGGGCTGGGGTGTCGACAGCGAGGGCCCCGGCGTGACCAACCTCGAGCCCGTGGGCTTCACCTACCCCGACCCGACGGCCGTCTGCATCGACCTCATCGCCCGCCCGGAACCCAAGACGGCCAAGAACCGCGTGCACCTCGATCTGGCCACCACATCGGCGGCCCATCAGGCGGAGTTGGTCGAGCGGCTGAAGGGACTCGGCGCGACGCTCGCCGATGTGGGGCAGGGCGACGTTCCCTGGACGGTCATGGCCGATCCGGAAGGCAACGAGTTCTGCGTCCTGGAGCCCCGTCCGGTCTACCGGGACACCGGGCCGATCGCCGCGGTGGTGGTGGACTGCGCCGACCCACGGGAGATGGCCCGGTTCTGGGGCGAGGCGATGGACTGGACGCTGCACGAAGTCACCGACGACCGCGCGACCATGCGTTCCGCCAAAGGCGTCGGGCCCTACCTGGAGTTCCTTCGTACTCCCGACACCAAGAGCGGGTGGAACCGCGTCCATCTCGACGTCCGCCCCTACCCCGGTGACGACCTCGCCGCGGAAGCGGCCCGACTGCGCGCACTGGGCGCCACCGACCCCGACTTCGACCGTTCCGCGATCTCCTGGACGATCCTGGCCGACCCGGAAGGCAACGAGTTCTGCCTCCTCGCGCCTCGCTGAACCCGACCGACGGCTCCAACCGGTCGGAATGTCAGTGGTGCTGGCTACTGTGGAGGTAGTTGACGAGATCCTTGAGAGGCAAGGTGCATCGGTGATGACGGCCAACTGTTGCAACGCTCCGGCAGAGGACCAATAGGCGCGTCTGGCCGACGCTCCCCTGTTGCGACGCCCGACGGGCGGCGACGCTGTGACGTGCATCCGGCGCGGGCTCGGTCCTGCCCTGATCCAGGTGACGGCGCTCCGACGGAGTACGGGAGGGCCCTGCTTGTCTGCCACCACTTCTACCTGCGATCACCGCGTGTATCACGTTGTCGTCATCGCGCTGGCATCGGTCATCGCCGGGCTGATCGCGGGGATCGGCTGCGTCGCTCTCGGCCAGTCCCCCCTCACCGCCATGGCGTCCGGCGGTGCTGTCCTCGCATTCACCTACGGCGCCGGCATGACCGCCGCGTCGCACGTGAGTAAGCGCCAGGAGCGGTAGCCGGAGCCGGTCGGGGGCGGCCGTCGCGCCCGCCCCTGACCCGTGGGCGCTCACGAGATGTGACTCGCAGCGATAACTGTCACCGAGCGAGAGGCCTGACCTGGCCTTCTCGGTCACGTTCGCAGCGATGGTTGTCACCAAATGCTCGGCCTAGTTGTCACAAGGTTCGTGTTCGCAGTCGGGTTGTCACCAATTTCGAAGCGCGCTGGTGGGGGCGCCGTGGGCGTGCGTTTGCTTGAAGGCATGGCCGATGAGTACGGACTGCTGCCTGCGGCAGCCCCTGAGGCGGGGGCGGTGTGGCCGCACCGCTGCCGCTGGGACGACTTGCTCCTACGGGTGTCGGTTGCTTCCGGACGTCAGGATCTGGATCTCTCGGATGGCTGGACTCGTCGCTGGGCGGCCACCTTGAACCTCGGAGGCGGCGAACTGATCGTGCCGGTTCGGGACCTTGCTCAGGTTCAGCTTCCCTGGGTCGGGCCGGTTCGCTGGTTCTCGTGGCATCGGCGGCAGCGTCACCGGCCTGGGCTTCAGTACATGGTGAGCACAGGGCGGCATCACGGCTTCGAGAATCTGGAGGAAGCGAAGGTCCTGCTTGCGCTGGACTTCGCCGGCCAGGTGCGGGAGGTGGTCCCGCAGCCCTTGAAGCTGCAGTTCCGGACCGGCGGCGGGCCGCGTGTCCATGTTCCGGACTTCCTGGTGCTGTCCCGGGCCGGGGTGTGTCTGATCGATGTCCGCCCGCTCGACCGGGTGCGCGCGAAGGATGTCGAGTCGTTCGCCGCCGCCTTTGAGATGGCTCTGGCTTGCGGCTGGGAATACGTAGTGGCCGCAGGCTGGAGGCGGCACGTCTTCACCGGGCTGGACGCTTTGTCCTGCCAGCGCCGCCCGCTGCCCGATCCGCTCGGGCTGCGGGCGGACCTTCTGGAACGGGCCCGGGCCCGGGTGACGTTCGGGGAACTCGTGGCCGCCTCCACGGTTCCGGTGCTTGCTCGGGCGGAGTTGCTGCACCAGCTCTGGCACCGTTCCCTCGGTATCGATCTCTCTGTCCCGCTGAGTGACCGCTCGCTGGTCGAGCCCGCAGATGAGGCCCTGTGAATCCTCGGCTGGCGCTTGATCTCGCTCCGGGGGCCGGGCTCGTCCTGGACGGGGTGGAGTGGACTGTCGAACGGCATGAGCCCCATCTGGGACGGGTTGTAGTACGCGATCCGGCGGGAGCCCGTCAGCAGCTGACCTTCCGGTTCCTCGTCAACCATCCGACTTGTCGGCCGTCCTCGCGCACAGCGGCCGACGGCCCGGACCGCGGGCGGCAGCCCGCGTCCGTGGCTGATCTTCCGCCGGGGAAGCTGGAGTTGGTCCGGCTACGAATGGCCCACCTGCTGGAGGTGGGCACTGGGTTCCGTAGCGGGAATTCGGAGGATCCCAGGCCGGGAGAGCCGAGGCCGTGCTACGACCCGGCCATCACCACGCTGACCGAGCGACGGTGGGCCAAGGTCGCCGAGCTGGCAGCGATGGACCGGCAGGAGGCCCGGCTGTTGGGACTGGATCGGGTCGGATACCGCACGCTGATCCGCTGGGAGCGTGGCCGTGAGCGGTCCGGGCTGATCGGATGCGCCGATGACCGGTGGCTGCGGCCGGGCGGGCGCCGCCCGAGCATCGGCCCGGAGATCCGGGAAGCGATCTTCGCGGTCCACGCCGAACTGCAGGGCCGATCCCGGGTCGGGATGGCCACCCGCACCCGCCTGATCCATCAGTACGTACGAGAGACCTACGGGCCCGACCTGCACGTCCCGTCCTACAACACGCTGCGGCAGGTCTGGCACGAGTGGTTTGGCCCCAGCGGGGCACGGCCGCGCAACCTGGGGGCGGCTGATCTGCCGGTACGGTCCGGGCATGTGCTGGTCGACCGTCCCGGGCAGGTGGTCGCCCTGGACACCACGGTGCTGCCGGCGATGGTCCGCGAAGGTGTCTTCGGCGAGCCGGTCAGGGCCCACCTGACCCTCGCGCTGGATGTGTTCACCCACTCGCTCTGCGCTTTCCGGCTCACTCTGGTGTCGGACACCGCAGTGGACGCGGCGATGATGCTGCGGGACGTGATGCTGCCGCTGCCGATGCGGCCGGAGTGGGGACCGGAGATGGAGTGGCCGTATCCGGGACTGCCTGCCTGCCTGCCTGCCTGCTCCGCCATAACTGCTTCGAATGTGGACATCCCGGCCTGGAGGCCCAGGGCGTCTCCCTCATCCCCCGAATCAAGGACGAAGACCTCCACCCCAACCAGTGCCGCACCGTCGTCGAAGGCCGGCCGGGTCGCCTCGATGCCCCGGTCTGCGGCGCCCGCCATCACCAAAGCCGCCCACCCACCTGCAGCGAAGCCTTCCTCGAAACAGCCCTCGCGCTTCAGAGAGAACTGCTTATCGCTCTGGGGCCCGACGGCCCACGAGAAGTGGGAAACGTTGGCTGGATGATCGACACCAGTCAGTACTTCATCGACTTGCACACCGTCGCCGGCCTCATCACCCTGACCTGGCCAGCAGCCCGAGACCTTGCCCTCAGTGACGAACACGCCCGAATCCTTGAGCGCGACGCTCAGCTGAGGGAAGACCTTAGGGGCCGCCTGCACGCGGTCAGAGGCAAGTTCCACTACCTTCACGTGCTGACTGGCCCCGCCCCCGACTCCCGGGCCTACGTGGCAGCGACCAGCATTGCCCACCAGATCTTGAAGGGCACTGACCTACGAGCTTTGGAAAAACTCGCTCCGATCCATGCACATCTGCAGAAGGTTCAGGGCCCTGTGAAAGCTGAGGGCGACAGGATGCGCAACTCTCCGAGGAACTCCCCGCCACTGAGGTTCCTCCTCACCCACACGACTCCCGCCACCATCGAGGGAATCCACCAGTACGCGACAGCACGCGACCGCGAGTGGCGACCTGCACCGTGAGCCGGGACGCGACAATCGACGCTAAAGCGCTACTTGATCAAGTGGAAGTCGGGATGTTGCAGCCAGGCTTCCAGGAACTCCACGTCTCCGACATGTCGAAGCCACCGGTCCCCACCGCCGGTGTCATAGGAGACCTCCACGAGCCTTCCCGGGAGCTCTGATGCCAGTGCTCTCGCCCGGGCCAGGACTGCCTCGTTGCTCGTGTCCTCTCCCGTGGTGCGGTGACCACCCAAGAGGCCGTCGAAATCGACCAGCGCATCGAGACGGCGGCCGAGAGCGAGCGTCAGGTGGCCGAGCAGCACGTGGTTCACCGGGCCCGAGCAGCCGGCGCCGAGGATCAGCCCCTGCACTGGTGGCCGCGAGAAACCCGAGTAGTCCTCGTCCTCGGCAGGGATCTCCTCGTCCTCCGACAGGAAGAACACGCCGACGCCGGCCGGGTCGAAGGCCTGCAGGCCCAGGGCCGAACCGTCTCGCACCCAGAAATCCACGTCACCGCTGGCCTTGGCCTCCACCGGCTCGCAGAAGGTCTCCAACCACGGGACCACATCGGCCAGGATGTCCGCGAACCCGCGTGGTTCGAAGAGCCACAGTCCAATTGCCGGTCCCGACATACCGCCCCCCCCCAGAGCTTCGTGGCCCAAGTGCCACCGGGACTCGGTTCTACCAGGTCCCGACGGCAGACATCTGATCATTGTGGGCCACAGCCCAAGCTCAAGATCGATTCCAGCGCTGGAGCGCTCCGGTTCAGTCCGCCAGGGACAGTTACCGATCGACGTCGACGGGAACTCCACGCGTCTGCAGCCGGGCCTTCAGGAACTCCATCTCCGACAACGTCCCCACCAGACCATCGTGGGTCAGTTCCCCGACCAGTTCACGAGCCCGCGACAACGAGGCCGCTGAGACCTCCCGAAAGACCTTCAAAGCTGGGACGAGACTGGGAACCGAGCCAACCAACCGCAGCCTGACGGACCCGTGCGCCGTGAGGAGAGCCTCCCGAACATCATCAGGTGCTGGTTCCGGACCAGCGTGTTCGCACAGGTAGGTGCCACAGGACCCGCAAGAGAACTCCGAATCCCACCACAACTCATCGTGAAGGATGAACTGGTTCACCTGCCGCATCGCCATGCTGCCGCACTCGCAAGGCGATGCGATCTTCGCGGTCTGACCGGTCACCCGGGCTCCCCGACGTTCCACTCCCGCGGCAGATCCTCGCCGCAGAAGACGCATACGAAGTCCTCCTCCCGCACGATGTTGAGCTCCCGGCAGGAGTGGCATCGGCGAAAGACGACCTCGTGCGTGAATCCGGGCGGTCGATGGATCCCGATCCGATCCAGAGCCTCGGCCACGGCGGGCCATGAGCTGATGTCCGGGCAGTAGCCGGTCGATTGGTTGCTGACCTCCTCGACCACCCACCGCCCGGACTCCTCACGGAAGCTCATCTCACCGGCGCTCAGCACCTCTCCGCCGCCGGCACACACCACGTGTTCACTGCGGCGCGGAGCCAGTCGCAGCACTCCGCCGCCATCGACGACGAACGTGAACGGCTCGGCCAACTCGTCCAGGGTCAGCGCCGAGACCCACTCGCCAAAGTCCGCCGCTGAGCGGATGCTCCGCCCTTCACCACCCGTCCGGACGAGCTCCTTCAGCTCAGGCGGACCCACATACCGATACCTCTGCCCCCGTGTCTCCACGCACACGAACCTAGTGGCTCACACAGCCAGGGCTTGGGGGATTACCGCTCGGCGACTACGGGCGACTGGTGACAGAAATCCCTGCGAAGTGACAGTTATCGCTGCGAGTCACACGAGAAGACGGGCGTGGCGCGCGACACTATTGCAAGCATGTGCTTGCAATAGTTAGCAAGGGTGTTGCACTATCGAGTCATGGCATCACTCAACGTCGGCAATCTCGGTGAGTACCTGCGGGAGCAGCGCCGTGCAGCGCAGCTCTCGCTGCGGCAGCTCGCCGATGCCACCGGGGTGTCGAACCCGTATCTCAGCCAGATCGAGCGAGGTCTGCGCAAGCCCAGCGCGGACGTGCTCCAGCAGGTCGCCAAGGCGCTGCGGATCTCGGCCGAGACCCTGTACGTACGTGCGGGGATCCTCGACGAGCGGGAGCGGGAGGAGCTGGAGACGCGGGCGGTCATTCTGGCCGATCCGTCGATCAACGAGCGGCAGAAGAACGTTCTGCTGCAGATCTACGACTCCTTCCGCCGCGAGAACGGCTACGCCCCCGGGCCCGACGCGGACGTCGAGGTGGACGTCAAGGCGGACGGGACTGCGGATCCGAAGGCGGATGTCGATGCCGACGCCCGCACGGGCCGCGATGCCGGGCCCCGTAACGGCGACGACGCCGGTACGGACGTCACCGACACCGAAGACCAAGACCCTCACAGCTAGCAGCTGGACCTGATGATCCGGGAGGACCACAGTCATGGCCATCACCGATGACCTGCGCAAGACCCTCACCGACCCCACCCCCCTCTACTTCGCCGCCGGTACGGCCGACCTGGCCGTGCAGCAGGCGCGCAAGGTTCCGGCGCTGATCGAGCAGCTGCGGGCCGAGGCGCCCGAGCGGATCGACGCCGTGCGCAACACCGACCCCAAGGCCGTGCAGGAGAAGGTGACCACGCAGGCCAAGGAGGCCCAGGCCACCGTGCAGGCGAAGGTCACCGAGGTGTTCGGTTCGTTCGACGCCGCCGACCTGAAGAAGCTGGGCGAGAGCGCTCAGGACCTGGCGCTGCGCAGTGTGGGCGTGGCCGCCGAGTACGCGATCAAGGCCCGGGAGACGTACGAGAAGGTCGCCGAGCACGGCGAGCAGACCGTACGGACCTGGCGCGGGGAGACCGCGGAGGAGATCGTCGAGATCGCCGCCGTCGTCGAGGCCGAGCCGAAGAGCCAGCCGAAGGCGAGCCCCAAGGCCGCGCCCGCCGCCAAGCCCGCCGCCACGAAGGCCTCGCCCGTCGCCCCGGTGAAGCCCGCCGCGACGAAGGCCGTGCCCGCCGAGGCCAAGCCCGCCGCCCCGGTGAAGTCCGCCGAGGCCAAGGCCGCGCCGGCCAAGAAGACGCCCGCGCCGCGCAAGCCCGCGGCCAGGAAGACCCCGCCGACCGACGGCAAGTGACCCCCACGGGTCGTTCCGGGACGCGGTACGCGTGACCGGGACGCGGGGCGGGCACCTTTACGGGTGGCCGGCTCGTTGTCCCGGTACCTTGGCCCTCTCGGCCGCAGGGCGCTCATCCACTCACTAGGCGGTACACAGCATGTTGCTCTCAGGATTCGGCACGATTCTCCAGCTGCTCTATCTGGCGATGCTGGTGCTGGCCGTGGTCGCGTTCGTCTTCGCGGCGACCGCCCGTGAGGACGCCTACCGTGCCGCCGACAAGAAGAAGAAGTCCTTCTGGCTGATCATCCTCGGCATCGCCGTCGCTGTGAACCTGCTTCCCACCTCGCTCTTCTTCCTCCAGATCGCCGGCGTGGTCGCGTCGATCGTGTTCATGGTCGACGTGCGCCCGGCGCTCAAGGAGGTCTCGGGTGGCGGCGGTGGCCGCAGGGGCGGCTCCAGCAGCGACGGCCCGTACGGTCCCTACAACGGCGGGCGCTGAGCCCGCGCCGCCCTCGCGGGCGGGGACGGCGGCCGGTCGACGGACACGGGGCGGGAGCGCGGTGCGCTGCCGCCCCATCGTCGTATCCGCTCCGGATCGCGGCCCAGCAGCAGGACCGCCACATCGTCCGTCAGCTCGCCGCCGTTCAGCTCCCGCACCTCGGCGACGGCCGCCTCCAGCAGCTCCTCGCCCGCCAGGCCCTGCTCCAGCCGGCTGTTGACCATCGCGACCATGCCGTCCTGGCCGAGCCGCTCGCTGCCGCCGGTCCCCACGCGCCCCTCGATGAGCCCGTCGGTGTACATCATCAGGCTCCACGCGCCGCCCAGCTCCACCTGCCGGCGCGGCCACCGGGCCCGCGGCAGCAGCCCCAGCGCCGGGCCGCCGTCCTCGTACGGGAGCAGCCGGGCGGGCCGGCCGTGGCGGGCGAGCAGCGGTGCGGGGTGGCCGGCCAGGCAGAGCCCGGCCCGTCGCCCGTCGGGCGCGATGTCGACCGTGCAGAGCGTCGCGAAGATCTCCTCGCTCTGCCGCTCGTGCTCCAGCACCTGCTGGAGCGTGGAGAGCAGCTCGTCCCCGCACAGCCCGGCCAGGGTCAGCGCCCGCCAGGCGATCCGCAGCTCGACGCCGAGCGCCGCCTCGTCCGGGCCGTGTCCGCAGACATCGCCGATCATCGCGTGCACCGTGCCGTCCGGGGTGCGGACGACGTCGTAGAAGTCGCCGCCGAGGAGGGCGCGGCTGCGGCCCGGTCGGTAGCGGGCGGCGAAGCTCAGCCCGGAGCCGTCCAGCAGCGGGGTGGGCAGCAGGCCGCGTTCCAGGCGGGCGTTCTCCTGGGCGCGCAGCCGGGACTCGGTCAGCTGGTGCTGGGCGATGTCGGCGCGCTTGCGCTCCACGGCGTAGCGGATGGCGCGGCTCAGGACGCGCGCGTCCAGCTCGCCCCGGAAGAGGTAGTCCTGCGCCCCGACGCGTACCGCCTCGGCCGCCAGCTCCGTGTCGTCCTGCGCGGTCAGCGCGAGGACCGCGTGCAGCGGTGCGATGCGCAGTACGTGGGTGAGGGCCGCCAGCTCGTCGGCGCGCTCGGAGAGCGGCTCGGCCCGCTCGGAGCCGGGCTCGGCCGGCTCGGCCCCGGAGCCGGTGACCGGCAGCGCCAGGTCCAGCAGGATGCAGTCGACGTCGTCGGTGAGCAGCCGGGCGGCCTCGGTGAGATTGCGGGCGGTACGGATACGGACCCGGGTCCCGGCCGCTGCCGAGAGCTCGGGGACGGTGATGGTGGTGCCCGCCGGGTCGTCCTCGATCACCAGCAGGGTGAGGTCGCCGTGCGAGGTCTCCGCAGCGGGAACGGATCGCTGCTGCGGTACGGGTACGGGCATCGGTTCGGGTTTCCTTCCCTCCCCCCGAGGGCGCGGCGGGTCGACGATCGACGATCCGCCAGTCGGGGACGATAGCGGTCCGCGGCGGGGGAACGGAATGGCGCACGGGAACCGGCCCCCGTCATATGCGCCGTCATAAGCCGCGTCCCGACACGGATCCGGCGCGATGGGCCGCCGTACGGGCGGGGAAGCGCCCATGACAAACATCACGCGCCCGTGAACGGCGGCGTGGCCCCGCTCACGTGGCCCCGCTCACGTGGTCCGGTCCTCCGCGTGCTGCCCCGTCCTACTTGTCCGGGCGGACCACGCCGAGGATCTTCATCGAGCCCGCGCCCGCGAGCGTGACGTTGCGGCCGGGGCGCGGGGAGTGGACGATCGCGCCGTCGCCGACGTACATCCCGACATGGCTGGCGTCGGCGTGGTAGATGATCAGGTCGCCGGGGCGCATGTCCTGGATGTCGATACGCGGCAGCAGCCGCCACTGCTCCTGCGAGGTGCGCGGGATCGGCCGCTTCGCCGCCAGCCAGGCCTGGGACGTCAGGCCGGAGCAGTCGTACGAAGCCGGGCCCTCCGCTCCCCAGACGTACGGCTTGCCGATCTGGGCCGTAGCGAAGGCCACCGCCGCCGCTCCGGCCGCGCTCGCCTCGCCGCTGACGTCCTTGACCGCGCCGGAGGAGAGCCAGTCCGTCTGCGCCTTGTCGGCGGCGTCCCGCTCCAGCTGCAGGAGCCGGTCGCGCTCCTTCTTCTCCAGCTGCGATTCGAGCTTCTCCGCCGCCTTGATCTGGGAGTTGATCTTCTTCTTGGCCTTGGCCTGCTTGACCCGGTTCGTCTCCAGCTTCTCCCAGTTGGCGCTGGCGTCCTGGGTGTACGTCTCCAGGTCCTGCTGCGTCTGGTTCAGCTCGGTCAGGAGCGACTTGGAGGCCTGCTGGCTCTGGTGGACCTTGTTGATCCCGTCCAGGAAGAGCTTCGGGTCGTTGCTCAGGGCCAGCTGCGCGCCGGGCGGCAGGCCGCCGTTGCGGTACTGCTCGCGGGCCTGGGCGCCGGCCCGGTCCTTCAGCGCGGCGATCCGCGCCTGGCCGTCGACGATCGCCTTGGCCAGCTTCACGATCTCGCCGGACTGCTTCTTCGTCTGCTCCTCGGCGAGGTTGTACGCGTCCGTCGCCGCGCCCGCCTTCCGGTACAGCGTCTCGATCTGCTCGCGGACCTTTTCGAGATCCGCGTTGGAGTAGCGGGGCGGCGAGCCGGCGGGGGAGGAGGAAGCGGAAGGGGAGGGCGAGGGGTCCGGAACGGGGGCGGCCATGGCCTGGCCCGTGGACGTCAGCAGGGCCAGCGCACAGACCAGCGTGATGGCGGCAGTGGCACAGTGGCGTCGGTTCACGAGCTCCCCCTCCGGGCGCGTATCTGACTTACCGTCAGTAACTTCTGGGCGACGTCGCGATCGTGCCATGCCGCCCTCCAAAGCAACAGAGCCCGACGGCACCTGACGCGTCACATATCGCCCGCACGGGGCCACTTCGCCGACAGCCCCGGCTCGCACGACGTCCCGCGAGGTCCCCCTCACTGGGACGAATGGTGGCCCTGTGGCGTTCCCGGACGGTCCAGGATGTTTCTCGGTGTTCCTCGGTGTTCCTCGGTGTTTCCGGAGCGGGCGAACTGCGCCCCTCCGGGCAAGCGTTCAGTGGCTGTCGGGCCGCAGGGCGTCCCACTCCACGGTGATCTCCCCCTGGCGCCACCGCCGTACCCCGTCCACCACCGGCCAGTCGGCCGCCACCGCCCGCACCGCCGCGATCCAGCGCTGCCGTGCGCCGAGCGAGGCGTACGGGGAGGCCGCCGCCCAGGCCCGGTCGAAGTCCCGGAGAAACGCGTGGACCGGCTCGCCCGGCACATTGCGGTGGATCAGCGCCTTCGGCAGCCGTTCCGCGAGGTCGGAGGGGCGCTCCAGCGAGCCGAGCCGGGTCGCGAAGGTGACCGTGCGCGGACCCTCGGGCCCCAGGGCCACCCAGACGTGCCGGCGTCCGATTTCGTCGCAGGTCCCCTCCACCAGGAGTCCGTCCGGGGCGAGTCGGGAACACAGCCGTGCCCAGACCTCGGCGACCTGGTCCTCGTCGTACTGGCGCAGCACGTTCGCCGCCCGGATGAGCAGGGGCCGGACCTCCAGCGGGACCTCGAAGCCGCCGTGCACGAAGGTGAGGCCCTCGCGCTCGTACGGCTTCGCCGCCGCGACCCGCTCCGGGTCGATCTCGATGCCCGCCACCACGGTGCGCGGCTCGGCGGTGCGCAGCCGGTCCAGCAGCTCGACGGCGGTCCAGGGGGTCGCCCCGTACCCGAGATCGACGGCCACGGGCGTCCCGGCGCGGCGCAGGGCGGGGCCGTGCGCGTCGGCGATCCAGCGGTCCATGCGGCGCAGCCGGTTCGGGTTGGTGGTCCCGCGGGTGGCGGTGCCGATGGGGCGCTGGCGCATGGGTCGAGCGTATGCGACGGGGCGGTACGGGACGGATGCCCGGCGGACCGGGGTCGTGACCGGCGACGCGTCCGGGCCGGAGAAGCCGCCCGGGCCGGAGAAGCTGCCCGGGCCGGAGAAGCTGCCCGGGCCGGAGGAGCCGCCCGTGCCGGGCGCGAGCCGGCGGCCCCGCCCGCGCCGGACGACGCGCCGCCCGGCAACGTAATGATTTGGCAAAGCCGGAAATGAAAGGTGGGATTCCGCTGTTCTCGCCCTTCGGAGGGCCCGCGTGCCCTCTCCCCAGCATGCCCCGAATGAGGAGGACCGACGAGGTGAGCCAGTACGTCTCCCGGCTCGGTTCCACCCGGTCGGCCACGCGCCGCAGGTTCCCCGGAGGCTTCTCCGGGGTCTCCCGCAAGCCGCGCCGCATCGCGATGCTCTCCGTCCACACGTCCCCGCTGCACCAGCCCGGCACGGGCGACGCGGGCGGGATGAACGTCTACATCGTCGAGCTGGCCAAGCGCCTCGCCGCCATCAACATCGAGGTCGAGATCTTCACCCGGGCGACCACCGGCTCCCTGCCCCCCGAGGTCGAGCTGGCCCCCGGAGTCCTGGTCCGGCACGTCGACGCCGGGCCGTACGAGGGCCTGGCCAAGGAGGACCTGCCCGCCCAGCTCTGCGCCTTCACGCACGGCGTGATGCAGGCCTGGGCCGGTCAGCGCCCCGGCTACTACGACCTCGTGCACTCCCACTACTGGCTCTCCGGCCAGGTCGGCTGGCTCGCCGCCCAGCGCTGGGGCGTGCCGCTCGTGCACGCCATGCACACCATGGCCAAGGTGAAGAACGCCGCGCTCGCCGAGGGCGACACCCCGGAGCCGGCCGCCCGCGTCATCGGCGAGACCCAGATCGTGAACGCCTCCGACCGGCTGATCGCCAACACCGCCGAGGAGGCCGACGAACTCGTCCGCTTCTACGACGCCGACCCCGCCGCGGTCGCCGTCGTGCACCCCGGCGTCAACCTGGACCGCTTCCGCCCGGCCGACGGCCGGGCCGCCGCACGGGCCCGGCTCGGTCTGCCGCAGGACGCGCTGATCCCGCTCTTCGCGGGCCGCATCCAGCCGCTGAAAGCCCCGGACGTGCTGCTGCGCGCGGTGGCCGTGCTCCTGGACCGGGACCCGTCGCTGCGGTCCCGCATCGTCGTACCGGTGGTCGGCGGCCCCAGCGGCAGCGGGCTCGCCAAGCCCGAGGGGCTCCAGAAGCTGGCCGCCCGCCTGGGCATCGCCGACGTCGTACGGTTCCACCCGCCGGTGGGTCAGGACCGGCTCGCCGACTGGTTCCGGGCCGCGTCGGTGCTGGTCATGCCGTCGTACAGCGAGTCCTTCGGTCTGGTCGCCATAGAGGCCCAGGCGACCGGCACCCCGGTGGTCGCGGCGGCGGTGGGCGGGCTGCCGGTGGCGGTGCGCGACGGGGCCAGCGGCTTCCTGGTGCAGGGGCACGAGCCGGAGGCGTACGCCCGCGCACTCGGGCGGTTCGCGGACGCGCCGGAGCTGGTCGAGCGGATGGGGGCGGCCGCCGCGGCGCACGCCCAGTCCTTCGGCTGGGACACGGCCGCGTCGGCGACCGCCGAGGTGTACACGGCCGCGCTCGGCGACCACCGCCGCCGGGCCACGGCGCACCACGGCTGAGGCCCCTCCTGCCGCCCGTACCGGGCTGTCGTACGCTCGCTGCATGGCTGACGTACCCGACGAAACAGCAGCGGCCCAGGTCATCGAGGCGACGCTGAACGACGCCGGGCTCGGATGGGAGAGCCCGGAGCGCGGCAACTACGTCGTGACGCTGCCCGGCACCCGCAAGCTGTCGACGACCTGTTCGCTGATCGTCGGCAAGCACTCGCTCTCCCTCAACGCGTTCGTCGTCCGGCACCCGGACGAGAACGACGCCGAGGTGCACCGCTGGCTGCTAGAGCGCAACCTCCGCCTGTTCGGGGTGAGTTACGCGATCGACTCGCTCGGCGACGTCTATCTGGTCGGCAAGCTGCCGCTGTCGGTGGTCACCGCCGAGGAGCTGGACCGGCTGCTCGGCGTGGTGCTCGAAGCGGCCGACGGGGCGTTCAACACCCTCCTGGAGCTCGGTTTCGCGAGCTCGATCCGCAAGGAGTACGAGTGGCGGGTGTCGCGCGGTGAGTCCACCCGGAACCTGGACGCGTTCAGCCACCTGATCCAGCGCCCGGCCAAGTCCGGCGACTGACGGCTTCCTCGACCTGATTTTCTCGGCACTCTCTCGGCATTCTGTCGGCGGCGCACGGGTCTTTCCCCGCGCCGCCGAGTCATGTCATGCTCGCCGCCAACGCGCATATGAACGTCATTCACATACATGAAAGGCGGCTTGGGTATGGCGACACATCAGGGGAGTGGGCGGGGCCAGGGGCGAGAGGGCCAGACGCGGGAGGGCCAGACGCGGGAGGGACAGGTGCGGGAGGGCGGCCGGGGTGTCGTCGGCAGACGCGCGGTCCTCGGCAGCGCCGTGGCCGTCGCGGCGGCCGCCGTGACCGGAACCGCCTCCGGAACTGCCTCCGGAACTGCCTCCGGGGCCGCCTCCGCAGGGGCGGCCCCGCCGTCCGCAGGGCATCCGGCACGCCCGATCCGGGACGCCGCCCTCTGGCGGGAGTTCGCCGCCGCCCCCTTCACCCACCCCCAGATCCCCTTCATCGGCCGCGCGGGCTACCGCGCGGGATCCCCGCTCCCGCGCCGCCCCTCCGCCGGCGAGCGCCCCCGCGGCCTCGTCATCGACGTCGTACGCGACCACGGAGCCCGCCCCGACGGATCGGCCGACGCCGCGCCCGCGATCAACCGCGCCATCGCCGCCGCCGGAGAGCGCGGCGGCGGCACGGTGACCATCCCGGCCGGGACGTACCGCATCGACGACATCATCCGCATCGGCCACAGCGACGTCGTGCTGCGCGGCGCGGGCAGCGGAGCGACGACGCTGTACGCGACCCGCAGCCTCACCGAGCTGATCGGCGCGTACGGCAGCCGTTACGGCGGCGACAAGTCCAGCTGGTCCTGGGCCGGCGGGCTGATCTGGCTCTGCCCGAAGGACCGTTGGGCCTCGCTGACCGACGCGATCCGCGCCCGGGAGTGGCCCTTCGAGGGCTGGACCGGCAACCGCCGCGACGCCTGGCGCACCCTCGCCGCCCCGGCCCCCGCCCGCCGGGGCGACCGGACGATCACCGTCCCCGACGCCCGCCGGCTGCGGCCCGGCCGACTCGTCCTCCTCCGCCTCGCCGACGACCCCGGACACACGCTGCTCCAGCACATGGCGGGCGACGGCGACGGGGCGCGGGCGTACGTCTGGGCCGACAAGACCAAGCTGACCTCGTACGTCCCCTACGAATGGCCGGTCCGCGTCACCGCCGTACAGGGCCGCCGGATCACCCTGGAACGCCCGCTTCCGCTCGATGTGCGCCCCGAGTGGGACCCCCGGCTGACGACCCTCGTCACTCCGCTCACCGGGTCCGGCGTCGAGGGCCTCACGCTGGAGGCGGTCGAGAAGCCGCAGGCCCCGCATCTGCTGGACCAGGGGTACAACGGCCTCGCGTTCCAATGCGCGTACGACTGCTGGGCCGACGACGTCACCGTCCGGCACGTCGACAACGGCTTCGGTCTGATCGGCGCGTCCGCCTGCACCCTGCGCCGTACGAAGGTGGAGGGGCGCGGCGCGCACCACCCGTACTACTGCCGCGAGGGTTCGCACGACAACCTGATCGAGGACTTCACCGTCGCGGCCCGCACCACCCCCGCGCCCTCCGGCACCCAGCTCCACGGCATCAACGTCGAGGGCCTGTCCAGCCACAACGTCTGGTCGCGCGGCCGGATGGAGACGGGCACGTTCGACTCGCACCGGGGGATGCCGTTCGCCAATGTGCGCACCGATATCACGGTGAACAACGACGGCGTCCACGGCGGCGACGCGAGCGCGGGCCCGCTCTTCGGGGCGCGCTTCACGCACTGGAACATCCGGGTCACCAACGAACGGGCCGGGCTGATGAGGATCGACGGCCTCGCCCCGTACAGCGCGACCGTGGGCATCAACGAGGTGAGGGAGTTCGGCCAGATCGACGTCCCCGACTTCACCGGTGACCTGCACACCCGCCTGGAGGCGTACGGGAGTCCGGAGGCGGTCCGGCCGGTCAACCTGTACGAGGCGCAGCGCGGCGTGCGCGTGCGCTGAGGTTCTACCGGTTGGCCGCGTCCAGGGCGTCGACGAGGTGGGGCGCGACCAACTCCCAGGTCTCGTCCGCGGCTTCGGTGCCGACGTCGCGGGGCACGGTCTCGACGAGCATGATGAGGTAGAGGTAGCTGCGGTACAGGGCGAGCCGGGTCCGCAACGAGTCCGTGAACTCCACCTCCTCCCCGGCGGATCGCGCGTAGCCGTCGAGGAAGTCCCGGTCCCGCTCGATGTCCCCGAAGAGCGCGAGCGATACGAAGTCGGCCACCGGGTCGCCCCAGAACATCCGCTCGCCGTCGATGATCCCGCCGAGGGCGCGGGCGCCGGGCTCCCCGGTGACCAGCAGGTTTCCCGGCCAGAGGTCGAAGTGCACGAGGGCGGGCCGGGCGACCTCGTCCAGGACGTGGGCCGCGCCCGCCAGCACCGCACGGATCCGGGGGACGGGGTACGGCAGCCGGGCCCGGTAGGTCTCGGCGTCGGCGAGCACGGCCTCGGTCATCGCCGTGAACGCGGTACGCCACGTGGGGGCGAGCGGCCCGAACGGCTCGGCGGGATAGCCGAAACCGGGTCCGGGGCGGAATCCGGGGCCGGGTCCGAATCCGGGACCGTGCTCGACAGCGGCGGTCACCGCATGCAACCGTCCGACGATCTCGCCGAGTTCGGCGCGCAGCCGAGGCGCGTCGCCGGACTCCGCCGTGATGCCGGCCTCGTGCCAGGGGCGGCCCGGACGGGCGGTCATGACCAGGTAGGGCCCGCTCGGCGAGGCCGGATCCGCCTCGCTGCGTATGACACGGGGGATCGCGGGACCTCCTGCCTGCGCGGCGGCGGTGTAGAAGGCGACCTCGTTGACGAGGAGATCGCGTTCGTACCGCAGGCCGGCGGTGTGCGGCGGAGGCGTCTTCACCACCCAGTCACGGCCATCGGCGAGGGTGACGCGGGTGACGGTGTTGTATGTGCCGCCGGTGAGGGTGGCGCGCGAGGCTATGTCGCGTTCGCGGACCCCGAGGGCGTCGAGAACGCGGGCGAGAGGAGTGACGGAGGCCTGGTCGGACACGCGGATGACGCCCTTTCGGAAGGCGGCGGCGGGCTTGCGCCGGAGGGTCTCGCCGAGGGTGAACCGGAGGGTTGTACTGCGCTTCCACACAGTGCGTTCACAGGATGATCACAGCGGAATCACGATCGCGGGAGGGGATCTCCGGACCGCTCATCGCTCACAGGTTCGATCGTAAAGTGTGGATCACTGCGACGGCCCGTCCCAGACGGCGTCGAAGTGCCGCGCGAGGGAGGGGCGGTCGCTCCCCGAACCGGAGAGAAGAACCATGCGCGCCACTGCCGTACGCCGTACCGCCCTCGCCGCCTCCGCGGCCGCTCTTGCCCTGATGGTCACTGCCTGTGGCGGCTCGTCGGACGCCGACGCCAAGGACGGGAAGGACGACAAGGGCGCCGCGGGCGGTAGCAGCTCGGCCCCGAAGGCCCCGGCCAAGGCGCTCACCGCCGCCGAGCTGGAGAAGGCCACGCTCGCCCAGGGCGATGTGGAGGGCCGCAAGGTCACCAAGGCCGGTCCGGACGACGAGGTTCCGGCCGACGGCGTGACCGTCGACAAGAAGGAGTGCCTGCCGGTCGCCCACGCCATGTACGGCGTGGCGCAGAAGGGTTCGGTGGCCACCACGAAGCGCAAGGTGATCGACGAGCCGAAGAAGACCGACGGCAAGAAGTCGCTGGAGGACCTGGCGGAGGGCGGGGCGGAGGACGCGTTCAAGGACGCCTTCAACCTGACGTCCACGTTCGTCGCGCTGAACTCGTACGAGGGCACGGCGGGCCCGGACGCGTTCGCCGCGCTGAAGAAGGCCGCGGCGGACTGCGCGGGCGGCTTCACCGCCACGGTCGCCGGTACGACGACGAAGTTCGCCTCGGTCACCGAGGAGAAGGTCACCGGCGGCGACGAGTCCGCGGCCTGGACGGTCACTTCCGACGACGGCGGCGACCAGGCCCCGTTCAAGCTGGTGGCGCTGCGCAAGGAAGGCTCCGTGGCGACGTTCTTCGCCTTCAACCTGGCGGCGGCGGGCGGCGGCGTGAAGTTCGAGGTGCCGACGGAGGTCGTGGCGGCTCAGGACAAGAAGCTCGCCTGACGTACGGATGTGGTGCCCCTGCCCTGAGCGACCCTGCGTTTCTCGCTCAGGGCAGGGGCACGAGCCGGACGACGGTGACGGTGAGGACGGACCGGGAGACGTAGTAGAGGACGATGGCCCCGGAGACGGTCGCCTCGCGCCGGTCCCGTTCGCTCTTGACGGCGGAGGAGGCGTGGCCGTACGGCTCCTCGCCGAGGGTGCGGGCCATCTCGTCCCGGAAGGACTCGCCGCCGCGCATCTTGGCCAGGGTGTCGTCGGCGGGCGGTGCGTAGGAGATGCGGAAGCTCAAGCGACGCTCCGCCTCTCGGCCTCGTCCTGCGCCAGCCGGTCCAGGATCTTCTCGGCCTCGGGATCGGGAACGGCCTCCAGCATCCAGTGCCGCATCACGGCCTGAATCTCGTGCACACCGGCCTCGTTGATCGCGAGATCGAACTCCTCGCGTCTCTCCTCGGGCAGCGCGGCCCGGATGTCCGGGATGCTGTTGGGCACGTCGACCTCGGTACCGCCGACGAAGGTCTTCAGAGACTCACCCATGATCGCTCTCCTCGATCTCCTTGCCCTGGAAGCAGACGGACGGTGTGGGCCCACCGTAGTGCGTACGAGGGGAATTTCGGCCGACCCGGCGGGGCACGGATCGGCCACGGATCAGGTGGGACGCGGCACTTCGCGCTCAGCTCCGCCCGAGCTTCGCCGCGACCCGGTCGCGCAGGATCGCGTACTCATCCTGAAGCCGCCCCCACTCGCCGACAGGCGGCCGGACTATGACGTCACCGCCCACGACGACCTCCTCGGGCCCGAACTGCTCCCGGGTCAGATCGACTTCGACGCCCATCCCCAGCCGGTTCCACCAGTGGAAGTCGACGCGCACGCCGTCGACACGCACCTCGCCCCGAATTAGCTCCCCGCCGAGCAGATCGTTGACCACCATGGCGGTCACCCCGCACTGGTCCCGCGCCGGATTGTCCGGACTCCAGCGGTCCCGGTACTCCGGAGTGCAGGTCTCGGCGCTCCAACTGTCGCGGAGGGCCTGTTCGATGTCGGAGAGCAGGTGGACGGTCATGGTGACCATCGTGGCAGGGGGCACTGACAACACCCCGAAGAGCTGGAGCCGTTGGAGTCCGGGGCGGCAGCCGTACACCTGCGCAGGGGAGCCGGCCGCAGGAAATCACGTCGACAGGGCCTCCGGGCTCGCGGCACAGTGGTCGCCCGTGACGACCAGCGAACTGTGGACCCGAGCGACCGCCGACCGCTACGACGCCGAGGAGGCCGAGAACTCCTCGCCCGCCGTCCTCGAACCCACCCTCGACTTCCTCGCCGAACTCGCCGGGGACGGACGGGCCCTGGAGTTCGCCATCGGTACCGGACGCGTGGGCGTGCCGCTGAGGGAACGCGGGGTGCCCGTGACGGGCATCGAACTGTCCGAGCCCATGGCGGAGGTGCTCCGCCGCAAGGCGGACGAGGCGACCCTCCCGGTGGTCATCGGGGACATGGCGACCACCGTGGTCCCCGGCGAATTCACCCTGGTCTACCTCGTCTACAACACCATCTCGAACCTGCTCACCCAGGACGAGCAGGTCGAGTGCTTCCGCAACGCGGCCCGCCATCTCGCGCCCGGCGGCCGGTTCGTCATCGAACTGGTCGTGCCGCCCCTGCGGTTCCTGCCGCCCGGCCAGACCGCGGTGCCGTTCGACGTGTCCGACCGTCATCTCGGCTTCGACACCTTCGACCTGGTCGAGCAGATCCTGGTCTCGCACCACTTCACCCGCGACGGCGAGGACGGCCGCTACCGCCGGGGCAACTCCCGCCACCGGTACGCCTGGCCGGCGGAGCTCGACCTGATGGCCCGTATCGCCGGACTGGACCTGGAACGCCGCGTCGCGGACTGGGACGGGTCACCGTTCACCGATGACTCCGGCAAGCACATCTCCGTATGGCGCAAGCCGACGGCCTGAGGTCCCCCGCCCCGACCCGGACGAGCTCACATCCGCTTGAGCCCGACGTACTGGAGGGCTGCGAAGCCGCCGACCGTCAGGCTCTGCAGCACGATCCAGACCGCACCGACGCCGGTCGGAGACAGCACACCGGAGACCAGCACCACCAGGCTGAGCACAACCCACAGCAGGTTCGCCACGATGACCGCCGTCAGTCCCGTGCGGTTGATCTCCTTCCGCGTCCCGACGACCAGCACGCCCACCGAGTAGAGCAGCAGGAACGCCCCGACCGGGTACTGGACTGCCGTCGTGACGCCGAAGAAGGAGTCGAGGGCCGTGGCGAGTGCCAGGTAAGCGATGCCGTTGAGGCCGGTGGCCACCGCGTCCAGCTTGAGCGCCGACCTCGCGAAACCGTCGGATCCCGCCGCCCTCGCCTCGGAGGCAACCCCGTCGTACCGCGTCGATGCCATGGTCGTCTTCCTCTCGTGCACCAGGGAGTCGCCCGGGTACGGAAGCGGCTCCCGCGCGGGGCCGCCGAACGCTGCCGAAGGTAGGCGGCCCCCACGGAGGGCATCAATTACCTCCGAGGTAATCAGCCCGTTGCACCCAACGACCCGCGCTCACCCGGACCCGTCGACGGCCCGAGAAACGCGACGGCCCCTCACCTGCCCGAACAATGCAGGTGAGGGGCCCGATCGCGTTCTCTACTTCTTGTTCTCTACTTCTTCTTGCCCTGGTTCTTCACTGCCTCGATGGCCGCCTTCGCCGCGTCCGGGTCGAGGTACGTGCCGCCCGGCTTCAGCGGCTTGAAGTCGGCGTCCAGCTCGTACGAGAGCGGGATGCCGGTCGGGATGTTGAGGCCCGAGATCTCCTCGTCCGAGATGCCGTCCAGGTGCTTCACCAGGCCGCGGAGGCTGTTGCCGTGGGCGGCGACCAGGACCGTGCGGCCCGTGAGGAGGTCCGGGACGATGCTGTCGAACCAGTACGGGAGCATGCGGACGACGACGTCCTTCAGGCACTCCGTGTCCGGGCGCAGCTCCGGGGGGAGGGTCGCGTAGCGCGGGTCGTCGAACTGGGAGTACTCGGCGTCGCGGGCCAGCGGCGGCGGCGGGGTGTCGTACGAGCGGCGCCACAGCATGAACTGCTCCTCGCCGAACTCGGCGAGCGTCTGCGCCTTGTCCTTGCCCTGGAGCGCGCCGTAGTGGCGCTCGTTCAGGCGCCAGGAGCGGCGGACCGGGATCCAGAGGCGGTCGGCGGACTCCAGGGCCAGCTGGGCGGTCCGGATCGCGCGGCGCTGGAGGGAGGTGTGCAGGACGTCGGGGAGCAGACCGGCGTCCTTGAGCAGCTCACCGCCGCGGACTGCTTCCTTCTCGCCCTTTTCGGTGAGGTTGACGTCCACCCAACCGGTGAACAGGTTCTTCGCGTTCCATTCGCTCTCGCCGTGGCGGAGGAGGATCAGCTTGTACGGTGCGTCGGCCATGAGTCCGAGCGTAATCGAACCCGTGCGGCCTCCGCGCGCCCGCCCGCACCGCGGACAGGGCCGGGCCGGGAGGGCCGGACGGCCGGTGGATTGACGGGGGGCGTCAATCCGGTGGCGGCCGAGGAGCCGGGCTTCGTAATGTCTCCATCGTTGTCGGGGGTATTACCCGAGGCCTCGTTCCGTACGTCCCGTGGGGGGAATCCTTATGTCCGTCGCCGGTCTGCGATCAGCTGCCCGCGAGACCGTCTCGGGGATGCCCCGCGCGTTCTGGTGGCTGTGGACCAGCACCCTGGTCAACCGACTCGGCGCGTTCGTCGCCACCTTCATGGCGCTGTATCTGACCCTGGACCGGGGCTACTCCGCCTCGTACGCCGGGCTCGTCGCCGCCCTCCACGGGCTCGGCGGGGTCGTCTCCTCGCTCGGCGCGGGCGTGATGACCGACCGGCTCGGGCGGCGGCCCACCATGCTGATCGCCCAGACGTCCACCGCCGTGTCCGTGGCGGTGCTCGGGTTCATGCAGCACCCGTTCGCCATCGCCGCCGTCGCGTTCTTCGTCGGCATGGCGAGCAACGCCTCACGCCCCGCCGTGCAGGCGATGATGGCGGACATCGTGCCCCCGAAGGACCGGATCCGGGCCTTCTCGCTCAACTACTGGGCCATCAACCTCGGCTTCGCGATCTCCGCGACCGCGGCCGGGTTCATCGCCGAGTACAGCTACCTCGCCGGCTTCCTCGGCGAGGCCCTGATGACGCTCGTGTGCGCCGTTCTCGTCTTCCTGAAGGTGCCGGAGTCACAGCCCGAGGAAGCGCGCGCGAAGACCGTCGACGGCAAGCGGTCCAAGGACGAGGTGCGGCTGACCACCGTCCTGCGCGACGGGCGCTTCATGGGCGTCGTGGGGCTGTCGTTCCTGGTGGCGCTGATCTTCCAACAGGGTTACGTGGCGCTGCCGGTGGCGATGGGCACGGACGGGCTGTCCAGCTCCGACTTCGGCACCGCCATCGCCGTCAACGGCGTGCTGATCGTGGTCCTCCAGATCCCCGTCACCCGCTTCATCCAGCACCGCGACCCGCGCCGGCTGCTGATCCTCTCCTCGCTGCTCGCCGGGTACGGCTACGGGCTCACCGCCTTCGCCGGGTCGGTCGGCGCGTACGCCCTGACGGTGTGCGTCTGGACGCTGGCCGAGATCGTGAACGCACCCACCCAGACGGGCCTGGTCGTGCAGCTGTCGCCCGCCCGGGGCCGGGGCCGCTATCAGGGCATGTACACGATGTCCTGGTCGGTGGCCGCGCTCGTCGCGCCGCTGATGTCCGGCTTCGTGATCGACCACTACGGCGCCTCCTGGCTCTGGGCCATCTGCGCCGTGATCGGCACCGTCGCCGGCCTCGGCTACTGGCTGCTGATGCGCAACCTGCCGCGCGAGGAGCAGGTCGCGGCGGAAGCGCTGCCGGAGCCCGCGCCCGTACCGGCCGAGGCCCGGCCGGACCAGGCCGAGCCGCAGGCCGCGCCCGCGGCGACGGTGGAGCGGGCCTGCTGAGCGGTACGCGTACGGCTGCCCGCCTGCCCGGGGCCTCTGAACCCGTACGCGGACGGCGCCCGCCCGGAAGGAAGATCCGGGCGGGCGCCGTCCGTTTCGTATGCGGCGCGGCTCAGCCGGAGCAGCCGCCGCACTGGCACGGGGCGCCGGACTGGCAGCCGCACCCGCAGCCCGAGCCGCAGCCGCAGGCGCCGAGCGCACCTCGGTGCACCACTTCGGTCGGGGTCTCCTGCTGGGGTTCGGTCATGGGGGAATCGGCCATGGTCCCTCCTCGGGGGCGTACGGCTGGGGCGGCCGTCGGCATGGTGCACCGCCCCCGCCCCATTGCATGCCCATCCCGGCAGGCGCATCAACGGCGCACGCGCGCAGGAACATATGTGCGACTCGCGTACGCCGGTGATGCGCCGGTACCACGACGCGCCGCCTTGCCGTGCCGGAGCGGCCGTACGCGCCCCCGCCGTGCCGGAGCGGCCGTTACGCCCCCTCGACCGGCGCCGCCGCCTGGATCTCGTCCGCGTGCTCGCCCGTCACCAGGTAGACCACGCGCTTGGCGACCGACACCGCGTGGTCGGCGAAGCGCTCGTAGTAGCGGCCCAGCAGCGTCACGTCGACGGCCGTCTCGATGCCGTGCTTCCAGCGGTCGTCCATCAGGTGCTGGAACAGCGTGCGGTGCAGCAGGTCCATCTCGTCGTCGTCCTGCTCCAGCTGGAGCGCCAGATCGACGTCCTTGGTGATGATGACCTCGGCCGCCTTGGCCATCAGGCGCTGGGCGAGCTGGCCCATCTCCAGAATGGTGGCGTGCAGGTCGTGCGGGACCGCCGCCTGCGGGAAACGCAGCCGGGCCAGCTTCGCCACGTGCTGGGCGAGGTCGCCCGAGCGCTCCAGGTCGGCGCTCATCCGCAGCGAGGTCACCACGATGCGCAGGTCGGTCGCCACCGGCTGCTGGCGGGCCAGGAGCGCGATGGCGCGGGCCTCCAGGTCGTGCTGGAGGTCGTCGACCTTCTGGTCGCCGGCGATCACGTTCTCGGCCAGCGTCAGGTCGGCGTCGAGCATGGACGTGGTCGCCCGCCCGATCGCCGAGCCGACCAGCCGGGCCATCTCGACCAGGCCTTCTCCGATCGAATCGAGTTCCTCGTGGTAAGCGTCGCGCATGGAAGTCCCTCTCCAGTTCCAACTGAGGCCGGGGTCTCGGACCGACCCCCACGGTTACACGGTGGGGGCACAACGCGTCCGGATCCGCCCCCCTAAGTGAACCGGCTCCTACCCCTCGGTGAACTCTGGGCGACGAGTGTTCGAGAAGGCACTCGGACGGCTGGGAGGGAGTCGTCGCACCCGCATAACCTTGAAGCATGGACGTGAACGCGGCGGTCGCCGCAGCTGCAGCGATCGCCGGGCTGTGCACCGGTGTGATCGCCATGCTGGCGTTCCGCTGGAGCGAGCGCGACCTGAAACGGCCCACGCGTACGTCGCTGCGGCCGGACAGCAACGCCGCCCTGCCCCCCGGAGTGGACACCGTCCTCTCCGTTCTCAGCTCCTCCGCCGTCGTCCTCGACGAGAGCGACAGCGTGGTCAAGGCCAGCTCCGCTGCGTACGCTCTGGGCCTGGTCAGAGGCGGCCGGCTGGCCGTCGAGCCCATGCTCAACATGGCGCGGGACACCCGCCGGGACGGGGAGATACGACAGGTCGAGCTGGATCTGCCCCGGCGCGGTACGGGCCGCGGCGACACCCTCGCCGTCTCCGCCCGGGTCGCCCCGCTGGGCTCGCGGCTGGTGCTGCTGCTCGTCGAGGACCTCACCGAGGCCCGCCGGATAGAAGCGGTACGGCGCGACTTCGTCGCCAACGTCAGCCATGAGCTCAAGACGCCGACCGGAGCGCTCTCGCTGCTCTCCGAGGCGGTGATGGACGCCTCCGACGACCCGGAGGCGGTGGAGCGGTTCGCCGGGCGGATGCAGATCGAGGCGACCCGGCTGACCAACCTCGTCCAGGAGCTCATCGACCTCTCCCGGGTGCAGAACGACGACCCGCTGGAGGACGCCGAGCCGGTCAAGGTGGAGACGCTGGTCGCCGAGGCGATCGACCGCTGCCGCCAGCAGGCCGGCTCGAAGCAGATCACCATGGCCTCCGCGGGAGCCGAGGGCCTCACGGTCTGGGGCAACCGCGGCCAGCTCGTCGGCGCGCTCGGCAATCTCGTCGAGAACGCCGTCAACTACAGCCCCGCCCACACCCGCGTCGGCATCGCCGCACGCCGGATGGCGTCGCCCGGCGGGGACCTCATCGAGATAGCCGTCACCGACCAGGGGATCGGCATCTCCGAGAAGGACCGCGAACGGGTCTTCGAGCGGTTCTACCGCGTCGACCCCGCCCGCTCACGGGCCACCGGTGGCACCGGTCTCGGCCTCGCCATCGTCAAACACGTGGCCGCCTCGCACGGCGGGGAGGTCACCGTCTGGAGCTCCGAGGGACAGGGCTCCACCTTCACCCTCCGGCTGCCCGAATCGGGCGTCACGAGGGAGCGCACCACCGGCGGACCGCTTATCGTCAACGGCGACGACGAGGGGCCGTACGAGACCGACACCTTTGACCCCTTCCCTGCCCCGGAGGCTCTTCCGTGACCCGAGTGCTTGTCGTCGAGGATGAGGAATCCTTCAGCGACGCCCTGTCCTACATGCTGCGCAAGGAAGGTTTCGAGGTCGCCATCGCGGCGACCGGCCCCGACGGTCTTGACGAGTTCGAGCGCAACGGCGCCGACCTGGTCCTGCTCGATCTGATGCTGCCCGGCCTGCCCGGCACCGAGGTGTGCCGCCAGCTGCGCAGCCGCTCCAACGTGCCGGTGATCATGGTCACCGCCAAGGACAGCGAGATCGACAAGGTCGTCGGGCTGGAAATAGGAGCCGACGACTACGTCACCAAGCCCTTCTCCTCGCGTGAGCTCGTCGCCCGCATCCGGGCCGTCCTGCGCCGCCGCGGCGAGCCGGAGGAGGTCACCCCGGCCGCCCTGGAGGCGGGCCCGGTCCGGATGGACGTCGACCGGCACGTGGTCACCGTCTCCGGCGGCAAGGTCGACCTCCCGCTCAAGGAGTTCGACCTGCTGGAGATGCTCCTGCGCAACGCGGGCCGGGTGCTGACCCGGATGCAGCTCATCGACCGGGTCTGGGGCGCGGACTACGTCGGCGACACCAAGACCCTCGATGTCCACGTGAAGCGTCTGCGCGCCAAGATCGAGCCCGACCCGGGTGCGCCGCGCTACCTCGTCACCGTGCGGGGCCTGGGGTACAAGTTCGAGCCGTAAACCGCGAGCCCGTACATGCCGAAGGGGCGCTTCCCGGCCGGGAAGCGCCCCTTCGGCATGTACGGGCTGTGTCCGCGTGCCCGCGTGCGGCTGTGCGCCGCGCGCCTGCGTTACGGGGCCCGGCCGCCGTGTCAGTTGGCCGCGGGGACGTCGCCCGTGCCCTGCGCGGCCGCGTCGCCCTGCGCGCCCTCGGTGGCCGCGCCGTTCGCCGGAGTGCCGCCCGTCGCGCCCTCGGTCGCGCCGGGGGTCTCGCCGTTGCCGGTCGCCTCGCCCGAGGGGGTCGGGCTCGGCTTCGGCGCGGGGGCCTCCGCCTTCGGGCTGGGGCCGAAGTCCTTGAAGAAGCCCTCGGCCGGGAAGACGCTGGCGCCGAGGCCGACGTCGCCGGTCCGGCTGAGCTTGAAGACGACCTGCTGGACGTCGCCGTTGCGCGCGGCCTCGCCGCTGTTCTCGATCACGGCGGCGGCGTTGCCCTTGCCGCCGATGATGACCTGGCCACCGGCCGGGACCACGATGGGCCCCTTGCCCTTGGCGGCCTGGAGCTTTACCTCGACGTTGCTGCCGGGCAGCGTGATCGCCTCCAGCACCTCGCGCTCGGTGCCGTCGTTGAACAGCGTCGCCGCGACGACGGCGGGGCCGTCGGCGCCACCGTCGGGCTGCGTGATCACGTTCACGTTCTGGACCTTGATGCTGCCGACCGAGGTGGCCGGGTTGTCCGGCCTGATCTTGAGCGTCTCGGCGTTGTTGCCCGCCGCACAGGCGGACAGGGAGACGATCGAGAACACGGTGGCGGTGGCGGCGAGGGCGCCGTGTCGAAGGCTGCGGCTCACGGCGGCGGCAACTCCTTGAACGATCGGACTGCGGGCTACGGACGTCGGGCGTCGAGCGGTGGTGTAAAGCCGCCCTAAGGGTGTGTCAGCGGCCTTAGGCTACCGAGCCGCCCCGCCCGCCCTGCACCCGACCCGCCCCTGAGGGCGGTCTCGTCGATCAGGGGTGGACCGGGCGGCCTCCGCGCAAGCCCGCCGGGCCGTCCGCGCGTGTTCGTACGAGGCGTTCGCGCGGGGTACGCGGGAGGTGTTCGCAGGAGGTTCGCGGGAGGTTCTACCGGCCGGTAGGTCATGTGCCGTTCACATAATCCGCGTGATCAATTCTTCCGGCCGTGTCGTCGCTTCTTCTCCATTCCCCGCTTCGGGGCGGAAAGGGCGCCGCGCGAGGTGTGGCTTGATCAATTTCATTGCGGCTCGGCAGTTACGTCCGTACAGGTGAGCGGTCACCGAACGGAGTACGGAATGATCGCCATCTCCAAACCGACAAAACGGGACTTTCGGCCTCTTCTGCGGGGCTTCCGGGGTGTGTGACGTGGGTGTTTCGCCCCGGGCGCACAGTGGCTCCGACCTGCGAATACCGTCTTCCGGATGCCTTCCGCAGCACGTTCGTGTTGCTGTTGTCAAGCCCCGAGATATGCCCTGACCTGCGAAAACGCCATTCAGGAGATGCAGTTCTCGTGTTACTCTGGATAGCCACGGAAGGGGTACCTGTCACATGACGTTCAAGGTTGGCGACACCGTGGTCTATCCCCATCACGGGGCCGCGCTGATCGAGGCTATCGAAACTCGCCAGATCAAAGGCGTGGACAAGACCTACTTGGTGCTCAAGGTCGCCCAGGGCGACTTGACGGTTCGTGTGCCGGCGGACAATGCGGAGTTCGTGGGTGTGCGCGACGTAGTCGGGCAGGACGGGCTGGACCGGGTCTTCGAGGTGCTGCGCGCACCGTATGCCGAAGAGCCGACGAACTGGTCCCGGCGTTACAAGGCAAATCTCGAAAAGCTCGCCTCCGGCGATGTCATCAAGGTCGCCGAAGTAGTGCGTGACCTGTGGCGTCGGGAGCGCGAGCGCGGTCTCTCCGCCGGAGAGAAGCGCATGCTCGCCAAGGCCCGCCAGATCCTGGTGAGCGAGCTCGCTCTCGCGGAGAACACGAACGAGGACAAGGCCGAGGCTCTGCTCGACGAGGTCCTCGCGTCCTGAAACCGGATCACACCGGTCGTATGAATGTGCCGCGGTGCCCGCTGACCAGTCGTTTTCACGCTGTGTCGTCGGGCGCTGCGGCATGTTCGGACCCACATCCGGTGTATCCGGTGCCCGACTGCCGGTGATCCCCCGTGCCCGCGGTGCGATCCGCGTATGCGGAGACCGTCGGTGCGTGGCGGCCCCCGGTGGTGCGTGAGCGCTCGATGCGACCTGTCCTCGCCCGGGTGTCACGGAAGGGGCCCGGTGCGAGTCAGGGCGTCACGCCCGGCTCGCTGGGCCCCTACCCATGTCGGTCGTGGAAACAAACCTGCCGATCCTTCGGACCTTCGGAGTGCAACCGATGTCATCGACGACACCCCCGACCGACCCGCCGCGCCCTCCTCGTACCGCCGCGGTGATTCCCGCCGCCGGGCGGGGCGTGCGGCTCGGGCCGGGCGCGCCCAAGGCTCTCCGGGTGCTCGGCGGGACGCCCATGCTGATCCACGCCATTCGCGCCATGGCCGCGTCGCGCGCGGTCTCCCTCGTCGTGGTCGTCGCCCCGCCGGACGGCGCGCCCGAGGTGAAGCACCTCCTGGACGAGCACGCGCTGCCCGAGCGCACCGACTATCTGGTGGTGCCGGGCGGTGAGACCCGCCAGGAGTCCGTGAGCCTGGGTCTCGACGCGCTGCCCGAGGACGTCTCCGTCGTCCTGGTCCACGACGCCGCCCGCCCGCTGGTGCCGGTCGACACGGTCGACGCGGTCGCCGCCGCCGTACGGGACGGAGCGCCCGCGGTCGTGCCCGCGCTGCCTCTCGCGGACACCGTCAAGGAGGTCGAGCCCGCCCAGGCGCCCGGCGAGCCCGAGCCGGTGCTCGCCACTCCCGTACGGGCCAGGCTGCGGGCGGTGCAGACGCCGCAGGGCTTCGACCGGGACACGCTGGTACGGGCGCACGCCGAGGTCGCGGTCGACGGCGACGGGGCCACGGACGACGCGGGCATGGTGGAGCGCCTCGGGCAGCCGGTGGTCGTCGTCCCCGGCCACGAGGAGGCGTTCAAGGTGACCCGGCCGCTCGACCTGGTGCTGGCCGAAGCGGTACTCGCCCGCAGGAGGGCCAACGATGGTTTCTGACACCTCTGCGACGGGGCCCGCACCCGTCATCCCGCTCGTCGGGATCGGCACCGACATCCACGCCTTCGAGGAGGGCCGCGAGCTGTGGTGCGCGGGCCTGAAGTGGGAAGGCGAGGGCCCCGGGCTGGCCGGTCACTCGGACGCCGACGTCGTCGCGCACGCCGCCTGCAACGCGCTCTTCTCCGCCGCCGGCCTCGGTGACCTCGGGCAGCACTTCGGCACCGGCCGCCCCGAGTGGTCCGGGGCCGCGGGCATCACGCTGCTCACCGAGGCCGCCCGGATCGTCCGCGCCGAGGGCTTCGAGATCGGGAACGTCGCCGTCCAGGTCGTCGGCCTCCGCCCGAAGATCGGCAAGCGCCGCGAGGAGGCCCAGAAGGTGCTGTCCGCCGCCGTGGGCGCCCCGGTCTCGCTCTCCGCCGCCACCTCCGACGGGCTGGGCTTCACCGGCCGCGGCGAGGGCATCGCCGGCATCGCGACCGCCCTGGTCTACCGCACCTCCTAGCCGGACGGGCCGCCTGCTGCACATCGCTTGCACGTACGCTGAAGACGCAAGCGATGTGCCCCATGAGGCGGGAGTGGTACCGGTGACCAGCGCGACCACGGTGATGACGGGGGCGGCGACCGGCCGGGCCGTGGCCGACAGCGGTCACGAGGACGCCGGGTACGTCCTGCGCGCCGCCACCGCCGACGACCTCGGCGGGGCGCGGGCCGTGATGCTCGACACGGTCTACCGCGACCTGAGGTCCGGTTACGTACCCCGCTGGCACGCCGACATCATCGACCCCGAGGCGGCCTACCTCCGCCCGGAGCGCTGCACCCTGCTCGTCGTCGAGCACCGCGGCGAGATCGTCGCCACCGGGGCCGTACGCGACCGGGGGCCGCAGGCGCCGCCCAATCCTCAGTGGGTCGCCGACCGCTTCCCCTCCGGGTCCACCGCGCAGCTCTGCCGGATCTATGTGCGCCCCGAGCACCGCAGGCACGGGCTGGCCCGGCGACTGGTGCGCGAGCTGGGGGAGTTCGTGGTGCGGGCGGGCGGCTACACGGCCCTGTACCTGCACACGGACCCCGCCGTGCCGGGCGCCGAGCCCTTCTGGCGGTCGCTGGCCCGCGAGGTGTGCGACGAGCGGACGCTGCCCGGCGGCGGCCAGGGGATCGTCCACTTCGAGCTGCCGATGCCGGTGCCGCTGCCGGGCGTCGGTGCGGTCGACGCCCCCGTCGGCTAGCGGTCGACCCCCGCCCGTTAGATGACAATCGTTTTCATATAAGGTCGCTCCCATGCTCACGCCCCGCCGCCTCCACCGCGCCGCGCTGCCGCTCGCCGCGACCGCGCTCCTCGCCACCGCCGTCACCGCCTGCACCTCCTCCGGAGGAACCGGCAGCTCCGGCGGCGACCAGCGGCTGAAGGCGGCCCTGGCCTTCCCGCCCGCCCAGGCCATGTCCCCGTACGGCGACGACGCCGTCATCCTGAGCCGGCTCGCCGTCGTCGAAGGGCTCACCCGGCTCGACCGCGACGGTGAGGCCAAGCCCGCGCTCGCCACCGCCTGGAAGCGCGACGGCGACCGGGCGTGGGAGTTCACGGTACGGCCGGACACCGTCTTCCAGGACGGCACGAAGCTCGACGCCGCCGCAGTGGTCCGCTCGCTGGCCGCCGCGCAGAAGGCCTCACCGAAGCCCCGGGTGCTGTCCGACACCACGCTCACGCCCACGGCCGAGGGCGCGGACACCGTACGGATCACGACGAAGGAAGCCGACCCGCTGCTGCCCCAGCGGCTCGCCAACCCGTCGCTGAGCATCCTGTCCGCCGCCGCGTACCCGTCGGACCAGGGCTCCAAGGTGAACCCTGCCGGGCACGCCACCGGCCCCTTCACCCTCGCCGACGTCAACGGCGCGGTCAGCGCCACCCTGGAGCGCAACGACACCTACTGGGGCGACAAGGCGAAGGCGCCCGGCGTCGACGTGAAGTTCGTCGCCGACGGCACCGCCCGCGCCAACGCGCTGCGGACCAAGGACGTCGACATCGCCGAGTACGTCCCCATCTCGCAGGCCTCGCTGCTCGGCGACGGCCTCGTCCACGAGTTCCCCTCCGCCCGCACCAACGGCCTCTCCCTCAACACCGAGCGCGGCGTCTTCGCCGACCCGGCGATGCGCGCCGCCGCCCGCGCGGCCATCGACCCGAAGGCCCTGGTCGACGGCGTCTACGAAGGGCGCGCCGACACCGCCCAGGGGCTGCTCGGCCCCGGCGTCCCGTGGGCCGCCGACCTGCGCACCGCCCCCACCGGCCGGGCGAAGGCCGCCGCCCCGGCCGAGGTGCGGAAGACGTCCGAGATCGTGCTGGCCACGTACACCAACCGGCCCGAGCTGCCCGAGGTCGCCACCGTCGTCCAGCAGCAGCTGGAGAAGCGCGGCTTCACCGTCAAGCAGGTCGTCCGCGACTACGCGCAGATGGAGGCCGACGCCCTGGCCGGGAAGTACGACGCGTTCATCCAGGCCCGCAACACCCTCCTGGACACCGCCGACCCGGTCTCCTACCTCGCCTCCGACTTCACCTGCGACGGCAGCTTCAACATCACCCAGCTCTGCTCGAAGCCCGTCGACACCGCCGTCGACCAGGCCGCCGCCCTCGCCGACACCGACGCCCGCCACCGGGCCGAGATGACCGCCGAGGCCGCGATCCTCGGCTCCGACGCCCTCGTCCCGCTCGTCCACGAACGCTTCGTGCAGGGCTACGACGACACCCGCGTCCGGGGCGTCGCCCTCGACCCGATGGAACGCACCCTCATCACCGCCGACACCCGCATCGGGTGACCGCGTGAAGTACCTCGCCGGACGGCTCGGCACGCTCCTCGCCGTCGTCGCGGTGATCGGGCTGCTGCCCTGGCTGACCCGGACCGACCCGGCCCGCACGATCCTGCACGCCCGGTACGCCGACCGGGCCCCGACGCCCGAGACCCTCGCCGCGATCCGCGCCGAGACCGGGCTCGACGGCGGCCCGCTGCCCGTCCTCGGCGACTGGCTCGGCGGGCTGTTCCGGGGCGACCTCGGTACGTCCTGGGTCTCCGGGCAGCCCGTCGGACCCGATGTGACCGCCGCGCTCGGCAACTCCCTCACGCTGATGGGCGTCTCGCTCGCCGTCGCCGTGCTCCTCGCCCTCGTGCTGAGCGCGGCCACCCTCCGGCGCGGGGCCGCGCGCCGGATCGTCCGGGTGCGCGCCGGAGCGGGCGCGGCGGTGCTCGCCGCGCTGCCGGAATTCCTGCTCGCCGCCGTACTGGCCACCGTGTTCGCCGTACACCTCGGGTGGTTCCCGGCGCTCGGCTGGGGCGCGCCCGACCAGCTCGTCCTGCCCGCACTCGCCATGGGCGTACCGGCCGGGGCGCTGCTCGGCCGGCTGCTGGACGACGCCCTGCCCGGCGCGTTCGCCGAACCCTGGGCGAAGGCCGCCGCCGCGAGCGGAATGCCGGGCCGGATCGTCGCCCGGCACGCCCTGCGCCGTACGCTGCCGGGCCTGCTGCCCCAGCTCGGCCTGGTCGCGGTCGGGCTGACCGGCGGGGCGGTCGCCGTCGAGACGCTGTACGCGATCCCCGGCCTCGGCGGTACGGCGCTGGCCGCCGCCCTCGCCCAGGACCTGCCCGTCCTCCAGGCGGCCGTCCTGGTCCTGCTGCTCCTCGGGGTCGCCGCGGGCCTGCTCTCCCGCCTCGCCGTCCGCGCCCTCCTCGGCCCCGCGCTCACCGACCGCGCGCTGCCCGCCCTCGTCGCACCCCGGCTGCCCGGCCGCCGCGCGCTCACCGTCGCCGCCCTCGCCCTCGGCGGCCTGCTGATCGCCGTCACCGTCGCGGGCCTCCTGCGCGACCCGCTCCACGTCGACACCGCCGCCCGCCTCGCCGGCCCCTCCGCCGCGCACCCCTTCGGCACCGACAACCTCGGCCGCG
>NZ_JAAGMH010000106.1:0-2661 GCF_010548505.1 Streptomyces sp. SID14515 | reverse complement strand
TGTGGTGCCGGTGGTGCCGCGAGCGCTGCCGGTGGTGTCGCGAGCGGTGTCGGTGCCGTCGGTGTTCGTGCCCGGGTCCGTGGCGTCGGTGCCGGGTGCGGATCCGGGGCTGTCGGCTTCCGGGGCGGCTCGGCCCCCGGGCGGCGTCGGCTTCGTGAGGTCGGCCGGGGTGCGGTCGGCCTGCTGCCGGTCCTCGGTGACCCGGGCGGCGGCCCGCGCGCCCGCCCGGTAGGCGGCGATGGCTCCGGCGCGGGCGGCCCGCAACTGCGCGGCGCTCGCGGCGCCCGGCTCGGCGGGCGGTACGGCGGTGTACGGGACGGCGGGGGCGGCGGGGCGCGGGACGATCTCCTGCCCGTCGGCGCGCTGCTCCGGCACAGGGTCGGCCTCGCGGCCCGACGGCAGGTCGTGGTGGTCGTCGTACCGGTCGCCGTCCCGGCCCTCGTACCGGTCGTCGTCCCGGCGCGGCGCGTACCCCAGCGGCAGCGGCGGAACGGGAAGCCCCCGACCCTCGCGGCTTTCGCGCCCCTGTACGCCGCTCTCGCCCTCGCCGCTCCCGTAGTCGGCGTACTCCTGGACGTCGGCGTACTCCTCGACGGCCTCGTAGCCCTCCACGGCCTCGTAGCTCTCGACGGCCTCGTAGCTCTCGACGGCGGCCTGGCCACGGTCGCCCGCGCCGCCCGCGTAGCCCTCGACCGCCGCGTACTCCTCGTCCGCGTCGCTCCTGGCCGGCGGGAGCGAATAGGCGCCGCCGAACTCCCCCGGCGGGGCGAGCTCGACGGCCGGGATGCCGTACGTCGTCGGGGCGGCCACCGGGTCGGCGTCGGGCTGCGGTTCCGGGGCGTATCCGCAGAGCGCCTCCTCGGCTGCGCCCGCCGCGAGGCCGGTGAGCATGACGCGGCCGTCGTCGCAGACCAGGACCGTGCGCACGGTGATGTTGCGGTGGGTCCAGCCGTGGGCGTGCAGCACCCGCAGGGCGGTGAGCACGTCGGAGCCGATCTCGGCGGCCCGGTAGGGGTTGAGGGGGCGTTCGGCGAGGAGGGCGGCGAGCGGGCGGGCCGCGACGAGCTCGCTGACTATCCACAGCGAACCCGCTTCGGCGAACACGTCGAAGACCTGGTCGAGCCGGGGGTGGTCGGGCACCTGGGCGGCCGCCTGCGCGGCCTCGATCGCCCGCCGGACCGCGGGGTCCGTACTGCGGCGGACCGCCCGCCCGGTGGTGCGCCCGGACATCGAGGACTGGCCGTCGGCGTCGAGCACCTCCGCGTCCACGATCTCCGGCAACGGCACCTGGCGGACCAGGACTTCCTGGCCGCTGTATGTGTCGAACGCCCGGGTCTCGGCCAGTTCGTACCCATCGGACGGGGGCAGCGGAAGGCGGTAGCGGTCGGCGAGCACCCGACCCGCGTAGTCGTCCACGACGCCTCCCCAGAGCGCGCTGTTCCCCCGGCCGTCAGAGGTGCACGTATCCGTCAGTTACGGTCATTCGGCGGGCAATTGACCTGTGGTTCCGGCTGCGTACGGTCTCCGGCCTCTTACGATACGTGGCAACACGGGCCGACGGGCCGGGTCGTGCCAACCCGGCCCGCACAAACGTTTCCCACCCGCCGGTCCGCGAGCGTGCCCGAGGGTCAGTCCGTGGGCGTGAACGTGGCGAACGCCGTATCGCGCAGCGTCCGGCACTCGTCGCCGTCCCACTCGTCGATCTTGCAGCTGATCATGATCGAGTAGCCGCGCTTGGCGTCGACCTTGAAGCCTCGGTTGAGCACCCGCACCCGGACGCCGTTGTGGTTGCGCTCGAACGTCCAGTCCGCGACGGTCGGATAGCCGTTGTACTCGACCTTCTTTATGCTGCCGTGCTTGTACCCGTCGCTGAGGACCTTGGCGCTGCCGACGGCCCCGCGCCAGGCGGCCGCCGCGTCGTCCTTGGGTGAGCTGTTGAAGTCGACCTGGACCCGGGGGAAGCTGCCCTGCCCGGCGTTGTAGATGCCGCCGGAGTTGGCGCCCGCGATGCCCGTGCGCTTGAAGTCGCCGGGCATCGCCATGGTGAAGTGGAACCGGGTGTCGGTGACCTTCTCGTAGCCGGCGGGCAGGGAGTCGCCCGCGCCCGGACCGTCGCCCTCGTCGCCCTCGGGGTCGTCGCCCTTCGGGTCGTCGGAGCCCTCGCCGGACGGGTCCTCGGAGGCCCGGCCGTCCTCCTTGCCCTGGCCCTCCTTCTGGCTGTCGCCCTTCTCGCCGGCCGAACCGCCGCCGGTGTCGTCGCCCTTGTCGTCGGCGCCGCCGGCCGAGGCTCCGGCCGACGCGGCGGTGTCCTTGCCGCCGTTCTTGTCCGCGTCGCCGTCGCCGAGGGTGAGCGCGAGGATCGTGCCGAGGATGGCCAGCGCGACGACGGCCGCGATGATCGCGAGGGTGCGGCGGGGCACCACGTCGGTGATCGAGGCACGCGTGGACGCGGGCGAGGTGGGCGGCCGCTGCCCGGGCACGGAAGCACTCGCCGCCGTGGACTTCGGGGCGGCGGGGGCCGCGACCGCTCCCTTCGTGGCCGCCGGGGTGGCCGACCCGGACTTCGCGGCCGGGGTGGAAGTCCCGGGCGGCGACGGCGGCTTGGGCGGGGCGACGGGCGAACCGGTGGCGGCGGCGGCCGGAGAGCTCGCCGACGCCGTG
>NZ_JAAGMH010000099.1:0-59884 GCF_010548505.1 Streptomyces sp. SID14515 | reverse complement strand
GATCTGGGTCTGGAGGCGGACGAGGTGGGTCTGGCGGGTGCGTGGACCGCGGTCGACTCCGCGACGGAGCGTCCGGCGCGGACGGCGGGCACGATCGTGAAGGACGAGGGCGAGGGCGGCAAGCAGCTGGCCGAGTTCCTCGCGGGCCAGAAGTTCATCTAGCCCGCACGCTCGGCCCACCCCCCCCTCTCTTCTCTCTCGTTTCTTCTCGTCTGGAGTGCGTTGTCATGGCTGAAGTTCTTGTTCTGGTCGATCATGTGGACGGTGCGGTGCGTAAGCCCACGCTGGAGCTGCTGACGCTGGCCCGCCGGATCGGTGATCCGGTCGCGGTGGCGTTGGGTGCGGGTGCGGAGGCGACCGCGGGGGTGCTGGGTGAGCACGGTGCGGTGAAGGTGCTGACCGCCGATGCCCCGGAGTTCGCGGACTATCTGGTGGTGCCGAAGGTGGACGCGCTGCAGGCGGCGTTCGACGCGGTGTCCCCGGTGGCGGTGCTGGTGGTGTCCTCCGCGGAGGGCAAGGAGATCGCGGCGCGTCTGGCGCTGCGCATCGGCTCGGGCATCATCACCGACGCCACCGATCTGGAGGCCGACGCGAAGGGCCCGGTCGCGACGCAGGCGGCGTTCGCCGCCTCGTACACGACGAAGTCCCGTGTCTCCAAGGGTGTCCCGGTCATCACGGTGAAGCCGAACTCCGCCCCGGTCGAGCCGGCCGCGGCCGCGGGCACGGTCGAGGCGCTGTCGGTGTCGTTCGGTGCGACGGCGACGGGGACGAAGGTGACCTCGCGTACGGCGCGTGAGTCGACGGGGCGCCCGGAGCTGACCGAGGCGGCGATCGTGGTCTCGGGTGGCCGTGGGGTCAACGGGGCGGAGAACTTCCCCGTGATCGAGGCGCTCGCGGACTCGTTGGGTGCCGCGGTGGGTGCGTCGCGTGCGGCGGTGGACGCGGGCTGGTATCCGCACACCTCGCAGGTCGGGCAGACCGGCAAGTCGGTCTCGCCGCAGCTGTACATCGCTTCGGGTATCTCGGGGGCGATCCAGCACCGGGCGGGTATGCAGACCTCGAAGACGATCGTCGCGATCAACAAGGACGCCGAGGCCCCGATCTTCGAACTCGTCGACTACGGCGTCGTCGGTGACCTCTTCGCCGTCGTTCCCCAGCTCACCGAAGAGATCAACACCCGCAAGGGCTGATCCCTCGCACCACCCCGCCCTGGGCCGCACGGTGAACCCACCGTGCGGCCCAGGGCCGTTCCGGGCGACCATTGACGCAGGTCGAGCGGCCTTATAACTTCACTATACGGATTGTTGATTCCGGGAAGCGGAAACAGCGAGAGCGTGGAGGGTACGGTCATGGGTCAGCAGGAGAAGGTGGCAACGAGCCTCGCCGGTGCGGTCAGCGAGGAGATCAGCGCCTCCCTCACGGCGGTCGACGCGGAGCTCGCCCGCCGTTACCCAGGCGATCCCGGCACCCGCCAGCCCGTCCACACCGTCTACGTACCCGGTGACGTCTTCGAGCCCGGCACGCTGCGCTCCTGGGGCGACCAGGCGCTGGCCGCCCTCGACGAACACGCCCCGGACGCCTCCGCGTTCGCCGCCGTCCTCGGCATCTCCGAGGAACTGGCCGGCCCCGTCCACGACCGCGTACGCGCCAAGCTGGAGCGCGAGCCCGTCGAGGACCTGCGCATCGACTTCGAGGACGGCTACGGCCCCCGCCCGGACGCCGAGGAGGACGAGGCCGCCGCCCGCGCCGCCCGTCTGGTCTCGGAGGCGTACGCCAACGGCACTGCCGCCCCGTACATGGGCATCCGCATGAAGTGCATGGAGGCCGGCGTACGCGATCGCGGCATCCGCACCACCGATGTCTTCCTCAGCGGGCTGATGGCGGCCGGCGGGCTTCCCGAAGGGCTCGTGCTGACCCTGCCGAAGGTCACGTACCCCGAGCAGGTCACCGCCTTCGTCCAGCTCCTCGAAGCCTTCGAGAAGGCCCACGGCCTGGACGCCGGACGCATCGGCTTCGAGATCCAGATCGAGACCAGCCAGTCGATCCTCGCCGCCGACGGGACCGCGGCCGTCGCCCGCATGATCGACGCCGCGCGGGGCCGGGCGACCGGACTGCACTACGGCACCTTCGACTACAGCGCCTGCGTCGGCGTCAGCGCCGCCTACCAGGCCAGCGACCACCCGGCCGCCGACCACGCCAAGGCCGTCATGCAGGTCGCCGCCGCGGGCACCGGCGTACGTGTCTCCGACGGCTCGACCAACGTCCTGCCCGTCGGCCCGACCGACCAGGTCCACGAGGCCTGGCGGCTCCACTACGGCCTCACCCGCCGCGCTCTGGCCCGCGCCTACTACCAGGGCTGGGACATGCACCCCGGCCACCTGCCGACCCGCTACGCGGCCGTCTACGCCTTCTACCGCGAGGGCCTGGAGCCGGCCGCCGCCCGGCTCGCCGCCTACGTGGCCAAGGCGGGCGGCGACGTCATGGACGAGCCCGCCACCGCCAAGGCCCTCAGCGGCTATCTGCTGCGCGGCATCGACTGCGGCGCGCTGGACACCGCCGAGGTCGCCCGGCTGACCGGCCTGACCCGCGCGGACCTGGACGCCTTCGCCTCGCCCCGCCGGGGAGACCTGACGGTCACCGCTCCGTAGGGCTGCGTCAGTAGGCGGCGCGCCCCGGCGGAACGGCCAGTCCCGCCGGGGTGCGCAGGCCGGCGACGGGCAGCGTGCGTTGGCCGCCGCGCACCGCCAGTTCCACCACGCGGTCGTTGTTGAAGTCCGCGACGTACAGCGCGCCCGCCAGGTCGAAGGCCAGGCCGTACGGGGAGTTGAGCCCGGTCGCCGGAACGGTCTGCTGCGGCCCGCCGCCCGCCGGCAGCTTCACCACCCGGTCATTGCCGCTGTCGGAGACGAAGAGGTCTCCTCGCCCGTCGAAGGCGAGGCCGGTCGGCTGGGAGAGCCCGGTGGTGGGCACGGTCGTCTGCGGGCCGCCGTCGGCGGGCACCTTCACCACCCGGTCGTTGACGAAGTCCGCCACGAAGAGGTTCCCCGCGCGGTCCAGGGCCAGCCCGTTGGGGTGGAGCAGTCCGCTGGTGGGGACGGTGACCTGGCCGCTGCCGTCGGCGGGCACCTTCACCACGCGATCGTTGAAGCTGTCGGCGATGTACAGGTCGCCGTTCGCGTTCAACGCCAGCCCGATGGGGCGGGAGAGGTCGGTGGTGTCCACCGTGGTCTGCGGGCCACCGTCGGCCGGCACCCGTACGACCCGGTTGTTGCCCGTGTCGGCGATGTAGAGGTCCCCCGAGGCATCGAGCGCCATGCCGGTCGGGCGGGTCAGGCCGCTCGCCGCGACCGTGACCGGCTCGCCGCCGCCGGGCGGCAGCCGCAGCACGGTGTTGTCGGCGTAGTCGGAGATGTACAGCGGCGCCGAACCGTGCGCCGGAGGGTGTCCCTCCGGCGTCCCGGGCGCGGCGGAGGCGATCGGCGCCGCGCACAGCAGCAGCGCCGCCGCCAGCACCGCGGGCCGCCAACGAGGCCGCCCGCGGACCGGCTTCGGGGCGCCCGCCCCCGGTCCGCCGGAAGCCCTGGACGCCGCTGTTACGAGATGGCTCATGAGGTACGCACCTGTTCTGGACGTGCTGCCGCTGCCGTACGGGCCTGGGGCGGGTCCGGCGGGTTTGGCCGGGTCCGCGGCGCATCCGGGCCTTGATCCGCCGGAGCCGCCCCCTCGGGCGCCGACGGCCGACGTTAGGAATCGCCCCCGCCGATCCGTCGGCACCACGCCCCGACGGGCCGGGCGGCCACCCCAACGGCCCCGGACGCCAGCGTCACGCCCCGTCGGCCCTCGGGCGTCGTGGCGGCGCGGCCGGGCCGCCACGGGCTCGGTAGGCGCGCATCTTGTGCCGCGCGCCGCACACGTCCATGTCGCACCAGAGGCCGTTCGACGACGGAGCCCGGTCGTAGAAGACCCAGCGGCACTCCGGGGCCGCGCACGCCTTGAGGCGGGTGGCGTGACGCCCGGTCAGGCCGTGGAACAGGAGGGCTTCGAGCACCGGGCGCACCACCTCGGCCACCGCCCCGCCGGAGGTCGGCCGCAGCGTGAGCGTGCAGTCGGGGCGTACGGCCGGAGCGCCCGCGACCGCGGCGACGAGCCGGTTGAGGGCGTCGACCGCCTCCGGCGAGGTCCGCTCGACCAGAAAGGCCCGCACGGTCTCCCGTGCCTCCGCGAGCGATGCCAGGTCTCCGGGACCGCTCAGGGCCGGGAAGCCGTGCGCACCGAGCCACCGGGCCGCCGTCTCCGGCCGGGCGAGGTCGTCCTCGCCGTGGAGGTGGGTGGCCGTGTTGCAGAACTCCTCGACGAGTTCGAGCTCCGCGGGTGCAGGGTTCCTTCGCATGATCACTACTTTACCAACGTTACCGACAAGCCGCCTTTGCTGGTAACGTCGAAAGTCAGGCGAGGCCCCGCCTGTCCCAACCGCACATCAGGAGGCACGCCATGAACGGGCATCTGACCAGGACGTTCGAGACTCCGGACGGGGCGGTGCGCTGGGATGTGCTGGGGGAGGGGGAGCCGGTCGTCCTGCTGCACGGCACCCCGTTCTCCTCGCTCATCTGGCGCGACATCGCACCGGCGCTCGCCCGCAACCACCGCGTCCACCTCTGGGACCTGCTCGGGTTCGGGCAGTCGGAACAGCGCGACGGGCAGGACGTCGGCCCGGCGGCGCAGGCGAAGGTGTTCACCCGGCTCCTGGAGCACTGGGGGCTGGAGCGCCCACGCGTCATCGCCCACGACATCGGCGGAACCGTGGCCCTGCGGGCACTCCTCCTGGAAGGTGCGCGGTACGCGGACCTCACCCTGGTGGACGCGGTGGCCTGCGGGGAGTGGGGCACCGGACTCTTCCGGCTCATCCGGGAGAACGCGCATCTCTTCGAGCAACTCCCCGGCTACGCCCACGAGGCGCTGGTGGAGAGTCATCTGCGCCACGCCACCCACACCGGCTACCGGCCCGACGTGCTGGCCGCCCATGTCGATCCCTGGCGCGGCGAGCGCGGCCGGGCCGCGTACTGCCGGCAGTACCGGCAGGCCGAACAGGCCGACACCGACGCGTTCCAGCATCTGCTGGGGACCGTACCGGTGCCGACCCGGATCATCTGGGGGCGCGAGGACCGGTTTCTGCCGGCGCCCTTCGCCGAGCGGCTGCACGCGCTGATCCCGCACTCCGAACTGCACTGGATCGAGGGCGCGGGCCACACCGTGCAGGAGGACGCCCCCGCCCAACTGCTGGCCCTGCTGACCCGGGAGTTCCGGCCGGTCGGAGCCGGCGTCGGCGTCGGGAGCTGACGGGGGCGACGGGGTACGAGGCTCGCGGGCGGGTGGCGCCCGCGTCCTTGCCCTTGCCCTTGTACGGGCGGAGCCTCGGCCAGGCGGGCACGAGGGGTCTCAGGCGGGGGGCAGTTCGCCCGAGCCGCGCGGGATCAGCGTCGTCGGCAGCTCCACCCGTGCCGTGGCGTGGTCCGCCCCGTCGAGGCGGCGGAACAGATGCTCGGCGGCGGTCCTGCCGACCGCCGCCGCGTCCTGCGAGATCACGGTGATGCCGAGCAGATCGGCCAGCTCGATGTCGTCGAACCCCACCAGCGCCACCGGCGGCTCCCGCTCCGCGATCACCCGGACCGCCGTCACCGTCACCCGGTTGTTGCCCGCGAACAGGGCGGTGACCGGTTCGGGGCCGCTCAGCATCTCCTCGGCCGCGGCCCGCACCCGCTCCGGCTCGGTGGAGCCGAGGGAGACCCAGCCGTCCTCGACGGTGATGCCCGCCTCCCGCATGGCGACGTGATAGCCGCGCAGCCGCTCGGTGGCCGTATGGATCCGCGGCTGGTCGCCGATGAAGCCGATCCTGCGGTGGCCGTGCGCGATGAGGTGCGCCACGCCCTCCCTCGCCCCGCCGAAGCTGTCGGAGAGCACCATGTCGACGTCCACGTGGCCCGCCGGGCGGTCCACGAAGACGGTGGCGATGCCCGCCTTGATCTCCGGCTCCAGATAGCGGTGGTCGTCGCCCGCCGGGATCACGATCAGACCGTCCACGCGGCGGGCGCACAGCGCCAGCACCAACTCCTGCTCCCGCTCCGGATCCTCGGCGCTGGAACCGTTGATCAGCAGCGCGCCGTGCGCGCGGGCGACCTCCTCCACCGCGCGGCTCAGCGGACCGTAGAACGGGTCCGCCAGATCCTCCAGGACCAGTCCGATGGATGCCGTACGGCCCTTGCGCAGCACGCGGGCGCTGTCGTTGCGGCGGAAGCCGAGCGCGTCGATCGCCTCCTGCACACGGCGCTCGGTGTCGGGCGTGACGCCGGGCTCGCTGTTCACCACCCGGGAGACCGTCTTCAGGCCGACTCCGGCGCGGGCCGCCACGTCCTTCATGGTCGGCCGGTTGCCGTAGCGGGTCTCGGAATGACGGGCGGTCCGGTCCACGTGCGCTGTCCTGTCGTCGGATACGGGCGGGGCTGCGGTGCTCCGGCCGGGGCCGAGCGGGGCCCGGCTGGGGCGCCGCGGGGGTGATCGGAGGCTGTGGCGTCGAGCATAGGCCCTGGACAACGTTGTCAACAGAATGGAGACTGTGCAGACTATGGACGGAACCCGCAGGTCCCGCCCCTTCACTGATCCGGAGAGCCCACACCGATGCATACCGACCTCGTCGCCGCGCTCGACATCGGCGGCACCAAGATCGCCGGAGCGCTGGTGGACGGCGACGGATCCCTCCTCGTACGGGCGCAGCGGCCGACGCCCGCCCGGGAGGGCGCCGAGGCGGTCATGGGCGCCGTGGACGAGGTGCTGGGCGAGCTGATGGCCTCGCCGCGGTGGGGTCGCGCCGGTTCCGTGGGCATCGGCAGCGCCGGTCCGGTGGACGCCGCCGCGGGCACGGTCAGCCCGGTCAACGTCCCCGGCTGGCGGGACTTCCCGCTGGTGGAGCGGGTGCACAAGACGGCGGGCGGACTGTCGGTCGCGCTGGTGGGCGACGGGGTGGCGATGACGGCCGCCGAGCACTGGCTCGGTGCGGCCCGCGGCTACGACAACGCGCTCTGCCTCGTCGTGTCGACGGGCGTCGGCGGCGGTCTCGTCCTCGGCGGCACCCTGCGGCCCGGCCCCTCGGGCAACGCCGGGCACATCGGCCACATCAGCGTCGACCTGGACGGCGACCCGTGCCCCTGCGGCGCGCGCGGCTGCGTCGAAGGCATCGCCAGCGGCCCCAACATCGCCCGCCGCGCCCTGGGGAACGGCTGGCAGCCCGGCCCGGACGGTGACGCGACGGCCGCCGCGGTGGCCGTCGCCGCCCGCGCCGGCGACCCGGTCGCCATCGCCTCCTACGAGCGCGCGGCCCAGGCGCTGGCGGCCGGCATCGCCGCCACCGCCACCCTGGCGGACCTCGACATCGCGGTGGTCGGCGGCGGCGTGGCCGGGGCCGGCGACGTGCTCTTCGTGCCGCTGCGCCGCAGTCTGCGCGAGTACGCCACGCTCTCCTACCTCCGACGACTGACCGTGGCACCCGCCGTGATGGGCACCGACGCGGGTCTGGTCGGGGCCGCGGCGGCGGCCATCGCGCTGGGCTAGCGCCCGACAGTCCCCAGCGCCCGTCGGGCGTCGACAGCTTCCAGAGGGCGCCCGGTTCGTCAGGCCGGGCGCCCCTGGGCAGCGGGCGTCGACACGGTCTATCGCGATGGCGCCCCTGTCCGTCGACGCCGGGACGTTGAGGTGGTCGCCTGGCACGCGCTGACGGCTGTCGACGCGGCATCAGCGGCCCGGGCGTCGCCGACCCGCGTCGGCGCCAGTACGCGTACGTCAGGATGCCGAGCATGGGCCCCACAGGACCAGAGGGGCGTAGGAGGCATGGAAGTAGACGGTCTCCCAGCCGCCGGCCCTGCTCGGGAAGTCGGCCGGCAGCGGATCGCCGTTGACCTTGGACCGGGTGACCGTGGAGATGGTCGCGATGACCGTGAAGACCAGGGTCAGGATCGTCGCCCCGATCGTGGCCGGGACGACCGCGGCGGCCGTCGGCCCCATCCCGGCATCCAGCGCGGGAACACCTCGCCCCAGCGGGCGACCAGCCCGACGGCCGTGAAGGCGAGGATTTCGGAGATGAGGGTGAGGAAGACGATGTAGGCGTTCATCGCCCGGTCCTCGATCGACCCCGCCACGCTTGTCCGCGGCGAACAGCGCGCCCAGCCGCCAGATCCCGGACGGGAGCACCACCAGCGGCACCGCGTAGGCGACCCGGCGGGCCCAGCGCGGCACCCCTGCGGCGGGCTCGTGCGCCGCATGCCACGCCCGAGGCAGGCGGCCCTCGCGGCGAGGCGTGTTCGCTGCGAGGACGACACGTCCGTGCGACCAGGTTCACCGGCAAGGAAGCCGAAACGACCGGGTTCGCCGATGATCGGGGCGCCGAGCCGGGCGTGGGGTGCCGCCCGCGCTACTGGATGCTCCAGCGGTGCGGATGGTCGGGGTCGGTGGGGCAGGCGAAGACGTTCAGCTCGCCGAATCGGCCCACGACGACTTCGGTGGGGGTGGCGGACCGATGGGTGGGCAGGTCTTGATCCTCAAGCGGTTTCCAGCTGCCGCTGCCGCCGTCCCATTCCGAGCTGTCGATGGTCAGCAGCAGGTGCATCGGCATGCGGCAGGTCCGGCAGTCCATGGGGTGGGCGTCGGTGGCGTGCCAGGAGGCGAAGCCGCCGACGCGCCAGCCGGGCGGGATGGACAGGTCGTACTGGTAGTGGACCGGATCGGCCGCGTTCTCGCTGGGCTGCTGCTCCGCCTCCTCTTCCTGGGCTTCCTCCCAGGCGTCGAGCCGGGCGCACAGCTCCTCGGGCAGGAGGCCGGCGAACGGGTAGGTGGTCACCTGCTCCGGTTGCAGGACGCAGGACTCGGGTACGAACCCGGCGGACCCGACGACCAACGGCTGCGGGGGAAGGGCCAACGCCTCCCGGACTTCCCACGACCGCCGCCAGCGCAGATGCAGATTCAGGTCGTACCGGCTCGGGCCGTGCGCGTCGAAGGGGCACCAGAACACCTGGAGCAGGTCGCAGTCCTCCGGCCCTCGCGGCAGGTCCGGGACATCCCGCCGATACAGCTGGGCCAGGCCGATCAGAGGCAGCGGATCCGTCTCCGACGCCTCGGGGAGCCGGTGCTCCAGGTACAGCTCGGCCAGGAGCTCCCGTTCCTTCTCCGTGGGGCCCGGGCTCTGCTCCCGAGCCCACGCGGCAGCCAGGATCCGCCGGTAGCGGTGGATGTCGGCCGGGCGCCGACCCCGCCCTCTGCCGTGGGCCTCACCACACACCGGCCACGGCTCGTCCGCCGGCCACAGCATCGGACCACCCACCGAGCTGTCAGAAATCTGCGGGCTGCCCGGTCGCGGGTGGAGGCGCGTCGTCGTACCCCGGTAGGCAGCCAGTTCCGGGAAGAGCACCTCGACGTCGAGCGGGCGCGGTGGAGTGGTCCTCGTCATGGAACGCGACCCTAGACACCCTTTCGCTCAGGCGTCGAAGTAGAGCGCGAACTCGTACGGGTGCGGGCGGTGGCGGATGGCCTCGATCTCCCGTTCCCGCTTGAGGCGGATGTAGGTCTCGATCAGGTCCGGGGTGAAGACGTCGCCCCGCAGGAGATACGCGTGGTCCTGCTCCAGCGCGTGCACGGCCTCGTCGAGGCTTTCGGGAAGCCGGTCGGGGGCGGTTCCCCCGTGGGAGGCGTAGAGGTCGGCATCGATCGGCTCGGGGGGCTCGATCTTGTGCTGGATACCGTCGAGGCCCGCCATGAGGATCGCGGCGAAGCCGAGGTAGGGGTTGCTGGTGGCGTCCGGGAACCGGATCTCCACCCGCTTGGTCCGCGGGTCGTCACCCGTGACGGGGATACGGACACAGGCCGAGCGGTTCCCCTGAGAGTAGACCAGGTTGACCGGCGCCTCGAACCCCGGAAGCAGGCGGTGGTAGGAGTTGAGCGAGGGGTTCGTGAACGCCAGCAGACTCCTCGCGTGGCGCATCACCCCGCCGATGTAGTGCCGTGCGGTGTCGGAGAGGCCCGCGTAGCCGTTCGGGTCGTGGAAGAGCGGCTCGTCGCCGTTCCACAGCGACTGGTGCACATGGAGCGCGTTGCCGTTGTCCCCCTGCAGCGGCTTCGGCATGAACGTCACGGTCTTGCCGTGCTGCCATGCGGTGTTCTTCACCACGTACTTGAGGAGCTGCAACTCGTCGGCGGAGCGCAGCAGTGTGCTGAAGACGTAGTTGATCTCCGTCTGGCCGCCGGACGAGACCTCGTGGTGGGACTTCTCCACCACGATGCCGCAGTCCTGGAGGTGGGCGACCATGGTGTCGCGGAGGTCCGCGAACCGGTCGTGCGGGCTGACGGGGGAGTAGCCCTCCTTGGGGCGGATCCGGTATCCGAGGTTCCCGCCGTCCTCCTCACGGCCGGTGTTCCACCAGCCCTCCGCCGAATCCAGCTGGTGGAAAGCGGCGTTGACGTCCTCACCGAACCGTACGGAGTCGAAGATGTGGAACTCCGGCTCGGGGCCGAAGTACGCGCGGTCGGCGATGCCCGAGTCCTGGAGGTACCGCTCCGCCTTGCGGGCGATGTTGCGCGGGTCACGGCTGTAGGGCTCGCCCGTGGCGGGGTCGTGCACGAAGGAGTTGAGGATCAGCGTCTTCCGCGCCCGGAACGGGTCGACGCACAGCGAGCTGAGGTCGGGGATCAGCAGCATGTCCGACTTCTCGATGGACTGGAAGCCGCGGATCGAGCAGCCGTCGAAGGCGACGCCCTCGGTGAAGAAGGACTCCCCGATGGTCGCGGCGGGGAGGCTGAAGTGCTGCATCTGGCCGAACAGGTCGCAGAACCTGAGGTCGAGGAACTTGATGTCCTCGTCGGCGATGCGACGCAGGACGTCGTGAGGGGTGGGGGACATGGGTGCTGCTCCTTGCGGTTGCTCAGGTTGCTTAGGGGAGGGCTCGGGCGACCAGGTGGCTCAGGCTCGTTCTCGCAGCGCGGCGCGGTCGACCTTGCCGTTCTGGGTCAGCGGTATCTCGTCGAGGAACCGGATCTCCCGGGGGACCATGTAGCCGGGCAGCGATACCGCGCAGAAGGCGCGGATCTGCTCGCCCGTGACGACGCCCACGGGCGACCCGGCCCCGGAGACGTACGGACCGCCGCCCGGGGCCGGTGCACCGGTCTTAGCCCCGTCGGATCCACGGGCGTGCTTCACGGTGGTCACGAACGCGAACAGAGCGGGCTCGCCGTCGGCGTCCGGCAGGGCGAGCACCGCGGACCCGGCGACGGCGGGGTGTTCCTCGACCCGGCTCCGCACCTCGCCGAGTTCCACCCGGTTGCCCCGGATCTGCACCTGGGAGTCGGTACGGCCGCGGTAGTACAGCTCGCCGTCCGGGCCGCGGTAGGCCAAGTCGCCGGTGCGGAAGACCAGTTGTCCGGAGCGGTGGTCGAGCGGATCGGGAACCTGGGCGGCTGCCGTAGCCCGCGGATCGTTCCAGTAGCCGGAGAACATGGCGGGCGAGCGAAGGTAGAGCTCGCCGACGACGCCCTCGGTCCTCACGAGCTGCCCGTCCGGGCCGATGAGCATCCCTTCGGAACCGGGGTGCGGATTGCCGATGGACAGCCGGACCGCGTCGTCGGGCAGGGGATCGGGCACCTCGGTCAGGGAGCACGACATGCATTCGGTGTGCCCGAAGCTGTTCAGGACCCTGATGCCGGGGCGGAGTTCGCGCAGCCGGCGCAGTTCGGGCAGGGGGAACTCCTCACCCGAGAACAACACCGTGCGCAGCTTGTCGAGCCGGGCCAGCAGATCGGGCTCGCGCCGCAGGGACTGCCGCCAGATCGACGGTACGCCGTTGACCTGGGTGACCCCGGCGTCGTCGAGGAAGCGCAGGAACCGGCGCGGCCAGCGCAACAGCGAACGCGGCACCGGCACCACACAGGCCCGGCTCCCGAGCGCCATGCCGACATCGAAGAGGGAGAGGTCGAACTGCAGCGGCGCCGTGGTGGCGATCCGTTCGTCCGCCGGAATGTCGCTGTCGGCGATCAGCATGTTCAGGTAGGACACGATGCCACGGTGCGTCATGACGACGCCCTTGGGGCGGCCGGTCGTACCGGAGGTGAAGATGATGTACGCGGGGTCGGTTCCGACCGCCCGGCGCCGTCGGCGTTCCCGGTGCGCCGGACGCGTCCGCACCGTGAGCGCGGACGAGGTGAAGCGGGCTGAGCCGACCCCCTCGGGCAACTCGATGCGGCAGCTCGCCGCAGTGGTGAGGAAGAGCGCGGGGTCGGCGAGTTCGGTGATCGTCGCCACGCGCTCGGCGGGGGTCTCCGGGCTGACGGGGACGAAGGTGAGGCCCAGGAGGGAACAGGCGAGGAGCATGGCGACCGCGTCGGCGGAGGTGTCCGCCTCCAGGACGACGCGGTCTCCCACGTCCATCCCGAGCGGTTCGAGAAGCCGGGCGTACGCGTGGGTACGCCGCTCCAGTTCCCGGTAGCTCACCGGGAGGAAGGCGCCGTCCTCGGCGGCCTCCAGGAAAGCGGTCCCGTCCGGCGAGAGGCGGGCGCCCGACAGCATGAACTCGTGCAGCATGCGGGGTTCCTGGGAGGGGGCGTCGATGTTCGGGTGAGCCACGCGGTTCATCGGTCCTTTTCGTACGGCGGTGATGAGGGAGCGCCCGGGCGCGGGGGTGCCCGGCGGGGCAGGTGTCCGTCCGGACCGGTTCAGATCCAGTACGGGGCCGGGGGAGGCGGGCCGCCGGCCGAGCTCCGCAGGAGCGCCCCCGATGTGCGGCCGGTGAGCCAGCCGAGCAGGTCGGCCTGGGTCCCGGACACGGTCGGCCCTCCGGCGGCCAGCTCCAGGGCCAGGCCGGTGTCCGTCGCCTCGATCCGCAGGGCGGGGGCGCCGGTCCGGTGCCGCTGGGCTTCGACGAGATCCTCGATGATCCAGCGTGCGGCCTCCTGCGGCACATCGGCGCAGCTGTAGCCGCGTGCCAGGTCCACGTGGTGGATTTCCAGTTCGCGCAGGCGGGTGGGCACGAGGGAAACCGGTGTGCGCAGTTCGCCGGTGCGCATGCGGACCTCGTTGTGCCATGCCGCGGAGGACAGCGCGCGCACGGCGGCCTCGAAGCGGGCGGCGCTCTCCACGACATCGGCGACCAGTTCGTCCACGGGGCGCTTCGCGCCCGCCTCGATCTCCTCCGCACGTGCGTCCATGCCGGCGTACTGAGGTGTCTCCACACCGGTCTCGGCCCAGGAGAGAAGGCGGCACAGGCTGTCGGCGGCCCGTGCCACGTGGGTGATGACGTGGCCGCGGGTCCACGGCGGAACGAGGCTCTCACCGGCCACGTCGGCGGGGGACAGCCCCTTGACGGTGTCCACGAACCGCTCGGTGGACGCGGCGATCGGATCCAGCGCTTTCCGTTCCTGCGGGTGTGCCCTCACGAGTCGGTCAACCTTTCAGGTATCCGCAATGCGGAATTGAGTATCCGTATAGCGATAGCGGGTTGGACCCTAAGAGGAAACGCTCCGTTCCGTCAACCGGCTCTTCGGGCAGGTGGGGTGCGGTAACGGGGGCTGCTCGCGAGGTCGGTGGGGCCCGATGGTGATCTGGGTCACTGGGCATTGCCGAATGTGATCCACTGGCCTAACTTGATGCCGCAACGTGGATTTAATATTCCGCATTACGGAAAAGTATCCACGGTTGAGTGACCCGTGGCCCCGTGGACGCGACCTCCGGAAGCGAGCTCGCCGGGGCATGGGCACCCCAGGCGGCCTCGCCGGACCGGTTCCCCGCCGAACCCGTCCGCCTCTGGGGCACCACCGTCCGGCGCGGGTGCGCCGCACAGCTCCGACCACGGCGACCCATCTGCCGGTTCGCGGTCTGCATCGGCCTATACAAGGGGGAACGCGTGCACGTCACGAGGGAGACAGCCCACCGGATCGAAGCGATCTCCGGCGTCCGGGCCGGACTGCTGGACTGCGTCCAGTCGAACCTGGCCGTACTGGCCGATCACTTCCACGGCGCCGACGTCCATCTGCGGCTCGGATCGAAACTGAGCTCCCGGTGGTACCCGGGAGCGGACGACCTGCCCACCTTCGACCCGCCCCTGGAGGAGGAACTGGCCGAAGCGGAACGAGTCCTGGCGCTCACCGTCCGCGCGCGGACCACGACGACGGGCGCCCGACTCGCCCGGGAGACATGGGCACCGGGCGAAACGCGGTACGCCGTCGCCGACGCCCATGAGATGACGTGGCTTCCCTACTTCCGCCGCGCCCACATGGACCACAGCTTTCTCCTGATGGCGCCCGAGGTTCCGGACGGCCCCTGGACCGTCGTCGACGCGTACGACAACGAAACCCAGTGGGGCGCGGCCAAGCCCGGCACCTGGGCCGTGGCGCCGGCCGACGTCGCTCTGCTGGGCCGTATCGACCTGTACGACGTCGAGCCCTTGCCCGTACCCGGCACTCGCCCCGCGCTCCGTGTCGAACACGAACCCGTGGACGACTACATCGGCACGCTCGCCCGGCACGGCGACAGAGAGCGAGCCCTGCACCGGCTGACCGGCGACACCTGGCTCCTGGCCCGCTCCCGTCGGCTCCACGCCCTCTTCCGCGCCGGAGGCGCCGACCCGGGGGAGGAGACGTCCCGGCACCTGGAGCAGTGGGACCGGTTCGCCACCCAGACGTACGTCGCCTACCGGCGCGTGGCCCGGGGCCGTTCCGAACCCGCCGGAACGCTCGACCGGCTCGCCGAACTGCTCGAAGCGGACCGACAGGTCTTTCCCACCCCCGCCGGCCCGGCCGAAGCGCCGAGGCCGCCCGAGGAACTGCGCGGCCGGATCGCCGCCGTCGTGGGCCGGGTGCTCGGCGCCGACCCCGCGGCCCTGCTCACACCGGACGTGGACCTCGCGGCGCTGCCCGGCTACACCTCGTTCCGCGTGATCGACATCATCGACCGCCTCGAAGCGGAGCTCGCCGTGGAACTCGAATCCGACGACCTCGTACCGGAGAACCTGCGGAGCATGGACGGGCTGTGCCGCATCGTCCACCGCGCCACCCGCTCACACTGACCCGCCCACGAGAGGACCCGCTGTGGACAGCGCCTTCATCGAACTCCTCCGCCGCCAGCTCAAACTCGACCCGGCCGTCGAGATCACCGCCGACAGCAGCCTGCGTGACCTCGGCATGGACTCCATGCGCTCCATCGAGCTGCTGTTCGCCGTCGAGGACACGTACGACATCACCCTCCCGGACGACGAACTGAACGACACCACCTTCGGCACCCCGGGAAACCTGTGGCGAGCCGTCCACGCGCAGCTGCCCGGCGAACCGGTGACCTCATGAGCGCGGTGGCCGCCCCCGTCCACGAAAGCGCTCGGACCGCCGCCCGGCCGGAGCTGGACGCACGCATCGCCCGGGTGACCGCCGTCGCCGAGCAGCACCTGGCCGCCGCCGACCGGGACGCGGTGTTCCCCGTCCAGGCGCTGGACGAGCTGCGCGACACCGGCCTGCTCGGGCTGGTGGTCCCCACCCGGTACGGAGGACTCGGCGGTGGCCTGCGTGACGTCGTCGACGCGGGCATCGCACTCGGCCGCTGCGACATGTCGACCGCCCTGATCTTCACGATGCACTGCCAGCAGGTCGCCGCGGCGGTGGAGTTCGCCGCCCCGCCTCTGCGTGACGAGCTGCTGCCGGTGCTCGGCGCCGGGCGCACCTACCTGGCCTCGGTCAGCACCGAGAGCGGCAAGGGCGGGCACCTCTACAGCGCACGCGCCGCCCTGCACCGGAGCGGCGCGGAACTCCGGATCGACCGGTTCGCCCCCGTGGTGACCGGCGGCGCCCACGCCGACGGCTTCCTCATCACCATGAAGAACGCCGATGCAACTGCGGACAACGACGTCGCGCTCGTCTACGCCTCCCGTGACCAGCTCACCGTGGAGACCGCCGGGGAGTGGCAGCCGATGGGGATGCGCGCCACCGGCAGCGCACCGTTGAAACTCTCCGGTTCGGTACCCGGCGGCCAGATCGTCGGAGCCGACGTGCCCTTCCGGGACGTCGCCAACCGGGTCCTCGGGCCGTACGCCCATCTGGGCTGGTCCGCTTCCTGGCTGGGGACCGCGGCCGGCGCCCTCTCCCGCGTCCTCGGCCTGGTCCGCGGCCCCGACGGACGCAAGCGCTTCGACCTCGGATCGGAGCTGCTGCTCACCCGGCTGTCCACCGCGCGCCAGCGGCTCGATGCCGTGCACGCGCAGATACGGCACACCCTCCTGATGCTGGAGACGGCGCCCGACATCACCGCTCCCCCCTGCCAGTTGCTCCTGAACGGGCTGAAGCTCTCCGCGTCCGAGCAGTGCCTCGCCGCGGTCGACGACCTGGTCGACGCGGTCGGGCTCCAGCACGGCTACCTGAAGAACTCGCCGACCAGGCTCGAACAGAGCCTGCGAGATCTGCGGTCGGCGGCGCTCAACTACAAGAACGACCGCCTCCACCTGGCCGACGGACGTCTGGCGCTGCTCGACCGGGAGGTGTCCTTTGTCTGACGCGACATCCGCCGGAACCTCCGGCGAACTGCGCGACCTGTTCCGCTCGTTGCCTCCCGAGGCCACCGGGCGGCAGCTGTGGGAAGCCCTGGGCTCCGCGGGGCGCATCGCCTGGATGTTCCCCGACGGCGACGCCTCGGCCGGCGTCGTACCGGAACGGCTGGCCCAGGTCCTGGCCGCTGCGGGTGAACGGTTCTCCTTCGGCAGCACCATGTCCCTGTGCGTGCAGGCGGCCACCACCCTGCCGCTGCTCGCCTCCGACCCGGGCTCGGGCGCCACCGCACTGGCTCAGGCGCTGTCGGGGAAAGCGGTGATCGCTCTCGCGGCCACGGACACCGGTGCCGGATCGGATCTGGCCTCCCTGAGCACCCGGGCCGACATCGGGGAGCACGGTATCCGGATCACCGGCGCCAAACGGTGGATCAACAACGCGGTGGACGCCGACCATCTGCTGGTCCTGGCCCGCCACCGGCCGGGTCCGCACTTCACGAACTTCACCTGGTACCTGGTACCGGCCGACGCCCCCGGGGTGACGGTCCGCCCGAGCGACACGGAGCTGTTCGACGGGTCCGGCACCGGCGACATCGACCTGCACGATGTGCGGCTCGGCCCCGACTCCCTCATCGGGCGGACAGGCATGGGCTTCCCGGCGTTCATCCGCCACATCGGTCCCGAGCGCCTGGCGGGCGCCATGTGGGCCGTCGAGCTGTGCCGGTCGACGCTCGACAGCACCCTGGCCTGGTTGCGTGCCCGGCCCCACGGTGACGGCACCCTGTGGGACCTCGACAGTGTGCGCCAGCGGTTCGCGGCCGGTCTGACCCAGGTGACGCAGCTGTCGGCGCTGTGCGCGGGTCTGCGCGACCGCGTCGTCGACGGTCACGACAACACGGCCGCCGCTCTGCTCAAGGCAGCGGCCGGAACGACCGTCAACCAGGTGATGGATCTCTGCGGTCAACTGCAGGGCTCCCACGGCTTCTCGACCCTGGGCGTCCAACGACTGCGATCCCAGGCGGCCATCTTCGCCATCAGCGGCGGTGCCACCGAAGTCGTGCAGTCCATCGTGGCCGACAGCGCCCAGGACGAACTCGACCGTCTGCGTCTGCCCGACGGCGGCTGACGCCGTACCCGGCCCCGCCCGCCCTCCCCTTCCAACGGACCACGGAGCACTTCCATGTGGATTCTCGGCGTCAACGCGCCCCCCACCGGCTGGCACGACACAGCCGCCTGCCTCGTCAACGGCGAGGGCGAGGTGGTCGCCTTCTCCGAGGAGGAGCGCTGCAACCGCGTGCGTCACTCGCTGTACCGCAAGCCGCACCACGCCGCTCGCTTCTGCCTCGACCAGGCGGGCATCGAAGCGGCCGACATCGACGTCGTCGCCATCGGCTGGGATGTGGACCAGCTCTATCCCGGACGTTTCGAGGACGACGCCGACTTCCTCGCCTTCGCCGTCGGGCTCGACTTCGGCGACCGGCTGCCGGAGGTGGTGCGGGTACCGCACCACGCGGCACACGCGGCCTCCTCCTTCTACTCCTCGCCGTTCCGCAAGGCCGGGGTCCTCGTCGTCGACGGACACGGCGAGAACGAGTCGTCATCGATCTGGACCTTCGAGTACGGGGCCGAGCCCCGCTCCGAGCGCACCTGGCCGCGCACCGCGTCCCTGGGCTACGCCTACGACGCGGCTTCCACCTGGCTCGGCTTCTCCTTCCTCAACGCGGGCAAGACCATGGGGCTCGCCGCCTACGGCCGGGCCCAGGGGCTGTCGGTCGAGACCCTGGTGGACATCGAGGCCGACGACTTCCGGCTCGCTGTCGGCCCGCTCGTGGAGAGCACCGGCCGTGCGAGCGCCACGGAGATCAAGGAGCAGTACGACCTCATGGTCGCCGCCTGGCGCGACCGCTACGCGAAGATCGCCGGGGCGAGCGGGCCCACCCGGCCGGAGGGGTCCCTCGCCGACGACCCCGGCGCGGTCCTCGTCGCGTACACCGCACAGCGCGTCGTGGAGGAGAGCGTCACCGCACTCGCGGCCATGACCCGCAAGATCTCCGGCACCGACGCCCTGTGTCTGGCCGGCGGTGTGGCGCTGAACTGCAGCACCAACGGAATGCTGCCGGGCCCCCTCTACGTACCGCCGGTTCCCCACGACGCCGGAGTCGCCCTGGGCGCCGCGTGGATGGTGAATCCGCCGCGACAGCACACGGGGCGGGCGCTGAACCCGTACCTCGGCACGGACATCGACGGCGGCGCCCACGGTGCGTCGGCGTCACCGGACACCTCCGGCCTGGTCCGTACCGGCCTGGACATCGACGCCGTCACGGCGCTGCTGCTCGAAGGCCGCGTCGGCGCCGTGGCCCAGGGCCGGGCCGAAGTGGGCCCGCGCGCCCTGTGCCGGCGCTCCATCATCGCGATCCCCGACACGGCCGGAGTCACCGACCGGGTGAACCTCATCAAGGACCGCGAGCAGTGGCGTCCGTTCGCCGGTGTGACCCGCCCCGGGTACGGCGCCGAGCTGTGGGAGCCGCAGGAGCACCTGAGCCGCTACATGCTCGGGGCCGCGAAGGCGACCGACCTCGGCCGGCGGACCGCCCCGGGGGTGGTCCACGTGGACGGGACGACCCGCCCCCAGGTACTGCACGGCGACGAGGCCCCGGCCGTAGGCGCCGTGCTGGACGCCCTGGAGGGGCAGGGCGTACCGCCGGTGCTGCTGAACACCTCGTTCAACGGCAGGGGCGAACCGGTCGTCAACACCCGCGGCGACGCCCTCGCCGCGTTCCGGTCGATGAACCTGGACTTCCTGGTGCTCGGCGACGAGCTGTTCGTCAAGAAGAACCCGGCCGAGGTGGCGCGATGACCACGCCTCTCATCACAGGCCCCGGCCCGCTCACCGCCGCCGGGACCGTCCGGCCGCCGGGCGGGGAGCGCTTCCGGGCCTTCGGCCCGCGGCACATCGACGAGATCGCCGAGCGCTACGGACTCGACTCGGAGATACGCGAAACGGTGCGGCGGATCTCCCTCGTGCTGCCGTTCCGCGTCAACTCCTATGTCCTGGAACACCTGATCGACTGGGATCGCGGCGTCGACGACCCGATATTCCAGCTGACCTTCCCGCAGAGCGGCATGCTGACGCGCGGAGACGAGCGCCGACTGGCCGCGCTGTCCGCCGATCCGGCGGACAAACTGCTGCTGCGGAAGGCCGTCACGGCCATCCGGGACCAGCTCAATCCGCACCCCTCGGGCCAGCAAGAGCTCAATGTGCCCGAGCAGGACGGGGTCGCGCTGCCCGGGTTGCAGCACAAGTACCGCGAAACCGTGCTGTATTTCCCCAGCCAGGGGCAGACGTGCCACGCGTACTGCACCTACTGCTTCCGCTGGGCGCAGTTCATCGGCGACGCCGATCTGCGCTTCGCCGCCCCCGACCCCTCCGGACTCATCGACTACCTCGGAACGCACCCAGACGTCCAGGACGTCCTGGTGACCGGGGGCGATCCGATGGTGATGACGACGGAACGGCTGAGGACCCACCTGGAACCGCTGCTCGGCGTCGAGTCCGTCCGTACCGTCCGCATCGGCACCAAGTCGGTCGCCTACTGGCCCCAGCGATTCGTCACCGACCAGGACGCCGACGACGTACTGCGTCTGTTCGCGAAGGTGGTGGAGTCCGGCCGCCAGCTCGCGGTGATGGCGCACTTCAGCCATCCCCGCGAACTGGAGACGGACCTGGCGCAGGAGGCCCTGAGGCGGATTCGGAGCACCGGCGCGGTCGTCTACTGCCAGGCGCCCCTGATCGCGCACGTCAACGACGACCCGGACGTGTGGGGCCGTCTGTGGCGTGCCGAACTGGCCGCCGGGGCTGTTCCGTACTACATGTTCGTCGAGCGGGACACCGGACCGCAGGAGTACTTCAAGGTTCCGCTGGCCCGTGCCGTGGAGATCTTCCAGGAGGCCTACCGGACGCTGCCCGGCCTCGCCCGCACCGTACGCGGACCGGTGATGTCCGCGACGCCGGGAAAGGTGGCCGTGGACGGGGTGGAACAGACCCGGGACGGCCGCTGGTTCCGGCTGCGGATGCTTCAGGCTCGTGATCCCGCCCTGGTGGGGCGGCCGTTCAGGGCGCGCTGGTCGGCCGACGCGGCGTGGCTGCACGAGCTGGAGATCGATCCGCAGACGCCGGTGGAGCTGCGTGCGGCGGTGCTCGGGCAGCTGCGGACCGAAGCCGCATGACGCAGACGCGGGGGGCGGGGCCCGCGGGGTGGGAGGTCGCTTCCGGGGTGTGGCTGGCCGTGGCCGCGACGGAGGCCCTCGCACCCGGCGCGCACCGCGACGACGTGGCGCAGTCCCGGGGGATGCCTCCGTGGCGGGCCCGTGAGTTCTGCGCCGGGCGGGGCCTGGTGAGGAGCCTGCTCGCGCGCGCCGCGGTGGCGGGCGCGGGCGAGGGCGCCCGGCCCGCCCCGGACGTCCGCATCGTCCGGGACGCCGAGGGCAGACCCGCTCTGGAGGGCCACGCCGGAGTGCACCTGAGCGTGTCGCACGATGCCGGGACGGTGGCCGCCGCGGTGGCGTTCGGCCGCCCGGTCGGCGTCGATGTGCAGCACCCCGACGGGCGGATCGGAGCAGGACTGGCGCGGCGCTGTCTGCGGAGCGGGGCGGCCCGGCTGAACGCCCTGCCCGCCGAGGAGGCGGCACGTGAACTGGCCTGGGTCTGGACCGCGCAGGAAGCCTGCGTGAAGGCGGCCGGCCGAGGACTCGCCGGCCGCCCCTGGGAGATCGACGTACCACTGGGCGCTCGGCGGGGCCGGTGGCGGCAGTACCGGTGGCTCAGCCTCCGCGATCTTGTCGCGACACCGCTCAGCTGCGCGTTCCCCGAACCCGGCCCGCAGGGCCGACGGGAAGGATGACCGGCTGATGACGAGCACGCACACGAGCCGCACACTGTACGACCGGTTCGCGTCGACGGTCGAGGCGTACCCGGAGGAGACCGCCCTGGAGGTGGCGGGCACGCGGCTGGACTACGCGGGCCTGGCGGCCGGGGCGGAGCGGATCGCGGCCGGCCTGGTCCGGCGCCTGGGCGGCCGGGTGCCGCGCCGCGTGGGCCTGCTGGCGTCGCGGTCGGTGACGGCCTACGCCGGGTATCTCGCGGTACAGCGGCTGGGGGCCACGGTGGTGCCGCTGGGGACCGCCTTCCCCGCACGGCGCAACGGGCTCATCGCCGAGGCGGCAGGACTGGACGCGGTCCTCACGGACGGCAGTGGAGATCTCGCGGGGACCGGGGTGCCGGTGTGGGACCCCTCGGACGGGGCCGCGGTAGGCGCGGAGGAGAAGGACGCCGGGTCCCTGCCGCCCCCGTCCGATCCGCACGCCATCGCCTACATCCTCTTCACCTCCGGGTCGACGGGCGCGCCCAAGGGCGTCCCGGTGAGCCACCGCAACGTCGGCGCCCATCTCGATCACATGATCCCGCGCTGGGACGCCGGCCCCGGCGCCCGTCTCTCGCAGACGTTCGACCTGACCTTCGACCCCTCGGTCTTCGACATGTTCGTCGCCTGGGGGTCCGGGGCCGCGCTGGTGGTGCCGACCCGTGACGAGGTGCTGGCCCCGGTGCGGTTCGTACGTGGACAGGGCATCACCCACTGGAACTCGGTGCCTTCCGTCATCACGCTGGCGGACCGGCTGCGGGTGCTGGTGCCGGGCAGCATGCCGAGCCTGAGGCACAGCCTCTTCTGCGGGGAACAACTGACCTACCGGCAGGCGAGGGCCTGGCGACGGGCCGCCCCGTCGAGCAGCGTCCACAACAGTTACGGGCCGACCGAACTCACCGTCACCTGCGCCACCTACCGGCTGCCCGACGAGGAGGCCGAGTGGCCCCGCACCTCCAACGGGACGGTCCCGATCGGCACACCGCACCCGGGTGTCGAAACGCTGCTGCACGAGGGGGAGCTGTGCGTGCGGGGCCCCCAGCGTTTCGACGGCTACCTCGACAGCACCGACGACGCGGGACGGTTCCTGACGCCCGGTCTCGTGCCGTACCGCTCGGCGGGGGAACTGACCCCGGAGCACTGGTACCGCACCGGCGACCGGGTCGCCGAGGCGGGGACCGGTGTGCTGGTGCATCTGGGGCGCCTCGACCAGCAGGTCCAGGTGAACGGTTACCGCGTCGAACTGGGCGAGGTGGAGGCCGCGTTGCGCGAGCAGCCGGGCATCCTCGACGTCGTGGTCCTGGCCAGGGCCACGACGAGTGGCCCGCGGCTGGTGGCCGGCTATGTGACGGACGGCGCGGATGCGTCGCCCGGCGCCGTGCACGCGGCGCTGCGGGAGCGGCTGCCCGCCTACATGGTTCCCCAGTCCCTGACCGCCCTCGACGCCCTGCCGCTGAACGCCAACGGAAAGGTCGACCGGTCGGCGGTGGCCGGACTTCTGGAACGTGAGGGAGAGGGATGAGAACCGGCCCCGAGGGCCTTCCTGCGAGCAAAGAATTTCGCGAGGAGAGACCCCGGGGCCGACCTGAACCGAAGACCGTCGGGCCGTCTACTTCTCCGGGGAGCGGGATGCGATCCGGTCCGTGAGAAAAGCGAGCACATTGTTTTCCGGTGACCTCAGGAAGAAATGTCCGCCGGGAAATTCGTGGTGCTCGAAAACGCTGCTCGTGCAATCCCGCCAGCCGGTTATCTCGGTGCCGCGCAAAGAGTCCTCCTTTCCGGTCAGTACGGTGATCGGGCAGTCCAGGAGAGGCCCCGGGGCGGCCCGGTAGGTCTCGACCGCGGTGAGGTCCGCGCGCAGCGCGGGCAGTGCGAGCGCAGCGAGCTCGGGGTGGGCGAGAGCCTGCGCACTCGCGTCGTCGTGGCTCCTCGCCCAGTCGAGCAACCCTTCATCGGGCAGCAGGCTCACGTCCTGCCGACGGCTGCCCGCAGGGGCGGCGCAGGCGGCGGCGAACATCTGCCTCGGCCCGGGAAAGCCCTGTTCAAGAAGGGTGCGCGCGACTTCGAAGGCGACCAGGGAGCCCATGCTGTGACCGAAGAACACACAGGGCGGGCCGGCCGGTTCGGCAGCGACGGCGGCGGCCAGCGGGCCTGCGAGGCCGGTGATGCTGCGGGGCGGTTCCTCGCGCAGCCTGCTCTCCCGGCCCGGGTACTGGACGGCGCGGATCTCGATGTCCCGGGGGCCCGCGTCCAGCCAGGAGCCGTAGGCCGAGGCCGAACCGCCCGCGTGCGGGAACAGGAACAGCCGGATCGCTGGATTCTCCACGGGAATTCCGGTGAGCCAGGGTCGGGGATTCACTGGAAAATACCTCCAAAAGGGGCGGAAGGATGGCGGGGGAGTCATCGGGGCACGCCGATCGTCCGTGCCTGATCAGGTAATCATGCTTGACGGCAATCGGGAACTTTGACTACCGTTTCGTTTATTGAAAATGCAATTTCGCGATGCGGAAAAAAATGGCCGGGGATCGGCGAGGAAGAAGGGTGAGCGTGGAACGCACAGCGCTGGATACGGAGCATTACTGGCGTGAGCGCCTCTCCGGGTACGACGAGGCGCTCGTCCTCGGGATCGAGCACCCGTCCGGCGCCCCGGGCGATCGCAGCGTCCGTGAAGTGTCGCTGAGCCCGGCGGGCGACGCCGCTCTGCGCGCGGGGGCCACCCGCCTCGGAACGACCCCCGAGATCCTGGTCGTCGCCGCGTGGTCCGTGCTCCTGGGGCGGTACGGCGGAGGGGACGACGTCCTCTTCGGTATCGCGCGGTCCGCCGCCGACGGGGCCCGGCACCCCGTGGCCCCGATGCGCATCGGACCCGGCGGCGGACAGCGGGTCAGGGATCTCCTGGGCGCCGTGGCCGCGGCCCTGCCCGATCCGGCGCACACCCGGCCCGCCCCGCGGGAGATGCTCGCGTACGGCGAACTGCCCACGGCGGAAGCGCTGTACGACAAGGTGCTGCACCTGACGGACCGCGTCGGCCGGCGGGCCGGCGCGGACACGGACATCCAGCCCTCCGTCGAGGCGACCGTCACCACCGCCTCCCCGCTGACCCTGCGCCTCGACCACGACACCGCCCGCATCGAGGAGCGCGACGCCGCCCGTCTGCTGCGCCACTTCGGGCAGCTCTGCGACAGCCTGGCCGCCGCCGACGCGGACGCCCGGGTGAGCGAACTCCAGCTGCACACCTGGGACGAGCTGGACCGCATCCTGCACACGTGGAACGACACCGCCGTGCCCGTCGACGACCCCGTCTGCATCCACGAGCTCGTCGAACGCCAGGCCGCGCGGACTCCGGACGCCGTCGCCCTCGTCCAGGGCGACACCGCGATGACCTACGCCGAACTGGACCACGACGCCGACCTGCTCGCCGCTCACCTGGCGGCCCGAGGGGTGGGCCCCGGAGACTTCGTGGCCCTGCACGTCGACCGCACGGTCCACAGCGTGGTCGCGCTGCTCGGCATCCTGAAGTCGGGTGCGGCCTACGTACCGATCGAGTCCTCGCTGCCCGAGGAACGGATCCGCCACCTGCTCTCCGCACTGGACTGCTCCGTCGTGGTGTGCACCGTGCGACGGCTTCCCGTACTGGGAGAGCTGGCCCGGGACCTGCCTGGCCTGCGCCACCTGCTGGTCGTCGGCGAGACGCGGAACGAAGCCTTCCCGGACCGGGTCGCGCCCGACACCGTCACGGTCACCCCGGCGGCGGCCCCGCCTGCCACGGACGCGCCCACGCCCCGCCGCGCCACCCCCGACGACCTCGCCTACGTCATCTTCACCTCCGGTTCCACCGGTACTCCCAAGGGCGTCCTGCTGCGGCACGCCCCCGTGGTCAATCTGATCCGCTGGGTCAACTCCACGTTCGGGATCGGAGCCGAGGACCGGGTGCTGTTCATCACGGCCTTCGGCTTCGACCTCTCCGTCTACGACGTGTTCGGCCTGCTCGCGGCGGGCGGCAGCATCCGCCTCGCCGACGACGACGAGGCCCGCGATCCTCAGCGGCTGCTGGAGATCCTGGACCGGGAACCCGTCACCTTCTGGGACTCGGCACCGGCGGCGCTGCAACAGCTGGAGCCCTTGTTCGGCGCCCGCGCCTCCAGCCGCCCCGCGGCCCTGCGCCTGGTCTTCCTCAGCGGCGACTGGATTCCGGTGACCCTCCCGGACGCGGTACGGGCCGCCTTCCCCCGTGCCGAGGTCGTATCACTCGGCGGCGCCACGGAAGCGGCGATCTGGTCCAACTTCCACCGCGTCGACAAGGTCGACCCGCGGTGGAGCAGCATCCCGTACGGGCGTCCCATCGACAACGCGCGCTACTACATCCTGGACGGCGACCTGTGCCCGGCGCCGGTCGGTGTGCCGGGCGACCTCTACATCGGCGGCTCCTGTCTGGCGTCGGGCTACTTCGGGGACGAGGAGCTGAGCACCCGCAAGTTCATCCCCGACCCCTTCGCCGGCACCCCGTCGGCGCGCATGTACCACACCGGGGACCGCGCCCGGTTCTGGGCGGACGGCACCATGGAGTTTCTCGGCCGCTGTGACAGCCAGGTCAAGGTGCGCGGTTACCGCATCGAACTGGGCGAGATAGAAGCCGCGTTGAACACGATCGACGGGGTCGGCACAGCCGTCGCGCACGTCCACGGGTCCGGGGCCACAGCCGTGCTCACCGCCTACGCCGTGCCTGTACCCGGTCAGAGTCTCCACGCGGACGCCCTGCGCGAACGGCTCGCCCAGGCCCTGCCGGCCTACATGGTCCCCACCGAAGTCGTCGTCCTCGACCGGCTGCCCGCCACACCGAACGGAAAGCTGGACCGGAGGGCCCTGCCCGCACCCGGCGCGTCCCGGCCGGTGGGAGCCCGCCCGCACACGCCCACCGAGGCTGCCGTGGCGGAGGTATGGGCCGAGGTGCTCGACCGCCCCGTCGGAGCCGAGAGCGACTTCTTCGCCCTGGGCGGCCAGTCGCTCCTGGCCGTACGCGCCGTCGCGCGTCTCAACTCCTCCCTCGGCGCGGACATCCCGATCAGGACCCTGATGGAAAACCCCCGCCTGCGGGACTTCGCCCGCGCGGCGGAGCCGTTCCTGACCGGATCACCGGCCTGATGCACAACCCGCGCCCCACGCCCGGACTCCGGGCCGGTACGCAGGACTGGAAAGGTGTCATGCACGAACTCCACGACAGCACCCGCCCCCCGACCCCGACCGGGGCCCCCGTGCCGACGGAAGGAACCGGGACCCGCACACCACCGGGCGGAGGTCTGCACCACGGCTTCGAACAACAGGTGCGCCGGGCCCCGGGCCGGACCGCCCTGAGCTACGGCACGGAGCATCTGACGTACGGCGAACTCGACCGCGCAGCAGACCGGCTCGCCGGTCTGCTGCGCCGACAGGGGGCCGGGCCGGGCGAGTTCGTCGGGGTGTGCGCCGACCGGTCGGCCGAACTGGTGATCGCGCTCCTCGCCGTCCTCAAGTCCGGCGCCGCCTACGTTCCCCTCGACCCCGCCTACCCGGTCGAGCGCACCCGCTTCACCCTGGAGGACACCGGCTGCCGCCTGGTGGTGGGACAGGAACGCCACCGCGAGAGGTTCACCGACGCGGGCGCCGCCTATCTCGCCGTGGAGAACTCCCCCCTCCCGGCAGGGGCCCCCGTACTCCGGGCGACCACGACCGGCCCGGTGGGCGACGTGCGGCCCGGACAACCCGCCTATGTCATCCACACCTCCGGGTCGACCGGCACCCCCAAGGGCGTGGTGGTCAGCCACCAGAACGCCCTGCGCCTCTTCGAAGCCTGCCGCGACGAGTTCGGCATCGCCGCCGCGGGGAGCGACGACACCTGGACCCTGTTCCACTCCACCGCCTTCGACTTCTCCGTCTGGGAGATATGGGGCGCGCTCCTGCACGGTGGGCGACTGGTCGTCGTCGACCACATCACCAGCCGCTCCCCCGACTCCTTCCTGCGGCTTCTCATCGACCAGCGGGTCACCGTCCTCAGCCAGACCCCGACCGCCTTCCGCCAGCTGCTGCGGGCGGCGGAGGCCGACGGATGGCCCGAGACCGACCTCCGGCTCGTCGTCCTGGGCGGCGAGACGCTGGAACCCGCCACGCTGCGGCCCTGGTTCGACCGGTACGGCGACCTGAGCCCCCGCGTCGTCAACATGTACGGCATCACGGAGACGACCGTGCACGTCACCCACCGGGACATGACGGCCTTCGACTGCGACGCACGGCACAGCCCCATCGGAAAGCCGCTGCGCGACCTGGACGTCCACCTCCTCGACAGCGCGATGAGGCCGGTCCCGGCAGGGGACGTGGGGGAGATGTACGTCGGGGGAGCGGGCGTCGCGCAGGGATACCTGAACCGACCCGACCTCACCGAGCAGCGCTTCGTGCCCGACCCCTTCGGCGCGCCCGGCGACCGCCTCTATCGCACCGGAGACCTGGCCGCGCGGCGGCCCGACGGGGAGCTGGAGTTCCGCGGACGCCTGGACAACCAGGTCCAACTGCGCGGATTCCGCATCGAACTCGGCGAGATCGAGGTGGCGCTGGCCGCGCTCCCCGGTGTCCGCGAGGCGGCCGTCGCCCTCGGCGAGGACGCACTGGGCGAACCGCGGCTCGTCGGTTACGCGGTACTCGCCCCCGGCCACGCCATCCGGGAGGAGACGCTGCGCGAGGCGCTGTCCGACCGTCTGCCGGGGCACATGGTGCCCTCTGTCGTCGTCCTGCTCGACGCCTTCCCCCTGACGGCCAACGGCAAGCTGGACAGGAAGTCCCTCCCGGCGCCCGCCCCGCCCGCCGACCGCACCGCGCTCTCCGACTCCGCAGCCGGGGCCCCCGGGGCCGTACCGGGAGTGGGGGAGATCCTGCACCAGGTGTGGGCGCGTGCGCTCGGCCGGAGCGCCGTGGACCCGCACGCCAACTTCTTCGCCCTGGGCGGCGACTCCATCACGGCGGTCCGTGTCGTCGGCGCGGCACGCGAGGCCGGGCTCCGGCTCCGGGTGGAAGACGTGTTCACCCACCCCACGCTCGCCTCCCTGCAGACGCGGTGCGGCGTGTCCGACGGCACCCGGCTTTCCCGCGAGGCCCGTGCGCTCGACCTGCTGACACCGCAGGATCGCGACCGGCTGCCGACCGGGATCGTCGACGCCTACCCGCTCACCCTCCTGCAACTGGGCATGGTCTTCGAGTCACAGGTCAGCCCCGACGCGACCCTCTACCACGACCTGGTGAGCGCCCGCATCGAAGGGAGTCTCGACGAAGACGCTCTGCGCCGTGCCCTGGCATCGGTGACCGCGCGCCATGACGTCCTGCGCACCTCCTTCGACCTCGGCACCTACAGCGAACCGCTGCAACTCGTCCACGAAAGCGTCGACGCGGTGCTCCACCTGCACGGCCCGGCCGCCGCCGGCACCCCGTCGGGCACCGTGGAGGAGTGGTGGCGCGAGGAGTGGCGGCGCCCCTTCGACTTCTCCGCCGCCCCTCTGTGGCGCTGTCACGTACACGACCACGCCGACGGCAGCTTCCAGCTCTCCGTCTCCGCCCACCACAGCATCCTGGACGGCTGGAGCTTCTCCCTGCTCCTGACCGAACTGATCAGCGGCTACGAACGGGAACTCGTCGGCGGGTCCACACCGCTCCCGGCCTCGGGACCGCCGTACCGCGCTGCCGTGGAACTGGAACGCGCGGCACGCGAGTCCAGCGCCTCACAGCGGTACTGGTCCGAGGCCTGTCGGAAGAACGCCGGTCACGTCCCGCCGCCCGCTCCGCCCGGGGCCGCCCCCGCCGCACCATCGCTGGAACCCGATGTCCGCCTGCCGCTGCCCGTCGCCCTGACCGACGCGGCGCGGGCCGGCGCCGACCGGCTCGGCGTGCCGACGAAGTCCGTCTTCCTCGCCGTGCATCTGTGGGCCCTGAGCGAGGCCGCCGGAGCAGGCTCCGCGCCCGTCACCACCGGGCTGGTGGCCAACACCCGACCGGAGACCGCCGACAGCGAACGCACCCTGGGCCTCTTCCTCAACAGCGTCCCCCTGGCGGCGACCGTACGCGACGCCACCTGGCAGGACCTGGTGCGCGATGTCTTCGCCCAGGAGCGGGCGCTGCTCCCGCACCGACGCTTCCCGATGGCCGACATCCGGAACGCGACGGGCGAAGCGCCCTTCTCCGTCCTCTTCAACTACACCGACTTCCGGTCCTTCGACGACCTCGACGCACTGCGCCGGCTTCGCGTGGCCGACTGGTGGTCCTGCGACCGCACCAGCTTCCCCGTGGTCGTCGAAGTGGCACGGCGGCCGATGGGAACCGACTGGGAGCTCACGATCAGGGCCGACGCCACCAAGACCGACCCGGCCTTCTGCGCCCGTGTCGCACCCCTCTTCCTCGAAGGACTGCGCCGATTCCGCGAGGAGTGGGCCGATGCTCGCTGACCCGACCGCCACGGAGTCCGTACCCGTCTCCCCGGCCCAGCGCGAACGGCTCACCCTGTGGGCGGCGGGCACGCCGAGCCAGGACCAGCCCACCTTCGCCTGGGAGTTCCCCGCCGCGATCGACGAGGAACGCGTCAGGGACGCCTGGGCCAAGGTGATGGCCCGTTACGCGACGCTGCGTTCGCTCTTCGCCGAAGAAGGCGACGGCGTCTTCAGCTGCCGCCGCGGCCCGGTCACGATGGCCGACGACACCTGCGTCAGCACCCCGCCCGAGACCTTCTTCACACAGCTGTGCGCGCCCGTCGACCTCCTCGGCGGGCCAGGGGCCCGCCTCGTCCACAGCCCGGCAGGACCGAGGACGCTGCTCGGCCTCAGCATCGACCATCTGGTCATCGACGGGCACAGCTACGGCCGGGTCGTGGCCGACCTGTTCGCCCTGCTGCGCGGCGAGGAACCGGCCGGGCCCGCGCCCGCCGCCCCGGACGCCTTCTTCCGCGAAGAGCTGGAGGCGGCCGCCGGTCCGGCCGGTGAGAAGGCCCTGGCGTACTGGCGGCGCACCACCGGCGGCCGCACCTATCCGCCCCTGCACACGGGCCTGCACCGTCCCGAAGGCGCCGGTGTACGGGCGGAGACCGCCCACTGCACCGTCGTCTTCGATCCGGCCTGTCCGCACGCCCGCCATCCGCAGGGCCGCTCCGCCACCGTGCTGGCATCGGTGGCCGCGGCCACCGCCAGGACCCTGGACCTCGTCCCCGGGCAGGACCCGTTCACGGTGCTGCTGCAGAGCTCCCGCCGCTCGAACGACGAGAAGCTCAACATGGCGGGGTTCCTGTCCAACTGGCAGCCCGCCACCTTCCCCGTCGCCCACACCGCCCCGGAGCTCGTCGCGGATGTCGCCGATGCCGCCTTCCGCGCCCTGCGAGGCCATCACCTCCATCACGCCGAGGTGGTCCGCCGGCTGGAACCCGAGTGGTACGGAGCCCGGTACGTCCCCAGCGAACCACTGCCTCCCTACGCCCTCTTCAACTACCTGGTCGAACAGGAACCGCCTCACGTGGACGGCCATAGCGGCACCCCCCTCGACGTTCCGCCCATGGGCGCGTATCGGCTGCACGGAGCGCTGCGCGTCTACGGCACCGAGCGGGCCGACGCCCGTTCCGCCCAGGTGCGCCTGGTCGCCGACGCGTCCGTGTTCGGCGACGGCTTCGCGGGGCGCGTCGCCGAAGCGGTGACGGAGGCCGGGGCATGACCGGGCTGCGCAGGCGCATCGCCGGGGCCACCGAAGGGCTGCCGAGGGCCTTCTGGTTCCTCTGGGCCAGTCTCCTCGTCAGCCAACTGGGCTCCTTCGTCATCCTGTTCATGTCGATGTACCTGACGCGGGAGCGAGGGTTCTCCGCCTCCTTCGCGGGCCTTGTCGTGGGACTGGCGTTCGGCGGCGGGGGCATGGTGGGCACCCTGGCCGGAGGGTTCGTCGCGGACTTCCTCGGCCGCAGGCGCACCATGCTGACCGGGAACCTGGTCACGGTCGTGTGCATGGTGGCCCTCGGCTACGCACGGGACCACCTCACCATCCTGGTCCTCGCCGTGGCCGTCGGCACCGCCAGCAACATGGTGCGGCCCGCGGCCGGGGCGCTGATGGTCGACCTCACCGAGCCGAAGGACCGGCCGCGGGCGTTCTCGCTCCAGTTCTGGGCGGTGAACCTCGGCTTCTCCGTGGCCGGAGCCATGGCGGGTTTCCTGATCGAGGTCGACTTCACCCTGCTGTTCCTCCTCGACGCCGCGACCACGCTCGTGGCGGCGCTGCTGGTCTACTTCTGCGTGCCCGAACCGCGACCGGCGCCGAGTCCGTCACCGGCGGACGCCGGGGAACCGGCCGAGAAGCGTGGCACCGGCATGGCCCTGGTGCTGCGCGACCGGTCCTTCCTGGCGCTCGTGGGACTCGCCGTGCTGTTCTCCGTGGTGTTCATGCAGCACATGTCGACGCTGCCGCTCGCGGTCCAGAACGCGGGGCTGCCGCCCGCCACGTACGGCTGGCTCATCGCGCTCAACGGCATCGCCATCGTCGTGGGCCAGCTGTTCGTACCGCGACTGATCAGCGGCCGCCGCCCGGGGCGGGTCCTCGCTCTGGCAGCGGTCCTCATGGGCGGCGGCTTCGGCCTGCTGGCCGTCGGCGACTCGCTGGCCGTGTTCATCGTCTCGGTCCTGATCTGGACGGCGGGCGAGATGCTCAACGCCTCGACGGGACCGGCCCTGGCGGCCTCCCTCGCACCGGACCACATGCGCGGTCGCTACCAGGGGTTCTTCACCGTCTCGTACAACGTGGCGGGACTCGTCGGTCCCTCCGTCGGCGGCTACGTCCTCCAGCACGGCGGCAGCGCGCTGTGGCTGGGCTGCCTGGCCCTCGGCGCGCTGACCGGCCTGGGCCACCTCGCCGCAGGGGCGGCCAGGGAACGGGGAGCGGCCCGCCCGCAGCCGGCGCGCGAACCCGCCGCCCCGACCGCCTGAACCAGCCCGCGCAGGGACGTGACCCCGCGGCGACCTCCACGGAGACCACATATGACCAACCCCTTCGAGGCTTCCGGCCACAGGTATCTCGTCCTCACCAACGACGAGGACCAGCACTCGCTGTGGCCCGCGAACACCGCCACGCCCGACGGCTGGCGGGCGGTGCACGGACCGTCCGACCGTGCCGGATGCCTGGACCACATCACCGCGCGGTGGGGCGACATGCGGCCCCGCTCGCTCCGGCGGGCGACGGCCCCGGACGGGGCGGCCCGCCCCGACGCGCCGCCCGAGGACGGCCCCGTCGAATGGTTCACCAGGTGGGCGCGGCGCACCCCGGACGCCCCGGCCGTCCTGTCCGGCACGGCGTCGCTCACCTACGCCGAACTCGACGCGCGCTCCGAGGAGCTGGCCGGGCGGCTCGTCCGTCGGGGCGTGGGGCCCGAGGACCTGGTGGCGCTGCTGCTGCCGCGCTCCGCGGACCTTCTCGTGGCGTTGCTCGCCGTGCTCAAGTCCGGTGCGGCCTACGTGCCGCTGGACCCCGAGTATCCGCAGGACCGCATAGCCCATGTTCTGGCCGACGCCGCCCCGAAGGTGCTCCTGACCACGCCGGAACTGGCCGCGAAGGGAGCCGCGGGCCGGGACGCGCCGTACCCGCTGTTCGTCGCGGACCCGTCCGCGGAACCCGGCGACGCCGAGCGCGGCGGAGCCCCCCGACCCCGCGCGCTGCCGGACCGGCCCGCCTATGTCATCTACACCTCCGGCTCCACCGGCCGGCCCAAGGGTGTCGTCGTCACCCGTGCGGCACTGCGCAATTTCCTCATCGCCATGGACGAACTGGTGGGACTCACACCGCGGGACCGGCTTCTTGCGGTCACGACCATCGCGTTCGACATCGCGGGCCTGGAGATGTATCTGCCGCTGCTCCAGGGCGCGGCGGTGGTGATCGCCTCCGCCCGGGACGTCCGTGATCCGTTCGCGATGGCGGAGCTGATCGACCGGACCGCGGCCACCACCGTGCAGGCGACGCCGTCCCTGTGGCAGGCACTGGTCACCGACGTCCCCCACGCGCTCGGGGGCCTGCGGATGCTGGTGGGCGGTGAGGCTCTGCCGACCGCGCTCGGCGAGCGGATGCGCCGACTGGGACGCCGGGTGGTCAACCTGTACGGGCCCACCGAGACCACCATCTGGTCCACGGCCCAGGAGGTGGACGGCAGCGCGGCCCCGTCCTCGATCGGCCGGCCCGTCCGCAGGACCCAGGCCTACGTCCTCGACGACGGGCTCCACGAGGTCCAGGACGGGGCAGAGGGCGAGCTCTACCTCGCGGGGGACGGCCTCGCCCGTGGCTATCTGCACCGCCCCGCCCTGACGGCGGAGCGTTTCGTGGCCGACCCGTTCGGCCCCGCCGGCACCCGTATGTACCGGACCGGCGACCTGGTCCGGCGGGGCGGCGACGGCACCCTGGAGTACCTGGCCCGTGTCGATTTCCAGGTGAAGGTACGCGGCCACCGCATCGAACCGGCGGAGATCGAGCATGTGGTGGGCGGTCACCCGGACATCGAGCGGGCGGTCGTGACGGTCCATGAGGACACCCCCGGCGACGCCAGGCTCATCTGCCATGTCATCGCGGCTCCGGGGCGCCGCCCCGAGAGCGACGCGGTGCGCGAGTACGCCGGCCGCTTCCTGCCCGCGTACATGGTCCCGGCTGTCGTCCGCACCGTGGAGGCGTTCCCCCTCACCCCCAACGGCAAGCTGGACCGCGCCGCGCTCACCGCCCTGTCCACAGCGGCCGTACAAACGCCGCAGGACGGGGCGCGGTACCTGCCGGAGGACGACTCCGTACGGGGCGCGGTGGCCCGTGCCTGGCGCCAGGTCCTCAACGCACCGGTCCCGGCCGGGCGCGGTTTCGCCGAACTCGGCGGCAGCTCTCTCGGGGCCATCCGTGCGGCGGCCGCGCTCCGGGAGCTGACCGGCAGGGCGATGACCGCCACCGACGTCCTGGAAGCCGCCTGTGCCGAGGACCTCGCACGTACCCTGGCCCGGGCACCGCACGCCGCACCGCCCGCCCGTTCGGGCGACGGCCGCAGGTCCGCTCCGCTGAGCGCCAACCAGCGGGCGATCTGGATGCACGAGCAACTCAGCCCCGACCCGCTGCTCTATCTGGAGTCCTACTGCCTGGAACTCCACGGTGACGTGGACAGCGACCGGCTGGCCGCCGCCGTACGCAGGACCGCGCAGCGGCATCCGGCCGTGGGCGCGGCGGTGGAGTTCGACGACGGCGAACCGCACCTCGTCCTGAATCGCCATCACATCCGGCTCGTGGTCCGCTCCCTCCCCCCGGGCCTCGACCGGGACAGCATCCGGGCCCTGATGCGTGACGAGGCCGCCCGGCCCGTCCCGCTGGACGGCGGACCGCTGCTGCGCGTCCTTCTCTTCCGCGCCCCCGACGGCGTGAACGTCCTGCTGCTGACCTGGCACCACCTCGTCATGGACGGTTGGTCGCTGCGTGAGTTCCTGCGTGACCTCGGGTCCTTCCACGACGGACCCGGGGCCGCGGCGGCCGAGATCCCCGTCACCGTGTGCGACCTCAACGCGGCGAGCCTCCGGTCCGACGCAGCCCCTGCGGCCGAGGACGCCCTGGCCGAGGCCGCGGAGGCGCTGCGCGGCGCGGTGGACCGTTCCGTGACCGCCGAGCCCGCCCACTGGTCGAGGGCCGGGGTCGCCCATGCCGTCGAGTTCACCCTCCCCGGCGACCTGGCCCGCCGGGTCGAGGGCACGTCGGCGGCCACCGGGCACCCGCCCTTCGTGCTGATCTGCGCGGCCTACCGGCAAGCTCTGAGCACGGTGCTGGGCCTGCCGGACCCACTGCTGGCCGTCGCGGTCTCGGGGCGCGAGCCGGACCGGGCCGCGGAGGTGGTGGGCTGTTTCGTCAACACCGTGCTGCTGGCCGGCGTCCCCACCGAGGACCTCGACGGCCCGGAGCTGCTCGCCGCGACCCGTGCCCTGACCGACCGCGCCCTCGCGGTCCAGGAACATGTGCCGTTCTCCCGGCTGGTGCAGACGCTGCGCCGGACGGCACGGCTGCCGATGGACTTCCCCCGGCTGTATCTGAGCGTGGACGACGAACCCGCGCTGTGCCTGGACGGCGTTGACACCGAGGTCGTGCCGGTCACCCCGGACCGGGCGAAATTCGCTGTCACTCTGTCGCTGCTCCGGGCCCCCGGCCGCCTCTCGGGACGCCTGGAGCACCGGGATTCCGTACTGCCGCCCGGCGAGGGCGAGGTGCTTCTCAAGGCCTTCGAGTCGGCACTCGATCGACTCGCCGGTACCGCTGCCTGAGCCGCCCGTCCCGGCGGGGGGTGAGGGGCCGGTCGGCCCCGTACACAGCCCCCGCGACGGCTCGGAGCGCACGGCATGAGCTGCCCGGTGTGGAGGGTACGTACAGCGAGGTGACGATCGCAATGGAGGAGCGGATCGTTGGGTATCTCCAGGAAGTGGGGGAGACGGAAGTGGTGGGAGCCGGGCTGTGGGCACCGCCTTTTCCCGTCCTTCTCCCGGACGATCCCGCGAAATCCACTCCGCCGCTGTTCAGCGGCCTTCCCACCCAGGAGTACTAGTGATTGTTGTCTGGATCAACGGTGCGTTCAGTGCGGGCAAGACCAGCGCCGCGGGCGAACTGATCGAGCTGATCCCGAACAGCACGCTGTACGACCCGGAGATCACCGGAGCGGGGCTGCGCGGTCTGCTGCCGCAGAAGAGGCTCGCCGAGGTCACCGACTTCCAGGACCTGCCGATCTGGCGGCGGCTCGTCGTGGACACGGCGGCGGCGCTGCTCGCCGAGGTGCCCGGGGTGCTGGTGGTGCCGATGACCCTGCTGCGACAGGAGTACCGCGACGAGATCTTCGGAGGGCTCGCCTCCCGGCGCATCCCGGTCCGGCATGTGGCGCTCTCACCTGAGGAAACGATCCTGCGGAGCCGGATCGCGGGCCGCGAGGAGTTCCCCGGCGACGAGGAACAGAGCGAACGGGTGCGCCGGTGGGCGTACGAGCACATCGGTCCGTACCGCGACGCCCTCGGCTGGATCACCGAGGACGCGCATGTGGTCGACAACAGCGCCCTCACGCCCCGCGAGACCGCCGAGCGGATCGCGGACGCCGTGCGCACCGGGAGGGCCGCGCCGTGCCCGATCGTCCAGAGCCCCGAGCCGACCGGCGAGACGGTGGCCGCCGGGGTGCTGCTCTTCGACGAACAGGACCGGGTGCTGCTCGTCGACCCCACGTACAAACCGGGGTGGGAGTTCCCCGGCGGGGTCGTGGAGGCGGGCGAGGCCCCCGCACAGGCCGGGATCCGTGAGGTCGCCGAGGAGATAGGCCTCCGCCTCGACCGGGTGCCCACCCTGCTGCTCGTCGACTGGGAGTCGCCCCGCCCGCCCGGCTACGGCGGACTGCGGTTCCTCTTCGACGGCGGCCTGTTGCGCTCCGAGGACGCCGGCCGGCTGCTGCTGCCCGGCTCCGAGCTGCGCGGCTGGCGCTTCGTCACCGAGGAGGAGGCCGCCGGGATGCTGCCGCCCACCCGGTACGAGCGGCTGCGCTGGGCCCTGCGGGCGCGCGAGCGGTCGACGGTGCTCAACCTGGAGGCGGGGGTGCCGGTGGGCTGAGCGGCGCGCCCGGCCTTTCGCGGCAGGAACCCCCGCGGACGTCCTCACGCGCCGTTGGCCGCCGTCTCCATCAGCGCGGCCGCGTCCTCGGTGAGCGGGTCGCCGTGACCGAAGCAGACGGTACGGGGCGCGAGCGAGGCCAGCCGCCGGAACGTGTCCGCCGCCTCGGCGCGGTCCACGTTGAACACGCCGAGCATCACCCGCTCCACGGAGGCGACGCTGTCCCCGGTGAACAGCACGCCGTGGCGCGGCAGATGGAGGGCGATGGAGCCCGGCGTGTGACCGGGGGCGTGGACCACCCGCGCGCCGTCCCCGAACGGCAGCTCCTCGCCGCCGGTCGCCTCGCGGTCGACCCGGGTGGGCGGGGCCTCGGGGCAGGTCAGTCCGTGCTCCCACAGCGGCCGTTCCCAGTCCAGCAGGTCCGGCTCCGGTACGGGCCGCTCGCCCCGGATCACCGGTGCGTCCAGCGCGTGGGCGATGATCTCGGCGCCGTACCGGTCCGCCAGCTCCTGCGCGGCACCGTAGTGGTCGCGGTGGCCGTGGGTGAGGACGATGCGGCGGATCCGGGCCGGGTCGGAGCCGAGCGAGCGGATCGCGTCCTCGATCGCGGCGGCCGACTCGATGTCGCCCGCGTCGATCAGGGTCGAATCCGGTCCGTCACGCCAGAGATAGGCCTGACCGATCCGGAAGCGGAACATGTGCAACCGGGGGAGCACCTCGACGAGATCCATGCGGCGAACGTACGCAGCGGCGGACGTCCGCCGCACGGATCTACGCTTCGGGCGACTTCGCCGAGGGCGTAGGGCCCCGGGGCTGCCCCTCAAGCAGCCGCCGGCCTGAAGCAGCCGCCGGCCTCCGGCGGCCGTCGGCGGGTCAGGCCTTCTTCGACTCCGCGTAGTTCCGCAGGAACAGCGCCTCGGCGACCGACATCCGCTCCAGCTCCTCCGGCGACACGCTCTCGTTCACCGCGTGGATCTGCGCCTCCGGCTCGCTCAGCCCGATCAGCAGGATCTCCGCCTCCGGGTAGAGGCCCGCCAGAGTGTTGCAGAGCGGGATGGAGCCGCCCATGCCGGAGGACTGCATCTCCTGGCCCGGGTAGGCGTCCCGCATCGCGTCCGCCATCGCCGTGTACGCCGGGCTGGTCATGTCCGCGCGGAACGGCTGCCCCTGGCCCACCTGTTCCACCCGCACCCGCGCACCCCACGGAGCACGCGACTCCAGGTGCGCGGTGAGCAGCTTGGTCGCCTCGGCGGCGTCCTGGCCCGGCGGCACCCGCAGGCTGACCTGCGCCCGCGCGCTCGCCTGCACCGACGGGGTCGCGCCGACCACCGGCGGGCAGTCGATGCCGATGACGGTGACGGCGGGCCGGGCCCAGATCCGGTCCGCGACCGTGCCCGTGCCGATCAGCTCCACCCCGTCCAGCACCTTGGCGTCCTGCCGGAACTCCGCCTCCGGGTACTGGATGCCGTCCCAGTCGGCGTCACCGGTCAGACCGTCGACCGTGGTCGTGCCGTCCTCGGCGCGCAGCGAGGCCAGCAGCTGGATCATCGCGGCCAGCGCGTCCGGGGCCGCGCCGCCGAACTGCCCCGAGTGCAGGTTCCCCTCCAGGGTGTCCAACTGCACCCGCAGCATCGTCATCCCGCGCAGCGTCGCCGTGACCGTCGGCAGCCCGACCCGGAAGTTCCCCGTGTCGCCGATGACGATGGTGTCGGCCGCCAGCAGCTCCGGGTGCGCCTCCGCGTACCGCTCCAGACCACCGGTGCCCTGCTCCTCGGAGCCCTCGGCGATCACCTTCACCGAGACCGGAACGCCGCCGTTCGCCTTGAGGGCGCGCAGCGCGAGCAGGTGCATGATGAACCCGCCCTTGCAGTCGGCCGCGCCCCTGCCGAACCAGCGACCGTCGCGCTCGGTCAGCTCGAACGGCGGGGAGATCCACGCCGACTCGTCCAGCGGCGGCTGCACGTCGTAGTGCGCGTAGAGCAGCACGGTCGGCGCACCGGCCGGCCCGGGCAGGAACCCGTAGACGGACTGCGTCCCGTCGGGGGTGTCCAGCAGGGCGACGTCCGTGAACTCCTCGGCGCGCAGCGCGTCGGCCACCCAGTTCGCCGCGCCCTCGCACTCGCTCCTCGGGAACACCGCCGGGTCCGCCACCGACTGGAACGCCACCAGTTCGGCCAGCTCCTCCCGGGCGCGGGGCATCAACGAGGCGACGGTCTCGGAAATCGGACGGGCGGTCATGGGCACGCTCCTCGTGGGTGCGACGTTATGGGTAGGGCGCGGTGTGTACGCGACCGTGTACGAAGCCGTTCGTGCGGCGACGCATGTACGACGAAATCATGGCCGATCCTCCCACAGGAGGGCTTGGCCGGAACGCGCCGTAGGATGCCGTGAGCAGCTTGGGGCCACTGGTCGGATCGGGAGCAGAAGCACATCGTGAGCAGCGAGAACGCAGACGCCGGACATGAGCCGGAAGAGTCGTCCGTGTGGGATGTCGTCGTGGTCGGCGCCGGACCGGCCGGCGCATCGGCGGCGTACGCGGCAGCCGTGGCGGGCCGAAGAGTCCTGCTGCTGGAGAAAGCGGAACTGCCGCGCTACAAGACCTGCGGCGGGGGAATCATCGGCTTCTCGCGGGACTCCCTGCCGCCGGGGTTCGAACTGCCCCTGAAGGACCGCATCCACGCGGTCACCTTCTCGCTCAACGGCAAGCTGTCGCGCACCCGCCGCTCCCGGCGCATGCTCTTCGGGCTCATCAACCGCCCGGAGTTCGACGCCGGGCTGGTGGAAGAGGCGCAGAAGGCCGGAGCCGAACTGCGCACCGGGGCATCGGTGGTGCGGGTCGAGCAGCACGGTCCCGCCGTGCCCGACCGGCGAACGGTCGCCGTGGTGCTGGCCGGTGGCGAGACGGTGCTGGCGCGGGCGGTCGTCGGCGCGGACGGCAGCGCGGGCCGGATAGGAGCCCACGTCGGGGTGAAGCTCGACCAGGTCGACCTCGGCCTCGAGGCGGAGATCCCGGTTCCGGCCACCGTGGCGGAGGACTGGGCGGGCCGGGTGCTCATCGACTGGGGCCCGATGCCGGGAAGCTACGGCTGGGTCTTCCCCAAGGGCGACACCCTCACCGTGGGCGTCATCTCGGCGCGCGGCGACGGCGCGGGCACCAAGCGGTATCTGGAGGACTTCATCGCCCGCCTCGGCCTCGCCGGGTTCGAGCCGGCCGTCTCCTCGGGCCATCTGACCCGCTGCCGCAGCGACGACTCGCCGCTCTCCCGCGGCCGGGTCGTGGTCTGCGGTGACGCGGCCGGACTGCTGGAGCCGTGGACCCGCGAGGGCATCTCCTTCGCGCTGCGCTCGGGTCGGCTCGCGGGGGAGTGGGCGGTCAGGATCGCGGAGTCGCACGATGCGGTGGACGCCCGCCGGCAGGCCCTCAACTACGCCTTCGCCATCAAGGCGGGCCTCGGCGTGGAGATGGGCGTCGGCCGCCGCATGCTGAAGCTGTTCGAGCGCCGCCCGGGCGTGCTGCACGCGGTGCTGACCGGCTTCCGCCCGGCGTGGAAGGCGTTCGCCGGGATCACCCGGGGGACGACGTCGCTGGCCGAGCTGGTCCGTACGCACCCGCTGGCGCAGCGGGCGCTGTCGGCGATGGACCGCTAGACACAGACATCGCTGGACACAGACATATCGCTGGACACGCACATCACGACCGCACTTCTCGGGGTGCCGTTCCGTCCGGCCGGGCGGGAGCGGCGCCCCGGGCCCGTGCCGGGCACGGCTCAGCCCTCGACCGTGATGCGGAAGACCGGGTGGTCCGGGACGGCGGCCAGCAACTCGGCGTCCGTGGACTTCGCCGTGACCCCCTGGAAGTACTGGTTGACCTCCCAGCCCCACCGCTCCAGATAGGCGCGGACGATCCGCGCCTTCTGCGCGTCGTCGGGGATCTCCACGGCGGTGAAGCGGCTGACCTTGCGTCCCAGCCGCAGCTCTCCGCCGCCCGCGACGCGCATGTTGCGCACCCACTGCGAGTGACCGCGGGCCGAGACCAGGTACCGGTCGCCCTCGAAGGTGTGGGTGTTGACCGGGACGCGCTGCATCTGGCCGCTCTTGCGCCCGCGCACCGACAGCTCGGCGGAGCCCATCAGGCTGAGGCCGTGCCGGGCCATCCAGCCGACGATCTTGTTGAAACGGTTGGCGGAGGCGCTCGCCCGGAGGTAGTAGGGCTGCTGCGGCATGGTGGCTCCCGAGGTATGGGAGAGCAGTGCTCTCGCTTGAGATCAGTGTGCACGGACGGGTGCTCAAAAGCAAGAGCACTGCTCTCATTCTTGATCGCCGCTCCGTTCGCATGGCAGACTCATCGCATGAGCAGCATCCGAGGGGCCAGGGAACGCGCCCGTATCGAAGTGACCGCGGCGATCAAGGACGAGGCCAGGAGGCAGCTCGCCGAGGAGGGCGCGGCGAAGCTCTCGCTACGGGCCGTCGCCCGGGAGCTGGGCATGGTCTCCTCCGCGCTCTACCGCTACTTCCCGAGCCGGGACGACCTGCTCACCGCGCTGATCGTCGACGCGTACGACGCGATCGGCGAGGCCGCGGAGAGGGCGGCGGCGGAATCGGCGCAGACCGTCGCGCCCGCCGATCGCTGGGTCGCCGTGGCCTGTGCCGTACGGGAATGGGGGCTCGCCCACCCTCATGAGTACGCGCTGATCTACGGCTCGCCCGTCCCCGGCTACATCGCCCCGATGGACACGGTGGGGCCCGCCTCGCGGGTGGGCCTGGCCCTCATCGACATCATCCGCACCGCGTACCGGGCCGACGCCCTCACCCTGCCCTCCATCGACCCGGAGCTGCGCGCCGACGCGGAGCGGATGGCCGCCGATTTCGCCGAGGGCGTCCCGCCCGAGGCCGTGGCGGCCCTGGTCGGCGCCTGGGCCCAGCTGTTCGGCCTGATCTCCTTCGAGCTGTTCGGCCAGTTCAACCGGGTCGTCGAGGCGCGCGAGCCGCTGTTCCGGCAGGCCGCCGGTGAACTGGCCCGCACGGTGGGCCTGCGCGGCGTCACCACGGACTGACGGCGCGGCGGCGTACTCCCCGCGGAGTACGGGTGATCACCACGCACGGCGGACGCTTCCGGACCCGTCCGCCGTCTAGCGTGGCCGCCATGGACGAACAGCAGCCGCACCGGGGCGGCGGCCCCCCTTGCGGCCTCCCTGGAACCCGGCCGCCCGGACGGCCGGGCAGGCGGGGCGGACCGCCGCCGTGGCTGTCCGGCGCGCGCTCGCGGACCGCCGCCGGGCTGCCCTGGCCGTCCACGGCCGTGCTCCTGGTGTTCGTCATGGTCGGCACGGGCTTCGCCGAGCACGGGCAGGACCGCCGGCCCCTGGACCTGGTGGCCCGGCTGCTGCTGTTCGTCGCGGTCGGCGTGCTCCTCCTCCGCCACCGCCGCCCCGTGCTCGCCATGGTCACCACATGCGCGGTGACCCTGGTCTACCTCGCGGCGGGCTACCCGTACGGCCCGGTGTTCGTCGCCGTCGCCGTGGGCTGCTTCAGCGCGATCGTGGCCGGGCACCGGAAGGCCGCCTGGTGGTCGCTGGGCGGGCTGTGGGCCGGGCACGTGCTGGTCGCCCACTGGCTGTACCGCTGGCTGCCGCCGGACGGCGACCCGGCCGCGCCCTGGGCGCAGGAGGGCTTCATCACCGCATGGGTGGTGGCCGTCGTGGCCGCCGCCGAACTGCTGCGGGTGCGCCGCGAGCAGTGGGCTGCCGCCCGGGCGGAGCGCGAGGCGGCGGAGCGGCGGCGGGCCGACGAGGAGCGGCTGCGCATGGCCCGCGAACTCCACGACGTCCTGGCCCACTCCATCTCCGTCATCAATGTGCAGGCCGGCGTCGGGCTCGCGCTGCTCGACTCCGACCCGGAACAGGCCAGGACCGCCCTCACCACGATCAAGGCGGCCAGCAAGGAGGCGCTCGACGAGGTACGTCAGGTGCTCGCCAACCTCCGTACCCCCGGCGACGCCCCCACCGCCCCGGCCCCCGGCCTGGACCGGCTCCCCGAACTCGTCGAACAGGCGGCGGGCGCCGGGCTCACCGTCACCGTGGAGAGCGAGGGCGATCCGGCCGCCGTCCCGCCCGGCGCCGGTCTCGCCGCCTTCCGCATCGTCCAGGAGGCCCTCACCAACGTCGTCCGCCACTCCGGCTCCCGTACCGCGCTGGTGCACATCGCCCACGGCTCCGGGCGCGTCCGCCTCCGCGTCGACGACGCGGGACCGGCCACCGGCGACGACGCGGGCGGCAGCGGCAACGGACTCGTCGGGATGCGGGAGCGGGCCGCCGCCCTCGGTGGCACGATCGAGGCGGGCCCCCGCCCGGACGGCGGCTTCCGGGTCCTCGCGGAACTGCCGCTCACCGCCCCGGACCACGACCGCCGCCAGGACCCGCCGGAGCCCGCCGAGGAGACACCGTGATCCGTGTACTGCTTGCCGACGACCAGCTGCTGGTACGGGCCGGCTTCCGGGCGCTGCTGGACGCGCAGCCGGACATCGAGGTCGCCGGGGAGGCCGCCGACGGAGACGAGGCGGTCCGCCTGGTGCGCGAACTGCGCCCCGACATCGTGCTGATGGACATCCGTATGCCGCGCCTGGACGGACTGGCCGCCACCCGGCGGATCACCGGCGCCCCGGACCTGGACGAGGTGAAGGTGGTCATGCTCACCACCTTCGAGCTCGACGAGTACGTCTTCGAGGCCATCCGCAACGGAGCCTCGGGCTTCCTGGTCAAGGACACCGAGCCGGAGGAACTGCTGCGCGCGGTACGGGCGGTGGTCGGCGGCGACGCGCTGCTCTCGCCGGGCGTGACGCGCCGGCTGATCGCGGAGTTCGCGGCCCGCTCCAAGGAGCCGACGGCCGCCGCCTCGCTCGCCCGGCTCACCGAACGGGAGCGGGAGGTGATGGCGCTGGTCGGCATCGGCCTGTCGAACGAGGAGATCGCCCGCAGACTGGTCGTCAGCCCGCTCACCGCGAAGACCCACGTCAGCCGCACGATGGTCAAGCTGGGCGCCCGCGACCGGGCCCAACTCGTCGTCCTCGCCTACGAATCGGGGCTGGTGCGCCCCGGCTGGCTGGGCTGAGCGGGGCGGGCGAACCGGTGCTCCCGCGGTGCTCCGGCGTGGAGGAGGCGCCGGAACTCTTGAACGAGTTCGAAACTGAATATTGTGTGAAGATCTTTCCTGGTACTGTCACCCTCCCGCGCGGGGGTGAGCGGCCTTTCCATGAGTGCCCCCCTGTGTCGATCACCTCGGGGAGGGGCTTTCTTCATGATGCGTCCACAGGACAGACGGGTCACGCGCCGACGGCGCGTGCTCGGCCGTATCGCTGTCACCGTCACGCTCGCCGTGACCGCCGGAATCGGTGCGACCGGGGGAGCGGCCGTCGCCGATACCCGCGGCACGGCCGCCGATCCCGTCGTCATCAGCCCGGGCGCACGGTTCGTGCCCCGCGCCACCGTCGTCCTGAACGCCGGCGAGACCGGATTCCTCACCGCCCAGGAGGGCGACGACCGCCTCCGCTGGATCGACTACGCCACCGGCGAGGCGACCGTCCTCGACCACCGGCTGCCCGAGCAGCTCGCGTACGACGTGGACGCGTTCCGCTTCGACCGCTCGCTGCCGGACTTCGGGCACGGCTCCGACACCGTCGCCCTCTACTCGGACTCTCCGGCTCCGCATGTGGTGCTCCGGCAAAGGGGTGGCAGCGGACCGGCCACCACGGTCCCGATCCCGGTGGGCCAGACCTACCTCGCGACCTACGGCGACCGTGTCATCACCCGCACCGGGCCCGAGGACGCCGTCACGAGCCTGCACATCCTGAGCCCGGAGAACGGCGAGGTGCGGGATCAGAAGCTGGAAGGCCTGCCGGAGGGGTGGCGGCTCACCGTGGGTGAGGGCGACGCCCGGTCCGTCGCGGTCCGCGCCATCAAGTGGGAGGACAGCACCATGTCCCAGGGGTGGTGGGTCGTCGACCTCGCCACCGGCGGTGTGAAGGAGCTCTCCCCGAACGGCGACAGCGTCACCTTCGACCGCGACACGGTGTTCCACCTCGGCGCCCCGTCCGGCGACGCCGCCCAGGTGTACCGCCGTGACGACCTGGACGCGGAGCCGACCACGGTCGACCTGCGGGACGTGGCCTCGTACGACGACGTCGTACGGCGCTTCGGCGACGACTTCGTCACCGTGACCCCGCCCAACCCCGGCGACAACGAGTACCGGGGCAACCAGCTCGTCCTGCGCGGCGCCACCGGAAGCCGGAAGGTCCTGCTGGCCGTCGCCTCCACCTCGGTGCAGCGCACGCCCGACGGTTCGCTCCTGGTGGCCGGCGCGGAAAAGAGGACCGACCGCGGCGCACTCGACTGGGGCTACTACCGCTTCACCCGCGCCGCCGACGGCACCGTCACCCGCAAGCGCCTGGCGGACATAGCGGACCGGGAGGCCAAGCCGGCCGGTATCTCGCTGGGCAGCGGCATCCTCACCACGGCCGACGACTCGGAGTACTACAGCCCCGGCACCATCATCGGTGGCTACCGCAGCACCTGGCTGAAGACGTCCGGCCGCCCCGAGGAGCTGAACTCCACCGTCGACGGCCTCGTGTCCGGCCGGGACGACGACGGCTGCCACCCCACCTACGGCGTCCGCTGCGTGAGCATGTTCGCGAGCGGCGACGGGCATCACGGCCGCAAGGCCGCGACCGAGCAGGACGTCACCATGCTCTACCGGAACGGTGAGGAATCCTGGGGTCCGCAGGTGACCTCCGGACTCGGCAGCCCGGAACTCGTCGACCTCTCCGGCCGGTTCGGGGTGGTGAACCAGGCCTGGGGCGGTAAGCAGGCGGTTCTGAACTTCAAGGACGCCGACACCGGGAGCGTGCTCCTGAACCGGGAGCCGGTCGCGGCCGCCGTCTGGGGCGACACGCTGTGGAGCGCCCTCGGCGGATACGAGGATTCCGGCTCGGGCGTGCCGACCGGGGTGGCGGCGAAGAACCTGTCGACCGGCGCCGCCGGTGAGTCCTTCGACGCGGGGTGCGTCCCGAACGACCTGCAGGCCGTGGGTCGTTGGGTGTACTGGCGGTGCGGCGGCCCGGTGCACGACTTCAAGGGCGCGGGCGTCTACGACCTGCAGGCCAAGCGCTCGGTGAAGCTCGGAGCCGAGGAGACGCTGCTCGGCGACGGCTACCTGGTCCGCCGCTCGGACGCGTCCGGCCTCACCCTCGTCGACCTGCACGGCGGACTGCCGGCCGGCGGCAAGGAGAGCGACCTGCCCCGGCGGGTGGTCGCCACGGTCGCCGAGCTCGGCGACCGGACCGGACGGCGTTCCGGATGGACCGTCGACCGCTTCGGCGGCCATGTCGCCTACACGGGCACGGACCGCCAGGTGCGGATCGTCCCGTCCGGCGTCCCGGCCTCCCGGATCGCCGTCATCGACGCCGAGACGCCGGCCCTGGATATCGGGGCCGGGGTGTGGAAGCCGCGTTGGTGGCTGTCGAAGCCCGCGGGATCCTGGGGGCTGACGCTCAAGAACAAGGCGACCGGACAGACCGTACGGACGCTCTCCGGCGGAGAGGCGCGAGGACTGGTCGCGCCGTCGTGGGACGGCAAGGACGCGGCCGGACGGTACGTCGCGAACGGGGCCTACACCTGGACCCTGACGGCGAAGCCCGCCGACGGCGTTCAGACGGACCTGTCCGCATCCGGGACCGTGCAGGTGACCGGCGGAACCGCCGTGCGCCGCGACCATGTCGGCGACGACGGCCACCCGGACCTCTACGCCCGCGGCGCCAACGGCTCGCTGGCCGTCTATCAGGGCAACGCCTCCGGCACGGTGTCGGCGAAGGCCGACGGCGGTACGTGGCCCACCACCTCGACCGTCGTCCCCTTCGGCGACCTCGACGGCGACGGGGCGAACGACACCCTGGTCACCGACAAGGACGGCTTCCTGTACCGGTACTCCGCCGAGCGCGGCAAGGTCGTCACGCCGGAGACCCCGCACACGAAGATCGGCAGCGGCTGGAAGTCCTTCGACGCCCTGACCTACTCGGGCGACCTCACCGACGACGGCATCCCGGACCTGGTGGCCCGGCAGACCGCCACCGGTGACCTGTACCTGTACGCGGGCACCGCCGCCGGCGGCTTCACCGGTGCCGGCAAGATCGGCAATGGCTGGAAGTCGCTCACCATCGTCGGCGCCGGTGACCTCGACGGTGACCGGCACGCCGACCTCGTCGCCCGCACGACGGCCGGCGACCTCTACCGGTACAACGGCACCGGCAAGGGCGCCATCGGCGCAGGGGTGAAGATCGGCTCCGGCTGGGGCGGCATGGCCGACATCGTCGGCATCGGCGACCTCACGGGCGACGGCAAGGACGACATCCTCGGCCGCACGACGGCCGGCGACCTCTACCGGTACGCGGGCAACGGCACCGGCGGCGTCGGCGCGGGCGTCAAGATCGGCACCGGCTGGAAGAGTTTCGCGAGCGTGCGTTAGCGCATCGAGGTGTGGGGCCCGCCGGAGACAGGTCCGGCGGGCCCCACACCTTTCTCGTCGCCCCCGACGCCGGTCGGCCGCTGCGGCCCGGTGCCCCTCACCAGGTGACCGCGGAGCCGTCCGCCCAGAGCCGGGCCACCGAACGGTCGCCGCGCAGCGTGACGGCGGCCAGCGGCAGCCGGTTCCAGAGGGTGAGGTAGAGCCCCTCGGCCGTACCGCTCAGCTCGCAGTCGACGCCGTCCTCGGAGGCGTCGGGGCCCGCCGAACGTACGGCCTCCGGCGGGTCCTCGGAGATCCGTACCGTCCAGGTCGCCTCCGTGTCCACGGCGCGTACCCGCAGTGTGCGGGGCTTCCTGGAGCGGACCTTGCTCTTGGGCCGGGCGTGGAAGCCGGTGAGGAGTTCGTCGATGCCGTCGACCGCGCGGTCCGCGGGCACCGGGGTCAGCGGTCCGCCGAGCGCCGATTCCGCGTCCACGCGGTGCATGGCCGTCTCGTGCAGCTGGCGGCGGGACCAGAACGCCAGGGGCGAGGGGGCCGGGAGGAAGGTCCAGCAGTCCAGATCGGCGGGTGCTTCCTCCAGGGCCCGGACCAGATGGTGGTGGCCCTCGCGGAACCAGGCCAGGAGTTCGGCGCCGTCGAGGGCGGGTTCACCGCCGTCGGGCTGGTAGTCGGTGTGGCCCTCGGTGACGAACGCCGCCGCCCATCGGTGCACCATGCCGGTGTGCCGCAGGAGGTGGCGTATCTGCCAGCCGGGGCAGGTCGGGACCGATGCCCCCGGTCCGGCCCGCTCGGCGGCGGCCGCGAGCAGCCGTCCTTCCACGGACAACGACGCGATGTGCTCGGCGATCTGCATGGCGGTGATTGTGCCAGGGCGCCGCAGGCCGCCCCGCGGGTGTCAGATGCCCTGCGGGTGCGCGGATCCGGTCGAACCGACCCGGCGCACCAGGCGGACGAACCAGCCCAGGGCGAGCGACTGGAGGAGGACCGAGACCACCAGGGCGAGCACCAGGAACCACGCGGGCCCGCCCGCGTCGGCGCCCGCCAGGGAGCTGCCGAAGAAGAACAGGAAGACGGTCGGGGCCGCGAGGAAGAACAGCCAGACACCGGCGAACGAGGCGTCCTCATGGGTGACGAACAGGGTGTCCACGGCGACGAAGAGCGTCGCCGCGAGCACCAGCCCGAGGTAGATCAGGGAAGCGGGGTTGCGGAAGGTCAGCCGAACCAGGGCGTTCAGGTGCGGGTGGTCGGTCGGACGCTTCATGGTCGGGTCCCTTGCTCGGCGGAAGGTCTTCGGGCTTCCATCGTGCGCCGGGGGAGCGGCACCCGCCTGAGTACGGCTACTCAATCGACCGGGTGTGCGGGCGATCAGGTGTGCGCATCCGAGGTGGCGTTGCGGGCCCCGTACCCCAGGGCGGCCGCCGCGGCAGCCAGCAGGGCGACCGTCGTCAGGGCCAGCGGCAGCGAGAACCAGTCGGCGAGGAAGCCGATCGCGGGCGGGCCGAGCAGCATTCCGCCGTAGCCGAGCGTCGAGGCGGCGGCGACCCCGCTCGGTCCCGCGAGTTCGCCGGCCCGGCCCACGGCGACGGGGAAGATGTTGGCGAGGCCGAGTCCGGTGACCGCGAACCCGGCCAGCGCCAGCCAGGTGGTCGGCGCCAGCGAGCCCAGCAGCATCCCGGCCGCCGCGGTCGCCCCGCAGAGGACGAGGGTGCGGGTCTGCCCGAGCCGTTCCAGGAGCATCGTCCCGCTCAGCCGGCCCACCGTCATGGTCAGGGCGAACAACGCGTATCCGGCGGCGGCGAGTCCGGGGTGCGCGCCCAGGTCCTGTTCCAGGTGCAGCGCGCCCCAGTCGGCCAGGGCCCCTTCCCCGTACGCCGTGCACAGGGCGATCACGCCGAAGAGCGCGACGATCTTGCGGGCCCGGGGCGACAGCCGCTGCTTCGGCCCGTGCGGATCGGCGGCCTCCGGGGCGGCGGGGGCCGGACGGTGGCGCATCAGGGAGGTACCGGCGAAGGCGGTGACGAGCAGGCCGATCCCGGCCAGCAGGAAGAGATGGGTGGAGGCGGAGAGGCCTCCCGCGACCAGTCCGCCGAGCCCGGCGCCGACCATGCCGCCCAGGCTGAACGCCGCGTGGAAGCTCGGCATCACGGGCCTGCGCAGGGTGGCGACCAGATCGACGGCGGCGCTGTTCATCGCCACGTTCATCCCGCCGTACGCCGCGCCGAACACCAGCAGCACCAGGCCGAGCGCGAGCGCCGAGTGGGTCTGGGCGGGCAGGGCGATGCTCAGGGGGAGCAGGACGCCGCAGGCCACGGTCACGGCGTGGCTGCCGTAACGACGGCAGAGCCGGCCGGTGAGCATCATGGTGATCACCGCACCGGCGGAGACGCCGAGCAGGGCGAGGCCGAGGGTGGAGGCGGAGGCTCCGGTCTGCTGCTTGATGGCCGGGATACGGACCACCCAGCCGGCGAAGAGGAACCCGTCGAGGGCGAAGAACACGGTCAGCGCGGTACGGAGGCGGGCCGACGAGGGTGGGGCGGTGTCTCCGCCAGGTCCCCCCGGTAGGGCCGTCCGCAGTTTGTTTAGTTGCGGCACAAACTCAGCATAGGGGCGCTCCGGCGGCGGGCGCAACACCGCCGCGCACGGGGAGTTCCAGGGGTACGGCGGTGGCCCGGGCGGGATGCCCGGACCGGCCCCGGGCGTCCGGGGCGCCTCCGGATCATGGGAGACTCGCCCCCATGAACGGCAAGGCGACCACCACCCGGACGAAGTTGGAGAGGGGCCGCAGTGCGCTCGGGCCCGCGCTGGAACTGGTCCACACCGGGCGCGCTCCCACCCGGGCCGTGCTCACCTCCGAACTCGGCGTCACCCGCGCCACCGCCGGGGCGGTCGCCGCGGAACTGGAGGCGCTCGGGCTGATCCGGGTCGACTCCAGCCCCGGGTCGGCGGCCGGGTCCCAGGGCCGCCCCTCGCACCGGCTGTCCGTCCTGGAGACCGGCCCGGTCGTCCTCGCCGCCCAGGTGCACGCCGACGGCTTCCGGGCCGCGCTGGTCGGGCTCGGCGGCCGGATCGTCGCCACATCGCCGGGCTGCGTCGCGGTGATGGCCGACCCGGCACAGGTGCTCGGCGAGGTGGTGGAGGCGGGGGCGGAGCTGCTCCGCTCCAGCGGGCTGCGCTGTGTCGGAGCCGGGCTCGCGGTGCCGTCGGCGGTCGCCGAACCGGAGGGAACCGCCCTCAATCCGCTGCACATCGCCTGGCCCGCGGGCTCCCCGGTCCGGGACATCTTCGCCGCCTGCGTCCGCGAAGCGGGCATCACCGGGCCCGCGTTCACCGGCAACGACGTCAACCTCACCGCGCTGGCCGAGCACCGGCACGGCGCGGGGCGCGGCGCCCAGCACCTCCTGTGCGTGGCCACCGGCCACCGGGGCGTCGGCGGGGCCCTGGTGCTCGACGGCCGCCTGCACAGCGGGAGTTCGGGCCTCGCGCTGGAGGTCGGCCATCTCACGGTGAACGCCGAGGGGCGGCCCTGCCACTGCGGCGGCCGCGGCTGCCTCGACGTGGAGACCGACCCGCTGGCCTTCCTCACCACCGCCCGCCGCGAACCGGGCCCCGAGGAGTCCCTCCTCAAGCAGGCCGGAAACCTGCTCCGCGCGGAGTACGACGACCCCGCCGTACGCCACGCCGCCGAGGCGCTGATCGACCGCCTGGGCCTGGGGCTCGCGGGGCTGGTCAACATCCTCAACCCCGACCGGATCATCCTCGGCGGGCTCCACCGCGACCTGCTGGAGGCGGACCCGGAGCGGCTGCGCGCCGTCGTCGCCGACCGGAGCCTGTGGGGGCGCAGCGGCAGTGTGCCGATCCTGCCGTGCACCCTGGCGCACAACAGCCTGGTGGGCGCCGCCGAACTGGCCTGGCAGCCGGTCCTCGACGACCCGCTTGCCGCGCTGGCCTGAAGCGCGCCCGGGCCTGAGGCCTGCGTGGCCAAAGCCCGCCCGCCCCGCCCCGCCTTGGCCCGGCCCGAGGCCTGCTCAAGCCCGAAGCCCGGCCCGTACCGTCGCCTACGCGCCGTTCACCACTGCCGACCCCGCCGCAGCCGACCCGCCTCCGGCGACGACAGGTGCAGCACCTCGTAGGCCTCGCCCGCAGCCCCGGGCTCCGGCCGCTCCCACAGGGTGAAGTGCACCAGCTCCCAGAGGCGCGGATCCACCGCCAGCGCGGTGGCGACCACTCCGGGCAGAGCGGCGATCCGACGGGTCTCCTCCAGGGCCGCTCCGACCGCGTCGGCGGGCCGTACGCCGGCGGGCACCGGCCGCCGCAGCCGGACGGCCGCGCGGGGGAGCGCGCCGGAGGACGGCCCCTCCTCGTGGGCCAGGCCCGTCCAGTGCTGCACCTCGGGGCGGCCGAAGTCGTCGACCAGGCCCTGGAATCCCGCGCCCCACAGGAAGGCGTTCATCCCCTCGGGGGCGTTCCACAGGTAGAACGGCGCGTACTGGTTCACCGGCGACCCCGCCTCGCGCTCCCGGATCAGATAGGCCTTGAGGCCGAGCCCGGGGAAGTCGTCGAGGAGATGGCCCTTGGTCGCGACCCGGTTCCGGATGATCCCCATGTCGTAGTCGGCGGGCAACGTGATCTCGTACTGCATGGCGTGCACGCGGGACTCCTCAGCTCTGGCGGGTGCGGGCGGCGAGCAGCGACAGCAGGCCCTCCACCGCACGGTCGAAGGCGGTGGACGAGCCCGAGGCTCGGGCCAGCACATAGCCGCCCTGCACCGTGGCGACCACGGCCGCCGCGACCGGCCCGGGATCGGTCCCCGGGGTGAACTCGCCCGCGTCCACGCCCTCCTGGACGATCGCGGTGATCCGGCCGCGCAGCCAGTCGAACGTGGCGTCCACCGGTGCGCGCAACTCGTCGTCGGCGATGACGTCCGGGTCCATCGTCAGCCGCCCCACCGGGCAGCCGCGCAGCACCTCGCGCTCGCGCAGCAGATACGCCGCGATCCGCTCGTACGCGCTGCCGGGGCCGTCCAGCAGCCGTTCCGCGGTCCCGCGCATCTCTTCGGCGGTGCGGGCGATGGCGGCGAGTGCCAGCTCCGGCTTCCCGGTGAAGTGGTGGTACATGCTGCCCTGGCCCGCGCCCGCCCGCTGCTGGATGGCCTTGGGGCTGGTGCCCACATAGCCGCGCTCCCACAGGAGCTCCTGGGTGGCCTCGATCAGTCGGTCCGGGGTGCTCATACGAGGAGTGTACATACTAGTAGGTACAGAAGGGGAGGGGCTGTGCCGCCTCCGGCTGCTCCCGCCGGAGTACGTACACGGCCGCCGGGTGTACGACGCCCCGGAGCACCTCCTGCGGGCAGGCTCGAAAGCGACCGGAAGGCACCACGCCATCCGCGAACGAGGGAGCTGACCGAGATGAACACCCTGGCGCACTCCGGCGGGCCCGGCCCCTGGGTCCTGCTCTTCCCGCTCGTCTGGGCGGCGGTCGTCATCGGGATCGTCACCCTGCTGCGCCGCACCGTGTGGCGTGGGCGCCGAGGCCCGTGGGCGGCCGGCCGTGGCCCGCGGGGCGGCCCCGGCGAGTCCTCGCCGATCGCCCTGCTCGGCCGCCGCTTCGCCGCGGGCGAGATCGACGAGGAGGAGTACTGGCGCCGACTGTCCGTGCTGGACGAGCAGTTCGGCCGGACCGCGGGCGGCGGACCGGCGTGACCCCGGCCGGAGCGCGGGGCGGCGGAGCGGTGCGAAACCGCTCCGCCGCCCGCACGTTCCGACCGGGCCGCGCTCGGTCCTGCCCGTTCCGGCCTGGTCCTGCCCTGCCCGTTCCGGCCCGGTCCTGCCCGCCCGTCAGCCGACGGCGGCCGACCGGGCGGGCACGGCCGCGATGTCGTCGGGCGTGATGGTCACGGTCCCGAACGGCCCGTCGGTCGTCGACCCGTACACCGCGAGCGGTGGCAGGGTCGAGGCGCCGGAGGCCGCGGGCAGGGTGAACCAGACGGCCTTCCCGGCCGAGCCGATCGGCCGCACGCCCCAGCTTTCGCTGACGGCGGCGATCAGGGCCAGACCCCGGCCCGACGTGGCGAACGAGTCCGCCTCGTTCACCGTGGGCAGCCGCGGGTCGTGGTCGTGGACGGAGACCGTCAGACGGTCGAGCAGCAGCTCGATGTCGACGGTGCATGACTTGTCCGGCTGTGCGTGCCGGTGAACGTTGGTGAGAAGCTCGGTGACGCCCAGGGCCGCCTGGTCGATCAGAGGATCGAGATGCCAGTAGCGCAGTTGCGCCGAGATGATTCTGCGGACCTGACCGATCCGCGACGGCAGGGCCTGGAGCTCCACCGTGCAGTGCCTGCTTGGCTCGCTGATCACGGCTGCGACTCCCCGAAATAGGTCCGGAAGAAGAGAAGAGACGCGAACGGGCCCGGCGGACGACTGACTGCCGAATCCGCTCTGCTCTTGTCGTGTCTGCTCGTGTCGCGCGACCCGGCTCCGTGGAGCGGATCGCTCTGTCACCGAGGGTGCACCTTCAGTGACATGGATCCAGCGTGGCTCAGGGGATACGGCTCCGCAACTCGCGGCGGAGCCCGGCCGGCCGGGAACCGGTCGGCCGGGTCCGTACCGCTCGGTCAGTCCCGGCGGCCGCGCGCACTGCGCAGCGTCTCCAGAAAACGCCGCAGCGGGGCGGCTCCGTCGCGTCTGCGGCTGCGCTGCCCCATCGTCAACCGGTAGCGCACCCCGTTCACCCGGGCGATGACGGAATCCGCCGCGATGAACCACCACTTGCGGGCGCTGACCGTGCCCACCGGGGCGCTGTCGATCTCCCGGCCGTTGCTCGTGAGCAGGGACAGTCGGCCGTCCTTGACGACCACCTGACCAGCCCTGGTCAGCGATCTGGTGAAGCGTTCGATCCTGACCCCCGACGCACTGAACTCGACGTCCGCCATCGCGGATTCGCCCCCCTTCGTCACCACTCCTGCTGTGCAGTGTGCCCCGGTACGGGCCGGATCGCCAGAGGGCCCGGAACCCTGGTGCACGGCCGCCCGCACCGCCTGCCACAACCGCCCCGCGGGCGCCGGTCAAAGGCAGCGCTATGGACCATCAAAGTGACCGTTTGTGCAGGTGGGGTGCATATCGTGGAGGCAGGAACACCGGATCGACGGCATCGATCGACGGCATCGATCGACGACAACAGGAGCAGGCCCATGGACACCAGTGAGCACACACGCGGGCACAGGGCCACGGCGACCGTGGACGTCGACCGCAGCGACCCGGAGTACCGCGCTTGGCTGAAGGAGGCCGTCCGCAAGGTCCAGGCCGACGCGAACCGCTCCGCCGACACCCATCTGCTGCGCTTCCCGCTCCCCGAGGCATGGGGCATCGACCTCTATCTCAAGGACGAGTCGACGCACCCCACCGGCAGCCTCAAGCACCGCCTCGCCCGCTCGCTCTTCCTCTACGGGCTCTGCAACGGCTGGATCAGGCCCGGCAAGCCGGTCATCGAGGCCTCCAGCGGTTCGACCGCCGTGTCCGAGGCGTACTTCGCCAAGCTGATCGGCGTCCCGTTCATCGCCGTGATGCCGCGCACCACCAGCCCGGAGAAGTGCCGCCTCATCGAATTCCACGGCGGCCGGTGCCACTTCGTCGACGACTCGCGCACCATGTACGAACAGTCCGCCGCCCTCGCCGCCGAGACCGGCGGACACTACATGGACCAGTTCACCTACGCGGAGCGCGCCACCGACTGGCGCGGCAATAACAACATCGCGGAGTCGATCTACCAGCAGCTGCGCCTGGAGCGTTACCCGGAACCCGCCTGGATCGTCGCCACCGCCGGGACCGGCGGCACCTCGGCGACTATCGCCCGCTACGTCCACTACCTCCAGCACGACACCCGCATCTGTGTGCCCGACCCGGAGAACTCCTGTTTCTTCGACGGCTGGACCAACCACGACCCGCACGCCACCAGCGACCGCGGCTCACGCATCGAGGGCATCGGCCGCCCGCGCATGGAACCCAGCTTCGTGCCCGGCGCCATCGACCGCATGATGAAGGTGCCCGACGCCGCCAGCGTCGCCGCCGTCCGCGCCCTGGAGCGCGCCATCGGACGTAAGGCGGGCGGGTCCACCGGCACCGGGCTGTGGAGCGCGTTCAAGCTGATCGCCGAGATGGTGGAGCGGGGCGAGCAGGGCAGCGTCGTCACGCTGCTGTGCGACCCGGGCGACCGCTACCTGGACAAGTACTACTCCGACGCCTGGCTGGAGGAGCAGAGCCTGGACATCTCCCCGTACGCCGCCGCCATCGACGAATTCCTCGCCACCGGCGCCTGGCCCTGCTGAGCACCGTCCTCCGGAGCCGTCAGGGGGTTCGCGCCGCCAGCCGCGCGTCCAGGCGGCGCACGGCGTCCCGGAAGGACCGGCCCACCCCCGCCCGCGCCAGGCTCAGCACCAGGCGGAACGGCCCCGTCCCGTCGGCGGCGAAGGTCCACTGCACCCGGGTGCCGGATCCCTCCGGGGTGAGCCGCCACTCCTCCAACAGGGCCCGCAGGCCGGGTGCGTTGGACTCGTCGGCCCGGTAGGCGTAGCAGGTGTCCGGTTCGGCGGCCATGATCGTCTCGCGGAACCGGACCCCGCCCCGCAGCCGCACCTCACGGCCCGCGCCCGCGTCGGTGGGCGTGGCCCGGGTGACGGCGGTGAACCAGGACGGCCAGGACGCGACATCCTCGGCGAGCGCGCGGTACACCACGTCGACCGGCGCGGACACCTCGGCGGCGAACACCAGACGTATCGGCGCGGAGTCGGCGAACTCCCGTCCCACGGTACGGAGTCGGCGTGCCATCCCGTGCACCTCCCGGCGCTCTGCGACATGTGGAGCCGGGCACACCCCACGGCGTGTCCGGCGGACCAGGGCGGGGCACACCCTAGCGGCCGGACCGTCAGTTGTCTGTACCACTGTCGGCCACCGGTCCGCGCCGCTTCTCCTCGGCCGCGGCCGCCTCGGCGATGTTGCGCGCCATCCCGCCGAACACCACCGAGTGGAAGGGCCACACGCTCCACCAGTACGCGTGGCCGGGCAGCCCGCGCGGATGGAACAGGGCGCGCTGCCCGTACACCGTGCGGCCCCGCTCGTCGCGGCGCACCGACAGCTCCAGCCAGGCCAGGCCCGGCAGCCGCATCTCGGCCCGCAGCCGCAGCAGCTCGCCCGGCACGATCTCCTCCACCCGCCAGAAGTCCAGCGAGTCGCCCACCCGCAGCCGCTGGGCGTCCCGCCGGCCGCGCCGCAGCCCCACCCCGCCGACGAGCCGGTCCAGCCAGCCGCGTACCGCCCAGGCCGGCGGGAAGGAGTACCAGCCGTTCTCCCCGCCGATGCCCTCGATCACCCGCCACAGCGCCTGCGGCCCGACCGGCACGGCCAGCTCCCGCTCGTCGCGGTAGAGGCTGCCGCCCGCCCAGTCCGGGTCGGTGGGCAGCGGGTCGCTCGGCGCGCCGGGCACCGAGGCGTTGGACCAGCGGGTGTCGACCCGCGCCTCCTGGATCCGCTTCAAGGCCAGGCGCAGCGCCCGGTCGAAGCCGATGGCCCCGTCCGGCGGATCGGGGACGTACTCCTTGATGTCGTGCTCCCGGCAGACCACCTCGTGGCGCAGCGACTCCGTGAGCGGCCGGGCGATGGAGCTGGGCACCGGTGTGACCAGACCGACCCAGCGGCTGGAGAGCGTCGGGGTGAGCACCGGCACGGGCAGGATCAGCCGCCGCCGCAGCCCCGCCACCCGGGCGTAGCGCTGCATCATGTCCCGGTACGTCATCACGTCCGGGCCCCCGATGTCGAAGGCCCGGTTCACCTCCTCGGGCAGCGCCGCGCAGCCCACCAGATACCGGACCACGTCCCGTACGGCCACCGGCTGGATCCGGGTCCGCACCCAGCTCGGGGTGATCATCAGCGGCAGCCGCTCGGTGAGATACCGCAGCATCTCGAACGAGGCGGACCCCGAACCGATGACGATCGCCGCGCGCAGCACTGCCGTCGGCACCCCGGAGTCCAGCAGGATGTGCCCCACCTCTGCCCGCGAACGCAGATGCGGCGACAGATTCTGCTCCGGCACCCCGGCCGGGGTCAGCCCGCCCAGATACACGATCCGGCGCACCCCGGCCGCCCGCGCCTGTTCGCCGAAGGTCCGGGCCGCCTTACGGTCGGTCTCCTCGAAATCCGAGCCTGAACCGAGCGCGTGCACCAGGTAGTACGCCACATCGACGCCCCGCATCGCCTCCGCCAGGGACGCGGCGTCGGTGACATCGCCGCGCACCACCTCCACCCGGTCCGCCCAGGGGTAGTCGCGCAGCTTCTGCGGCGTTCTGGCCAGCGCGCGCACCCGGTGCCCGGAGCCGAGCAGGGCGGGCACCAGCCGGCCGCCGATGTAGCCGGTGGCCCCGGTCACCAGACAGCGCGGAGGCGAGCCGTCCGGGTGGTCCGGAGCATCGGGAAGCTTCAGCTCGCCGGAGCCGTCGTCAGAACCGTCGTCAAGATCCGTCACCTGTCCGAGTCTGGCACCGGACGGCCCGCACGACCGGTCGGGGCCTCCGTACGGCGGCATCGACGCCATCGGTACGGTGACGGCCCCCGGCCCTCGCGCCGGCTCAGCGCACCGCCGCGAGCGTCCCTCCCTCGCGCAGCGACGCCGTCAGCTCCACAGCGGCGTCACGCGGCGCCCGCACCGCGAACGTCGGACCGCCCGCCGCGCCCCGCACCGCCCCACTCGCCTCGATCCGGGTCACCGCCCGGCTCCCGGCGGCCAGGACGTACCACCGGCCGGAGGCCGCCTTCCAGTGGGTGCCCGCCAGGACGTGCTGCCCGAACCTGCTGCACAGGGCCGTGTCGTCGCGGTCGGCGACCACCGCGGCCGGTTCCGTCGGCGAGGCGGCCGGCCCGAGGAACTGGACCAGGACCCGGCCGGGGCCCCGCCAGGTGTCGGCCCGGGTACACAGCCAGCCGGCCGACGCCCCGCCCTCGGGCAGCTTCTGCTCGGCGAAGGCCCAGTTGTTGACCGCCCGTACGCCGGAGCCGGAGAGCGCCCGCAGCGAACACGCCGTGCGCGCCCAGGCGAGCAGCGCGTCCGTGCCCGTCGCCTCGCGCGGCTGCCGGGCCGGCGCGCCCCGGCCGGGCTTCGGGGTGTACGTCAGATGCGCGGGGGCCAGGTCGCCCAGATCCGTCAGCAGGAACGCGTGGTTCTCCACGATCCGCTCGGAGGACCGCAACTGGAGCACCGGCCAGGAGTCGCACGCGCCGCCCGCGGCGGGCCGGTCCACCGCGGCGGTGATCCCGTCCGGGCCCACCTCCAGCGGCCGTCCGGGCGTGTCCGGCGCGAGCAGGTCCCGGGTGGTGGACCCGTCGATCCAGGGCGCGAGCAGGAACCGGGCGCTGTCGCCCGTACGGCTGACGACGACGGCCGCACCCGTCGTCACGTCCGCGTCATCCGTCCGCGCGAAGTCGAGGGCGGCCCCGCCGGACCCGGACAACGGCTCCGCGTACCGCACCACCCGGACCCCGCCGTCGTGGAACAGCACCACCGCCGCCCCGTCCACCTCACCGGCGAACAGCAGCCGGGGCGGCTGCGCGGGCGGCACCGCGACCGTGCCCGGCGTGGTGGACACCCGCACCGACTCCGGCGGCCCCGCCCAGGCCCGCAGCGCCCGGCCCAGCAGTTCGCCGTCACCCGTGCGCCCGCCCCGGGCGGGCCAGGCGGTGAAGTCGACACGCGAGGTGTCCGCCCACCGCTCCGCCGCCGTCCGCAACAGCCCGGCCGGATCGAGCACCGGGGCGAACACCCCGGCCGGGGCCCGGTCCTCGCCCCCGCCCCGCGCCCCCTCCTCGACGGCCACCGCCAGACCGCCCGCCACCACGCACAGCGCCGCGGCGACCGCCACCGCCCGCACCCGGTGCCTGCGCCGCAGCAGATCGCTCGGCCGGGTCTGCACCGTGCACGGGTCGAACTCGCCCGACCCGAGCATCGCCCGCGCCCCGGCCCGGTCCGGCTTCCCCAGCCGGGCCGCCCGGCGCAGCGCACCCGCCGGATCCACCACCTCCGCCTCGGCCAGCAGCGCCCGTACCGCACGCTCGTCGAGACCCTCCAGCAACTCCAGGGCGAACGCCGCCCGGACCGGCCCGGGCACCGTGGACAGCGCCCGGTCCAGGGCCAGTTCGTCGACGCCGCCCGCCCGGGGGAAGAGCCGCAGCCCCCACACCACCGGCACCGTCGGGCGCAGCGCGGCCGGGGCCGGCAGCCGCCCGGGCCACCAGCGGGGCCGCCGCT
>NZ_JAAGMH010000092.1:0-92574 GCF_010548505.1 Streptomyces sp. SID14515 | reverse complement strand
GGCCCCCTCCCCGGCGACCCCGGCCCCGGCACCACCGGCCCCGGCCCCGGCACCACCGGCCCCGGCCCCGGCACCACCGGCCCCGCCCGCGCCCGCCTACGGGAACCTCCGCGCCCGGCTCACCAGCTTCGTCGGTCGCGACACCGACATCGCCACCCTGCGCGAGGACCTCGGCCGCGCCCGGCTCGTCACCCTGCTCGGTCCCGGCGGCGCCGGAAAGACCCGGCTGTCCCAGGAGGCCGCGGAGGCCGCCGCCGAGGCCTGGCCCGACGGCGTCTGGCTCGCCGAACTGGCCCCCGTCGACGACCCGGACATCGTGCCCGAAGCCGTCCTGACCGCGCTCGGCGCCCGGGAGACCGTGCTGCGCGGGGCCGGGGCCGAGGAGCTGCGGGCCACCGACCGCACCGGCGCCGACCCCCTCGTACGCCTCACCGAGCACTGCGCCCCGCGCCGGATGCTGCTCCTGCTGGACAACTGCGAGCACGTCGTCGGGGCCGCCGCCGCCCTCACCGACCATCTGCTGACCCACTGCCCCCAGCTCACCGTTCTCGCCACCAGCCGCGAACCTCTCGGCGTTCCGGGCGAGTTCGTCCGCCCCGTCGAACCGCTGCCCGACCCGATGGCGCTGCGCCTGCTCGCCGAGCGCGGGGCCGCCGCCCGCCCCGGCTTCCGTACCGACGCGGACGAGGCGACCGCGGCCGCCTGCGCCGAGATCTGCCGCCGCCTGGACGGGCTGCCGCTCGCCATCGAACTGGCCGCCGCCCGGCTGCGGATGCTCACCCCGCGCCAGATCGCCGACCGGCTGGACGACCGCTTCCGCCTCCTCACCAACGGCAGCCGGACCGTGCTGCCCCGCCAGCAGACCCTGCGCGCCGTCGTCGACTGGTCCTGGGACCTGCTCGACGCCGCCGAACGCGCCGTGCTGCGCCGCCTCTCCGTCTTCGCCGGAGGCTGCTCCCTCGCCGCCGCCGAGGAGGTCTGCGCCCTGCCCGCACCGGCCGCCGGCGTCACCGTGGACTCCCTGGACGTCGCGACCCTGCTCGGCTCCCTCGTCGACAAGTCCCTCGTGGTCGCCGCGCCCGGCGACGACGAGGAGATGCGCTACCGGCTGCTGGAGACGGTCGGCGAGTACGCCGCCGAGCGCCTCGACGAGGCCGCCGAGCGGGACGCCGTCGAGCGCCGCCACCTCACCCACTACCGGGAGCTGGCCCGCGTCACCGGGCCGAAGGTGCGCGGCAGCGGTCAGCGCGAGGCCATCGCGGGCCTCCAGCGCGAGTACGAGAACCTGCGCACCGCGCTGCGCCACGCCGTGGCCGCCCGGGACGAGCACGAGGCGCTGTGCATCGTGCTGTCGATGGCCTGGTACTGGATGCTGCGCGACCTGCGCTCGGACGCCGGTCAGTGGAGCGCCTCCGTCTCGGCGCTCGGCCCCGACCCCTTCGCCCCGCCCGGCGTCCGGGCCCCGGTGCTCCTGGAGCGGCCCACCGACCGGCCGCCGCCGATGGACGACGAACAGCTCGCGGAGGCGCGGCGCGGGGTGGCCCTCCTCCAACTGGCCGGTGCGGACCATGCGATCAGCGTCTGGTCGACCCCGGAGGGCAAGGAGCGGCTGAAGATCATCGCCGACACCTACCGGCCCGGCATGCCGCAGACCTGCCGTCTGCCCGGAACGCTGTGGCTGTTCGCGATCATGCTCACCGGTGAGGAGGACCGGCTGCACATGGTGCTCGACGAGACGGTCCGGGCTTCCCGGGTGCACGGCGGCGAGTGGGAGCTGGGCTCCGCGCTCCACACCCGCGCCAACCTCCTGGCCAACAGCCCCGAGCGGGTGGCGGACGCGCGCGCCGACGCCGACGAGAGCCTGGAGATCTACACCCGGCTGGGCGACGACTGGGGCGCCGCCGAAGCGCTCTCCGCCCGGGGTGAGGCCAACGAGCGGGGCGGTGACTTCGCGGCGGCGCTGGACGACTACCGGGAGGCCGTGGGGTACGCGCGGAAGATCGGCGCCCAGAGCCAGGTGGCGCTGTTGCGGGCCCGGTACGCCGGAGCCCTCATCGAGCTCGAACGGCTCCCGGAGGCCGAGGCCATCCTGCGCGACGTCACCGAGAACGGGCGGGCGTCGGGCCATGAGGCGACGCCGATGGCCCGGATGCACCTGGGGTTCGTGCTCGGTCTCCAGGGGCGGGTGGACGAGGCCCGTCGGCAGGCGCACCTGGTCCGCGAGGACTTCAGGTCCCGCGATGTCGCCATCTTCGGCGGATTCGTCTACGGCGTGCTGGCCTGGCTGGACAACCTCGACGGCGACCACTTCTCCGCCCTCGACAACGCGCTGATCGCACTGGAGAGCGCGCGGGAGCCACTGTCGATGATGGTCGCCCCGCAGATGCCTTCGGCCCATCTGACGGCCATCGCCCGGGCGCTCGTCGGGCTCGACGGCGCCCACGCGGCGCGGGACGCCGCCCGGCTGCTGGGGTTCCAGGAGACGCTGCTGCCGAAGGGGCATGTGCCCAGCGTCATGGAGCGCCGCAACTCGGTGCTCACCGAACAGGCCGCCCGGGCCCGGCTCGACGACGACGCGGCGTACACGGCGGCGTACGAGCAGGGCGGTGGCCTCACCCTCGACGAGGCCACCGCCCTGGCGGAGACGTACCGGCGCGCGCACCCTCCGGCGTAACGTCCCTCCGCTCAGGCCTTCTTGCCGCTCAGGCCTTCTTGCGGAACTTGGCCACCGCCAGCGGGGCCATCACCAGCGTGATGCCGGCCGCCCAGGCGAGCGTCAGCCAGACCGAGCCGGCGACCGGGCCGCCCATCATCAGGCCGCGCACCGCGTCCGCGAGGTTGGACAGCGGGTTGTAGTCGGTGAACGCCTGGAGCCAGCCCGGCATGGTCGTCGGCGGCGCGAAGATGGAGGATCCGAACTGCAGCGGCATCAGCACCAGCATTCCCATCCCCTGGACCGCCTGGGCCGTCTTCATGGCGAGCCCGAGCACGATGAAGATCCACATGATGGCCGCGCCGAACACCGCCGACAGCGCGACGGCCGCCAGGAGTCCGAACACGGACGTGCCCAGGGTCATGCCGAGGGCGAAGCCCATCGCGAGCAGGATGGCGATGGCGACCATCATCCGGCCCAGCTCGACCACGATCTTGGCGATCAGCACCGAGGAACGGGCGATCGGCATCGTCCGGAACCGGTCCATGACGCCCTTGCGGAAGTCGTCGTTGACCCCGGTGCCGACGGCCATGGCGATGTTCATGCCCATCATCGCCATCAGCCCGGGGATCAGGTAGTTCAGATAGTCCTGCCGGTTCCCGCCGAGGCTGGCGCCGACCGAGCCGCCGAAGACGTACACGAACAGCAGCGTGAAGATGATCGGCATCAGAAGGACGTCGAACATCGACTCCGGGTCCTTCTTGATCTGGAGCAGATTGCGTCGCGCCAGGGCCCCGATGTGCCGGAGGTTGGCCCGCAGGCCGATCCGGCCCTCCTCGGCCGCGGCCGCCTTCGACGGGGCGGTGCCCGCGGACCCGGCGGGGGCCGGGGTCAGTGTCGTGGTGCTCATGCGGCGACCTCCTGGGGAGCCTGGTCGGAGAGGGGTGCGGCCTTGTCGCCGGTGATCGCGAGGAACACCTCGTCGAGGCTGGGCAGGGCGGTGGAGACATGGGCCAGGGAGAAGCCCCGGACGCCCAGCAGCCCGATCACCGCGGTCAGCTGCTCGTCGCTGAGGATCGGCACGTACAGCAGTCCTTCGTCCGGCACGGCCTGCGCACCGGCGACGCCGTCGAGCCCGGCCTCCCGGATCGCCTGGGCCATCGCGGCCAGCTCCGCCGGGTTCGAGGGCCGGATCTGGAGGGTGCGGCCGCCGACCTTGGCCTTCAGCTCGTCGACCCCGCCCCGGGCGATGATCTTCCCTTTGTCGATCACGGTCAGCTCCTTGGCGAGCTGCTCGGCCTCCTCCATGTACTGCGTGGTCAGCAGGACGGTCGCGCCCTCGGCGACCATCCGCTGCACCTCGTCCCAGACCTCGTTACGGGTCCGGGGGTCGAGCCCGGTCGTCGGCTCGTCCAGGTAGAGCACGGCGGGGCTGCCGATCATCGAGGCGGCCAGGTCGAGCCGGCGGCGCATCCCGCCGGAGTACTCCATGCAGGCCCGCTTGGCGGCATCGGTGAGCGAGAACCGCTCCAGCAGCTCGTCGGCGCGGGCCCGCGCCTGCTTGCGGGGCAGATCGAGCAACCGCCCGATCATGTAGAGGTTCTCCCAGCCGGAGAGCTTCTCGTCGACCGAGGCGTACTGCCCGGTCAGACCGATGGTGCGGCGGAGCTGCCGGGGCTGCTTCACCACGTCGTAGCCCGCGACGACCGCGTGCCCGGCGTCGGGGGTGATCAGGGTGGACAGGCAGCGTACGAGGGTGGTCTTGCCGGCGCCGTTGGGGCCGAGCACACCGAGGACGGTGCCTTCGCGGACGTCGAGGTCCACGCCGTCCAGTGCCTTGGTCTCGCCGTAGTGCTTGACCAACCCCCGCACCTCGACGGCGTTCCGGCCGCTGCTGGGGTTCTTGTCGATTCGTTCCATGTCCACCAGCAGACCAGCGCCCACCGACAGCTCACCGACAGGCCGCCGACACGGCCCGGCGCCGGCCGCCGCGCAGGCGACAGCCCGCCGATGGGGGATGTCGGCGGGCTGTCGGTGGTGCGGGAAATGGCTGGTGGGCGCCGCTCTCACGAAGCGGCGGCGACCGGGTGGATCAGTGGAAGGTGTGCTCCGCCGCCGGGAACGTACCGCCGACGACCTCGTCCGCGAACTCCTTCGCCGCGTCGCCGAGGACCTGGCGGAGATTCGCGTACTGCTTGGTGAAGCGCGGCACCTTGCCGCCGGTCAGCCCGACCATGTCGGTGTAGACCAGCACCTGCGCGTCGGTCGCTGAACCGGCGCCGATGCCGACGGTCGGGATGTGCAGCGTACGGGTGACCTCGGCGGCCAGCTCGGCGGGCACCAGCTCCAGCACCACGGCGAACGCGCCCGCGTCCTGGACGGCCTTGGCGTCGCGCAGCAGCTGCTGCGCGGCCTCCTCGCCGCGCCCCTGGACCCGGTAGCCCATCGCGTTGACGGACTGCGGGGTCAGACCGATGTGGCCCATGACCGGGATGCCGGCCTCGACCAGCAGCCGGATCTGCTCGTGGGACCGCTCGCCGCCCTCCAGCTTGACCGCGCCGACGCCCGACTCCTTGATCAGCCGGGTGGCGTTGCGCAGCGCCTGGACGGGACCTTCCTGGTACGAGCCGAAGGGCAGGTCGGCGACGATCAGGGCGCGCTTGGTGCCGCGTACGACGGCGGCGGACAGCATGGCGATCTCGTCCATCGTGACGGGCACGGTGGTCTCGTAGCCGAGGTGGACATTGCCCATCGAGTCGCCGACGAGCATGACCGGGATACCGGCCTCGTCGAAGACGGACGCGGTCATCGCGTCGTAGGCGGTGAGCATGGGCCACTTCTCGCCGCGCTCCGTGGCGGCGGCGATGTCGTGGACGGTGATGCGGCGGGTGGACTTCCCTCCGTACAGCGCTTTACTGCTGTCGGCGGGGGAAGCGGCGCCACCCGCGGGAGAGGACTGATTCTGCGCAGCCTGAAGCGACATGGCCAACGGCTCCTTCGTCATCTCGAGGCGCCCTGACGGCGTCCCCGGATCCCTTCCATGGTGGCATCCCGCCCGGCCACTCGGGAAGTGGGCCCGCACACGCCCGTCCGTACAGCCTCCCGTCGCCCCGTTGGGGAAAGTTTTAACAATACGAGACGGTCTCGTATCGAAACGGGGTTAGGCTCGTCCCCATGCCCATATCGTCCGGCGCTCCCGCCGCCGCGCCCCGTGTTCCCGAGGCGATCCACCGCCGCCGCTGGTGGATCCTCACCGTCCTCATGTTCAGCCTGCTCATCGTGGTGCTGGACAACTCGATCCTGAACGTCGCGGTCAAGACGATCGCGAGCCCCGCCCCCACCGGCATCGGCGCCACCCAGAGCGAGCTGGAGTGGGCGATCAACTCCTACACGCTCGTCTTCGCCGGGCTGCTGTTCACCGCCGGGCTGCTGGGCGACCGGATCGGCCGCAAGAAGGTCCTCCTCGCCGGCATCCTGGTCTTCGGCCTCGGCTCCGCGCTGGCCGCCTTCTCCACCTCGCCCGGCGAGCTCATCACCTGGCGGGCGCTGATGGGCTTCGGCGCGGCCTTCGTGATGCCCGCCACCCTCGCCGTCCTGATGAACGTTTTCGAACGCGACGAGCAGCCCCGGGCCATCGGCATCTGGGCGGGCAGCGTCGGGCTCGGCATCGCCATCGGCCCGATCACCGGCGGACTGCTCCTGGAGCACTTCTGGTGGGGCTCGATCTTCCTGGTGAACGTCCCCGTGGTGGTGATCGCCCTGGTCGCCATGGCGATCCTGGTCCCCGACTCCCGCGACCCGAATCCCGGCAAGGCCGACCCGGTGGGCGTCGCGCTCTCCATCGTGGGCCTGGTCCTGCTGGTGTACGGGATCATCCGGGGCGGCGAGCTGGCCGACTTCACCGACACCACCGTCATCCTCGCCATCGCCGGCGGGCTCCTCGTCCTGGCCGGATTCGTCTGGCACGAGAAGCGCAGCAGCCACCCGGCCATCGACATCTCGTACTTCCGCGAGCCCGCGTTCGCCGCCGCCGTGGCCGCCATCGCGCTGGTCTTCTTCGCGCTGATGGGCGTGACCTTCTTCTCCGCCTTCTACCTCCAGAGCGTGCGCGGATACTCCGCCCTGGAATCGGGCCTGCTGATCGTTCCGCTCGCCGCCGCCCAGATGATCTTCGCGCCCCGGGCCCGGCTGGTCGTCGACCGCTTCGGGGCCCGCGCGGTCTGCACGGTGGGCATGCTGCTGGTCGCCGCCGGACTCGCCTGCTTCGCCCTGTTCGACGCCGGTACGCCGGTGTGGGTGATGTGCCTCGTCTTCTTCGTCCAGGGCACCGGGATGGCGCACATCATGCCGCCCGTCACCGTCGCCGTGATGCAGGCGCTGCCCCGCGAGAAGGCCGGTTCCGGTTCGGCCATCAACAACACCTTCCGCCAGGTCGGCGGCGCGCTCGGCATCGCGGTCCTCGGCTCGGTGCTCTCCACCGTCTACCGGGGCGACATCGAGGGCCACCTCGGCGCGGTCCCGGCCGGGGCCAGGGACGTGGCGGGCGAGTCCATCGAGGCCACGCTCGGCGTCGCCGAGAAGCTCGGCCCGGTGGCCGGAAAGCCTCTGGTCGCCGCCGCCAACGACGCGTTCATCAGCGCCATGCACGTGACCGCGCTCGGCTCGGCGGCCGTCGCCCTGATCGGCGCCGTCGTCGTCGGCCTGTTCCTGCCCGGCCGGCCCCCTGCGGAGACCGCGGCCCCGGCGGACCCCCGGCCCGCGGAGAAGCAGCCGGTCCGCTGACGCCGCGGTGAGGTCCGTCGCCCCGCGCACCCCGGGTCGGCGAGAATCGGGGCGACGTTCGTACGTACGCGGGGCGTCAGGCGGACGTCAGACGGACGTACGGCACTCGTACGGCGCTCGTACGAGGAAGAGCGGCGCGGTGGAGAGGCGGCTTCAGGTGCAAGGCCAGCAAGGCCAGGACGACGACCGGGACCGGTGCGGGGCACGGGCCGGAGGTGAGCCGCCGGCCGGGGCGGCGGATCCCGAGCCCCGCCGCGGCCGGCCCCGCTCCGCCGCGGCGGAACGGGCGATCCTGGACGCCGTCATCGCCCTCCTGGAGGCGGGCGAGCCGCTGGCGGGCCTCTCCATCGAACGCATCGCGCGCACGGCGGGCGTCGGCAAGGCCACCATCTACCGGCGCTGGAGCGGAAAGGAGGAGCTCTTCGTCGACGTCGTACGCGACATGGAGCCCACCGACCCGCCCGTCTCGGGCACCGCCGGACTCGCCGACCTGCGCGTGCTGCTGGAATCGCTGCGCACCCGGGGCCTCGCCCAGCGTTCCTCGGTGCTCCTGGTCAACATCTTCGCCCAGATGAAGAGCCACCCGAAGCTGTGGGAGGAGTACCACGGCACGGTGATCGCCCCCCGGCGCGTCGCGATGCTGGAGGCGGTGCGGCGCGCCGTGGCCGCCGGGGAGCTGCGCGACGACCTCGACGTGGAGCTGATCGACGACCTCTTCGTCGGCCCCATGCTCGTCCGCACGGTCCACCGCCCCGACGCCTCGCTGCCCGACGACCTCGCGGACCGCATCATCGCCGCTCTGCTGCAGGGCCTCGCCCCGACGGCACGTGCCTGATCAGGGCAGGCGCGATCGGTACGAGTGTGATCGTTCTGTCACAAGGCGCCCCGGCAGGCCCCGGCCCGGAACCTCTCGTCCCGTCTCCGCCGTCCTGCACGTCGAAAGGCCGACGCCGGGATCGACGGCGGGGTCGACGGCGAGAATGCCGCCGCTCATCACCTAGGGTCGAGAGCGCGGCGATGTGCAGGGCAAGGCAGTGAGGACAGCGCGATGGTGCAGGCGTACGGAGCGGACACGGGCAACGGCAGCGCGGAGCAGCCGGAAACCGGCGGGTCCCGCTTCCGGGGCCTGCGGGACAGACTGACGTCCGACCGGGGCATCTGGCGGCGCGGGATCCTGCTGGCCCTCTGCTCGGTGCTGCTGACCCTGCTGATGGTCGTCCACGCGCGGATCCCCAACCGGCTCGGCAACCTCGGCAGCCTCATCGAGACGTTCCTGCCGTGGGTCGCGCTCTTCATCCCGGTGCTGCTGGTCCTGGCCCTGGTGCGGCGCTCCGCGACCGCCCTGATCGCGCTGCTGCTGCCCGCCGTGGTCTGGCTCAACGTGTTCGGCGGCCTGCTCACCGACAAGTCCGGCGGCGGCGGCGACCTCACCGTCGCCACCCACAACGTGAACGCCGGCAACCCCGACCCCGACGGCACCGCCCAGCAGGTCGCCGGCTCCGGGGCGGACGTCGTGGCCCTCCAGGAACTCCCGGGCAAGCAGGTCTCCACGTACGAGAAGTCGCTGGCCGGCCGCTACCCGTACCACTCGGTCCAGGGCACGGTGGGCCTGTGGAGCAAGTACCCGCTGGCCGACACCAAGCCCGTCGACATCAAGATGGGCTGGACCCGGGCGATGCGCTCCACGGTGAAGACCCCGCAGGGCGAGGTCGCGGTGTACGTGGCCCACCTGCCGTCCGTCCGCGTGAAGCTGCACGCCGGGTTCACCGCCAACCAGCGCGACAACAGCGCCGACGCGCTCGGCGAGGCCATCGCCGATGAACCGGTCAAGCGGGTCGTCCTGCTCGGCGACCTGAACGGCACGATGAACGACCGCTCGCTGAACGCGGTCACCTCCCAGATGCGTTCCACCCAGGGCGCGGCGGGCGACGGCTTCGGCTTCAGCTGGCCCGCGTCCTTCCCGATGGCCCGGATCGACCAGATCATGGTCAAGGGAGTCGAGCCGCTGTCCTCCTGGACGCTCTCGGCGACCGACAGCGACCACCTCCCGATCGCGGCCCGCGTGGAGCTGTGACGTATGCGCCGGGGCCGGCGGGACCGGCGGCCCCGGCGCAACGAGCCGTTCACCTGCCGGTAGACGCCCCGGCATAAACATCTGCGAGAATTTGTTCCGGTAACTTACATATAGGTGGCGCGAGCCGTCGCCCAGCACCCCCGCGTGCCGAGGCGACGGCTCCCGACTGTGCGCCCCCACCCTCTCCGCGTTGCGAAAGGTCTTCTCCCTATGCCCCTGGCTCTCCTCGCCCTGGCCGTGAGCGCCTTCGGCATAGGCACGACGGAGTTCGTCATGATGGGGCTGCTGCCCAACGTGGCGGACGACCTGGGTACGTCCGTGCCGACCGCCGGATACCTCGTGTCGGCGTACGCGATCGGCGTCGTCCTCGGCGCACCGCTCCTCACCGGCCTGGGCTCCCGCATCCCGCGCAAGAAGATGCTGCTCGCCCTGATGGCGCTGTTCACCGTGGGCAACCTGGCCTCCGCGCTCGCCCCGGACTTCGGCTGGCTGCTCGCGGGCCGCTTCCTCGCGGGTCTGCCGCACGGCGCGTTCTTCGGCGTCGGCGCGGTCGTGGCCGCCCGGCTGGTCGCCGAGGGCCGTCAGGCGCGGGCGGTGGCGACGATGTTCCTCGGCCTGACGGTCGCCAACATCGTCGGCGTCCCCGCCGCCACGCTGCTCGGCCAGCACCTCGGCTGGCGGGCGACCTTCCTGGTCGTCGCCGCGATCGGCCTCACCGCGATGGCGGCCCTGGCCCGCCTGGTGCCCGCCATCCCGGTCGAGGCCCATCAGGACGTACGCCGCGAACTCCGCGCCCTCGGTCACCGCCAGGTGCTCCTCGGCCTGCTCACCGCCGTCTTCGGCTTCGCCGGCGTCTTCGCGGTGTACTCGTACCTCTCGGCCATGACCACGAAGGCGATGGGCTTCGGCGAGTCCTCGGTGACTCTGGTCCTCGCCCTCTTCGGCATAGGAATGACGCTGGGCGCCCTCGCCGCGGGCCCCCTCACGGACCGGGCCCTGCGCCCGACCCTGTACGGCTCGCTCGGCGCACTCGCGGTGGTCCTGGTGGCCTTCCCGTTCACGGTGCACGTGCAGTGGGCGGCGCTGGTGATGGTGGTGCTGCTGGGCGGAGTCGGGTTCATGACGACGACCCCGCTCCAGATGCTGGTGATGAACAAGGCGAAGGACGCCCCGACCCTGGCCTCCGCCTCCAACCACTCAGCCTTCAACCTGGCCAACGCGGGCGGCGCCTGGCTGGGCGGCGTGGCCATCGCGGCAGGCTGGGGCTGGACGTCGCCGGCGTTCGTGGGCGCGGTGCTGGCGGTGGCGGGCCTGGCGATCGCGGCGACGGCGGGGTACTTGGACCGGGGCGATGGGCAGCGCTCCCGAGTGGTGGCCAATTCCCCCCACCAGACCCCCGCTCAAGCCAGCCCGTCAGGCACCCACTCCAGCCCGTCCGGCACCTGTTCCAGCCCGTCCGGCGTTTGAGGACGGAACCGTCACGCCGGGCGGGCGCGAGGCAACATCACCCTCGGCCCGGTCGAGCCACTCCAGCCCGTCCGGCGCTTGAGGACGGACCCGATACGCCGGACGGGCCGGACACCCACGTAGGAGCCCAGCCCGTCCGGCGCTTGAGGACAAGGGCGGCCGCCGGACGCCCCCGGCAACCGCCCACCCCCGCTAGGACGACTCGCGCCACCGGTTAGTGATCGGCAACCGCCGATCCTTCCCGAACCCCTTGGGCGAGATCTTCGTCCCCGGCGGATACTGCCGCCGCTTGTACTCCGCCGTATCCACCATCCGCAACGTCTTCGCCACCAGCTCCGCGTCGAACCCGGCCGCCACGATGGCATCCATCCCCTGGTCCCGGTCGACGTACATCTCCAGGATCGCGTCCAGGACGTCGTAGTCCGGCAGTGAATCCGTGTCGACCTGCCCCGGCCGCAGCTCCGCGCTCGGCGGCTTGGTGATCGAGGCCTCCGGGATCGGCGGCGTCTGCCCCCGAGCCTCCGCGGCCCGGTTGCGCCACTTCGCCAGCCGGAAGACCGACGACTTGTAGACGTCCTTGATCGGCCCGTACGCCCCGACCGCGTCCCCGTACAGCGTGGAGTAACCGACCGCCAGCTCCGACTTGTTGCCCGGCGCCAGCACGATCTGCCCCTCCTGGTTGGAGATGGCCATCAGCGTCGTACCCCGCAGCCGCGCCTGGAGGTTCTCCTCGGCGAGCCCGGTGAGCTGCAACGACTCCATGTACGCGTCGAACATCGGCGCGATCGGCACCGTACGGAAGTTGAGCCCGGTCCGCCGCGCCAGCTCGGCCGCGTCGCCCTTGGAGTGGTCCGAGGAGTACTTCGACGGCATCGAGACGCCGTACACGTGCTGCGCGCCCAGCGCGTCGCACGCGATGGCCGCGCAGATCGCCGAGTCGATCCCGCCGGAGAGCCCGATCAGCACACTGCTGAAACCGTTCTTCGCGGCGTACGCGCGCAGCCCCACGACCAGCGCCGAGTAGATCTCCTCCTCGTCCTCCAGCCGCTCCGCGTACCCGCCCGAGAGCTCCGGCTCGTACGGGTCGACGGGCCGGTCGGACAGCACCACATGGTCGATGCGCAGCCCGTCGTCCACCACACCCGAGGGCGCCACGGGGGCCGCGGCCGGCAGCTCCAGGTCGAGGATGACGCTGCCCTCGGAGAACTGCGGGGCGCGGGCGATGACCTCGCCCTCCTTGTCGACGACGATCGAGTCGCCGTCGAAGACCAGCTCGTCCTGGCCGCCGATCATCGCGAGATAGGCCGTCGTGCAGCCGGCCTCCTGGGCCCGCTTGCGGACCAGCTCCAGCCGGGTGTCGTCCTTGTCCCGCTCGTACGGCGAGGCGTTGATCGACAGCAGCAGTCCGGCCCCGGCGGACCGGGCGGCCGGCACACGCCCGCCGTCCTGCCACAGGTCCTCGCAGATCGCGAGGGCCACGTCGATGCCGTGGACCCGGACGACGGGCATCGAGTCGCCCGGCACGAAGTACCGGAACTCGTCGAACACCCCGTAGTTCGGCAGGTGGTGCTTGGCGAAGTTGAGCGCGATCCCGCCGCGGTGCAGCACGGCGGCGGCGTTGCGCGGGGATCCGGCGGGCTGCCCGTAGCGCGCCGCGGCGTGCTCGGAACGGTCCAGGTAGCCGACGACGACCGGCAGTTCGCCGAAGCCCTCCGCGTCGAGCCGGGCGGCCAGCGCGCGCAGCGCCTGACGCGAGGCCTCGACGAAGGACGACCGCAGGGCCAGGTCCTCGACGGGGTATCCGGTCAACACCATCTCGGGGAACGCCACCAGGTGGGCGCCCTGCTCGGCGGCGTGCCGGGTCCAGTGGACGATCGCCTCGGAGTTGCCGGCGAGGTCGCCGACGGTCGAGTCGATCTGATTCAGTGCGAGGCGTAGTTGAGGCACGTCCGCCAGTGTAATCGTCTTTCTGACGCGATGTCCCGGCGGGCCGGGCAAAATCTGTCCCGGCCCGCCGAAACCGCAGGTGGAAGCAGCTGTCCGAACCAACCCGCCGAGGCTCGCGGGGTCAGCTCCGGTAACCGAGGACCGTCATCATCCCCGCCTCCGCGTGGTAGACGTTGTGGCAGTGGACCATCCACAGCCCCGGGTTGTCGGCGTCGAACTCCACGGTCAGCGACCGGTGCGGCAGCACGATCGCGGTGTCCTTACGGGCCCCGGCGGCGTTCCCGCCGAGCGCGAAGGTGTGCCCGTGCAGATGCAGCGGATGCCACATGGCCGTCCCGTTGTCGAAGACGACCCGCACCCGCTCGCCCGCCTCCACCGGCCGCCGCTGCTCCGCGCTGTACGGCTGCCCGTCGAAGGCCCAGTCGTACCGCGCCATCCCGCCGGTGAGCCGCATCCGGATCGTCCGGTCCGGCGCCCGGGCCGGGAGCGCCACCGACGGGTCCGGCACCAGCCGCCCCGCCTCCACCAGCTTCCCGTCCAGCTCCTTGGGCCGTACGGAGGCGGCAGGCGCGCTCCCGCTCCCGGTCCGCAGCAGAGCGAGGGCAGACGCCTTCTTCCCCTCGGCCAGGGCGGTGAGCGGGAAAACCCCGTCCCCGGCGGTGACGAGGACGTCGTACCGCTCGCCCATCCCCAGCAGCAGCGCGTCCCCCGTGGTGTGCCGGACCGGGAACCCGTCGGTGTGCGTCACGATCATGCGGTGCCCGCCGAGCGCGACACGGAAGGCGGTGTCGCCACCGGCGTTGATGATCCGCAGCCGGATACGGTCACCGGGCCGCGCGGAGAAGATGGACGGATCCTCCGGCACCCGCCCGTTGACGAGATGGTGCGGATGGGCGACATCACCGGCGTCACCGCCGAGCAGCGCACTGCGGGCCCCCATCATCATCCGCGAGGGCCCGTCACGGCTCGGGTCCTCCGCTTCCGCTCCGGACATGGTGTGCGCGCCATGATCCATCCCGCCGCCGTCGCTCATCCCTCCGGACAGCTCCTTCAGGACGGCGTCGGGCGTCGACCCGTCCACCCCGTCGACCCAGTCGTCGAGGACGACCACCCACTCCTTGTCGTACGCCAACGGCTCCTTCGGGTCCTCGACGATCAGCGGCGCGTACAGCCCCCGGTCCTGCTGGACGCCGGAGTGCGGGTGGAACCAGTACGTCCCCGGATGCGGCACGGCGAACCGGTAGCCGAAGCCGGCCCCCGGCGCGATGTCCCGCTGGGTCAGCCCGGGGACCCCGTCCATGTCGTTGCGCAGGGCGAGCCCGTGCCAGTGCAGGGAGGTGGGCTCCGGCAGATGGTTGGCGAGGGTGAGCGCGAGCGTGTCGCCCGCCGTCACCCGCACCTCGCGCCCGGGCAGCCGGTCCCCGTACGCCCAGGAGGCGACGGTGGTGCCGCCGCCGAGGTCGAGCCGGGTACGGGTGGCGGTGAGGGACACCTCGCGTACGGGCCCGGAGCCGCGCGCCGCCTCCGCCGCCCGTACCTCCTTGCCGCCGGGGGAGACGTACGTACCGGAGTCCTGGGCTCCGCCGCCGGGGGAGTGGGAGCCGCCGTGGCCGCTGCCGCCGCCGGAACAGGCGGCGAGGGCTCCGGTACCGGCGACGGCGAGAGCGCCGCCGAGCACGGCGCGGCGGGTGGGTTGCGTGGGCATGCTGAATACACCTCTGAGGAACTGTGGTTCGAGGAAGAGGAAAGGGAGAAAGGGCGGAGGTGAACGCCCACTCCTAAATACGCAGCACCGAAACGCTGGCGAGCACCGATATCGGCGGCGGTGGATTCGGCCGCGCCACGCGCAGGAGCCCCGCCCCCACCGGCGTACCGAGGGGCCGCCGGTCCGCACGCAGCCCGAGCAGCCAGGCGCCGACGAGCGCGAGACCCCAGACGCCGAGGACGGCGAGGCAGACGGAGAGCGGATCCATGCCGGTCATGGGGGCGTCGGAGCCGGGGGAGCCGTGCGCCGTGGGGTGCGACGAGCCGGCGACGGGCGCGGTCGGGACCATGTGCTCGGTGGCGGTGGCGGTGGCCGGTGAGGACGCATCGCTGTGCTCCGCCGGATGCCCGACCGTATGCATGGTGACGATGCCGAACAGCAGCGCGGCGAGCAGCGTCAGCTGCCCGAACGTCCCGCTGCCGCTCCGCGCCGTGCCCGCCATGCGGGTCAGCCTACCCCCGGCGGGTATACGGACGAACGGTGGCCCGGCACCCTCCGCCGGAGCGGGCCGGGGGCGCGGGGCCACCGTCGTACACATGCGTCGTACGCATGCGCACACATGCTCAGCTCCGGGAGTAGACCTTCTCGGCCCACGCCGCGATCTGCTCCTCGGTGAGGTGCTGGGCGAGGTCGGCCTCGCTGATCATGCCGACCAGCTTCTTGTTCTCGACGACGGGCAGCCGGCGGATGCGGTGGGTCTGCATCTCCTCCAGGACCGCGTTCACATCGGCCTCCGCCTCGATCCAGCGGGGCGTGCCCTGCGCGAGATCGCCGGCCGTGACCTTCGCCGGATCGTGGCCCTTGGCCACACAGCCGACCACGATGTCGCGGTCGGTGATGATGCCGACCATCCGGTCCGAGTCGCCGTTGGCGGAGACGGGCAGCGCGCCCACGTTGTGCTCGCGCATCAGCTGCGCCGCACGGTCGAGCGTCTCGTGGGCCGGGATCCAGCGGGCCCCGCTGTGCATGATGTCTTTGGCGGTCGTCATGGGGGATTTCCTCCTGCGTGCCGATGGCACTGCCGTACGGCCCCGAGCGCAACCCATCGTCATCGGCCCGCCGGGGCCGCGCGACCGCAATCACCCGTTCGGGTGCGCCGGCGAAAGGCCGCAAGCTGACGCACCCGTCGTCGTCACCGGTCGTCCGGGCCTGGCCCGGCTCAGGAGCGGGGCACGGCTCGGAACCGAGGTGCGGCTCAGGAGCGGGGCTCGGCTCAAGGCCGAGGCTTGGCTCAAGGCCGATGCTTGGCCCGGAACCGAGGCCCGACTCAGGACCGAGGCTCGGCTCAGGACCGAGGCTCGGCTCCCCGCTCGGCGAGCATGTCCCGCATCAGCCCCAGCTCGGACCGCTGGCCCTCGACCATGCCTTGGGCGAGCCGCCGCTCGGCCGGAACCGCGCACAGCGACGCACAGGCCTCGGCCATGGCGACGCCACCCTTGTGGTGGTCCGTCATCAGCTGGAGGAAGAACACCTCGGCCCGCTTGCCGTCGAGCCGCCCGAGCCGGGCCAGCTCGGAGCGACTGGCCATACCGGGCATGAGCACGCCGTCACCGCTGTCGCTGTCGCTGTCGCTGCCGCTGCCGTCACCGTCCGGGTGGTGCCCACCGTGCGCATGCTGGTCCCCGCGTTTCATCCAGGCCATGGGCGGCTCCCCGCCCGGGGCGACCTTGGGCAGCTCCCACAGATCGAGCCAGCCGAGCAGCATGCCGCGCTGGTTGGCCTGGGTGTTGGCGATGTCGTAGGCGAGACGGCGTACGCCCTCGTCGTCCGTGCGGTCGCGGACGATGAAGGACATCTCGACGGCCTGCTGATGGTGGACGGCCATGTCCCGGGCGAACCCGGCATCGGCGGACGAGGCGCCAGGCACTCGGCGCTCTCCCTGTCCCTCACCACTCCCGTCGCCGCGTGCGGAGGCGACGGTGGCGGCCCCCGCGAAGAGCAGGGCGAGGACGACGGCGGCACCGGCGGCCAGGCGGACGCGCCGGGTCCGCCGCCGCTCCACGAGCGCGTGAGGGTCGTGGTCCACGGCTGTCGGCTCGTCCGTCACCTCCCGGCCCGTCACTGCGGCACCGTGGCCAGCCCGCCGGTGCAGGGGGCGCCCGGCTCGGGGGTCTGCGCGCCCTGGACGTACTGGGCGAGGAACTGGTCCACCCGCTTGTCGTCGGCGGAGTCCACCGTTACCTGCTTGCCCCAGGCGCTGAGCATGATCGCGCCCTCCTCGTCGGCGTACGGGCTCATCAGCGTGAACGGAGTGGCCTCGACGCGCTCGGCGAGCTTGGAGACCTCCGCGTCGGCGGCCATGCCGTTGTACGTGACCCAGACCGCGCCGTGCTCCAGCGAGTGCACGGCGTTGACGTCCGGGAGGGCCTTTTCGTATACGTCGCCGTCGCAGTTCATCCAGGAAGCGTTGTGGTCGCCGCCGACCGGGGGCTTCATCGGATAGTCGACCGGGCCGGCCACGTGCTGGCGGCCGAGCTTCGCCGCGTCCCAGGACTTCAGCCCGTCGATGGCCCCGCCCTTGGCGTCGCCGTGGGAGTCGCCGTGCCCGTCCGGATGCTTGCCGTCCTGGGCCGCGGAGGCGTTGTCGGACTTCTCGTTCGCCTCGGAGTTCTCCAGCAGCAGGTACGAGCCGAAGGTGACGAGACCGGCCACGACGGCGGCGCTCAGCCCTATGGCGATGGCCCGGTTGCGGGTGGAGCGGGCGCGGGGGTCGGAGGCCTGCGGCTGGGGGTACCGGGGGTCGAAGCTCATGTCGTCGAGTCCTTCTGCGAAGGGGGCCGGGAGGCGGGAGAGCGGTCCGTGGACCGAAGCGCGCGGACGGGCGGGAAAGCGGACGGCATGGCCGGTCATCGCCAGGCCATCGCCCCCGTGCGCCACGGTCGCCGATCGTAGTGGGTGGCCGAGTGCTCCCTCTCACACCGAGTGCGTAATGTGGGTGAAATCCCGGGTCGCGATACTGGCAGTGTCCCCCTACCCCGGGCGGTGGTGCACGGACCGTCTGAACTGCAAGGATGTGGCAATGGACAAGCAGCAGGAATTCGTCCTCAGGACCCTTGAGGAGCGCGACATCCGCTTCGTGCGGCTGTGGTTCACCGACGTCCTCGGGTTCCTCAAGTCCGTCGCCGTCGCTCCGGCCGAGCTGGAGCAGGCCTTCGACGAGGGCATCGGCTTCGACGGCTCGGCGATCGAGGGCTTCGCCCGGGTCTACGAGTCGGACATGATCGCCAAGCCGGACCCGGCCACCTTCCAGATCCTGCCCTGGCGCGCGGAAGCCCCGGGCACCGCGCGGATGTTCTGCGACATCCTGATGCCGGACGGCTCACCGTCCTTCGCGGACCCGCGCTACGTACTGAAGCGCATCCTCGCGAAGACGTCCGACCTCGGCTTCACCTTCTACACCCACCCCGAGATCGAGTTCTTCCTGCTGAAGAACAAGCCGGTCGACGGCACCCGCCCGACCCCGGCGGACAGCTCGGGCTACTTCGACCACACGCCGCAGAACGTGGGCATGGACTTCCGCCGCCAGGCGATCACGATGCTGGAATCGATGGGCATCTCGGTGGAGTTCAGCCACCACGAGGGCGCCCCCGGCCAGCAGGAGATCGACCTCCGCTACGCGGACGCGCTGTCCACGGCGGACAACATCATGACGTTCCGTCTGGTGATGAAGCAGGTGGCGCTGGAGCAGGGCGTGCAGGCCACGTTCATGCCGAAGCCGTTCTCGGAGTACCCGGGTTCGGGCATGCACACCCACCTCTCGCTCTTCGAGGGCGACCGCAACGCGTTCTACGAGTCGGGCGCGGAGTACCAACTCTCCAAGGTGGGCCGTTCCTTCATCGCGGGCCTGCTGACGCACGCGGCGGAGATCTCGGCCGTCACCAACCAGTGGGTCAACTCCTACAAGCGCATCTGGGGCGGCTCGTCCCGAGCGGCCGGCGCGGGCGGCGAGGCCCCCTCGTACATCTGCTGGGGCCACAACAACCGCTCCGCCCTCATCCGCGTCCCGATGTACAAGCCCGGCAAGACCGGCTCGGCCCGCGTCGAGGTCCGCTCCATCGACTCCGGCGCCAACCCGTACCTCACCTACGCGGTCCTGCTCGCCGCGGGCCTCAAGGGCATCGAGGAGGGCTACGAACTCCCGGCCGGCGCCGACGACGACGTCTGGGCCCTCTCCGACGCGGAGCGCCGAGCGATGGGCATCGAGCCGCTCCCGCAGAACCTGGGCGAGGCGATCTCGCTGATGGAGAAGAGCGAACTGGTCGCCGAGACACTGGGCGAGCACGTCTTCGACTTCTTCCTGCGCAACAAGAAGCAGGAGTGGGAGGAGTACCGCAGCGAGGTCACGGCCTTCGAGCTGAAGAACCTGCTGCCGGTGCTGTAACTCCAGGTCAGCGGTTTTGACAACGCACTGCGGGCGGGGCGCTCGGTACAACCGAAGCGACCCGCCCGCAGCCATGATCAGCTCTGGGCTGTCTAGGGGGCCGCGAGGCATGGACGGGCGGCCCAAGTACACCTTTTCCATGGAGATGCAGGCCCGCCCTTCGCTGCTCAGGAGCAGATGGGCGCAGGTCCGCAAGGTGAAACCCGGGGTCGGTGCGCCCGAGGTAGATACTCGGCGCCTTGATGTTCTCTCCTGCGTCCAGGAGCACGGACGCGTAGAAGTGCCGCAGCGAGTGCATCCCGCTGTTCTCTCGCGGCGGCATGGTGCTTGCCCGGGTCCGCCGGCGGGATGACATCGGCTGCGACGAGAGCGGACTTCCACAGCCGAGTATCAAGGCACCCGGCTGCGCTCCGCTCCGCCGGGCGCGCTTCCCGGCTCTGGCTGCGCCCGCGCTCCTGCCTTCGGCCCGCTCGGCGCTGCCGCCGCCGACGTGCGCCCACGTGTTGGTAGGCCCGTGGGGCATGAGGCGAGAACCAAGTCTGCGGCTTCAAGAGGATGCCTCCGGCGGGGCGCTCAGGCTCCGGGATGGGAGGGGCGCCGTTCGCGAGTGCCGGCCGGAACGTGGTGAGCGTTGTGGGGCTCCCATCCCGACTACCTTCGATTCAGGCAGAGCCGAGCGGTCGCGGCCCAGGGCGTCAAGGCCGTTCGTATGGTGGCGCGCTCCACCTTGACGCCCTGAACCACGACTGCTCCACGGAGTGTGGGTCGAGGGCGGACGGGATGGGAGCTGGGGTGAGCGGTGGGAGAGGGTGAGTGTGGGCGTACCCCAACCTTCAGCATGTCGAGATCTCGCCCGGTCAAGCAGGGACACGCCGAGGTCCAATTGAGCAAGAAACACTAGATCTAGTGGTAGGTGGGTCTCAACTCCACTAAGTGTGGGGGCATTTGCTTGCTGTCAACCCGTCAGGGGTGCTCTAATGAAACCATTCGAACGCAAGCAGGCCCCAGCTAGGGCCTCGACTTGAGGTCGAGCTCCTGGCATGGGGCCTAGTGCGTTGGTCGCGCAACTAGACCCTAACAGCGAGATGCGGCGCACCCAAGTCTCGTCTCAGCCAGCGAGCCGACCTCGGAAAATGAGGTTGCCATGTCCGGAAACTCGCTTCTGATCACGTACGACCTGAGAAAGCCGGGGCAGAACTACACAACCTTGATCAAGCAGATCAAGTCCCTCGGATCCTCCTGGATCCACCCGCTGGAGTCTGTCTGGGTCGTTAAGGCCAGCATGCGCTCCGGCGCGGCGCGCGACGTCCTCAAGGCCCACATCGACGGCAACGACAAGCTGTGGGTAGTCAATGTCTCTGGTGACGGGTGGGCCAGCATCAGGCTCGACGCAGCCGACACTGACTGGTTGAAGGCCAACCTTTAGAGACACCCTCCGTCCCCGTTGCGTGCCCGACAGTGGGGTACGCAACGGGGACTGGCGGGGAATGGCAGCGGAAACGGCCTGAACCTCGATGCTGCGCGGCTCGCAGGCTGGCCCGCAGTCACGTACGGGGTCTTCCGAGCTGGTGCTTCGAGTCGGCCAGCCGTACTTGACTCGTTAAGGCCTCGCCGTCCTGCCGCCTGCTCTACGGTTGAGTCGCAATCAACATCACCGATCGAAGCGTGCAGGAGCAGACTTGAGCGGTTGGGCAATCGCACTTGCCGTCTATTCTTCGCTAGCGCTAATTTCATTCCTGCCCGTCCTGCGAGCCCTAATTAAATGGATTGACCTGAAGCCTGGTGGTCCATCCTTTGCAGAGTCCCCTCATTTCTCCGAAGAGGGCGAGAATCTTCTAGTCCATAATTTCGAAAGAATGGAAGGGACTCTGAAATTCTGGAAGACGTATGCCGAGAGGTACCGCACCTTTCACGTCTACTCGCTGACCTGGATCAGCCTGTCAACCGTGGGTGTGCCACTCTTGGCCCAAGCCATCGACGCTGATCCTTGGTCGAAGTGGCTCCTGACGGTGGTTGCAGCCCACTCGGCAATTCTGCTCGCCGTATCGCGGGCATTCAGAGTTGAGGCGCACTACAAGGCGTTCCGGAATGGCGAATCAGAGTTCTACGACCTGTATCGGCGGATGCTTGATCGTCCTGGGATCTTCGGCAATTCGGAGGTTGAGCGAATCGATAGATATTTTGAGCAAGTCGAGACCGTTAGAAAAATTGTCCGCGCCGCGGAAACCGACAATTTTCCATCCATGGACGATGTTGCCCAAGAATTTAGAGTCGGACACCTCAGCGCTGGGTCAGGCCCTGATGGTAGACAACAGCAGAACTGACGACCCGACTCGCATGCCACGAGTGCGGCAGCAACGATGCTGGTCAGGTCGTCAGGGCGAGTAAGCGCGAAGGCCGTGCGTCCACCAGTACATGGTCAGTCGGGCTGACATCATCAACTGACATCAACGGCAGTAACCGAGAGTGCACCGACACGGCCGCAGCCCAATCGAGCAACGGGCTGCCAAGTTCCGTTCCAGCGCGCCCTAGCCTACGGTGATCGAACTTACAAGGCAGGTGTGTCGTTACAGCCCGAGGTGCGTCCGGCCTGGTCCGTCTCGGAGCCGTGGAAGGGCACTTAACGGTGACTATGGTTGACAACCACGGGCAGCTCGGCTGCTTGTCACAGCGCTGATCAGTGCATTACCGCACGTCGGAAACGCTTCGGGTCACTTCCTCCGCAACAAGCACCAGGAGTGCCGCAGCGAGGTCACCGCCTTCGAGTCGAAGAACCTGCTGCATGTGCTGTAGAGCCTGGACGTAGGGCTGTGGGCCGGCTCCGGCACAGTCAGGGTGCCGCGGCCCAGACATGGAGAGGTCCGCTGACCGAGACGTCGTTGCTTTCGTCAGCGATGTGCTCGATCACCGCCATGGCCACGGCGCCCTTGTCCGTGACGGAGCACAGCGCGGCGCCCTCGATGAATCCACGGTCCTCGCGGTCGATGCGTTGCGACAGGTCCAGGGCGCCGAAGCCGGTCCCCGCCGCGGCCCGGCAGGAATCGAACGCCTTCGGGGCGTCGGCCCGGAGCAGCCCCACGCGGGTGTTGGCCAGTGCGCGCAGCTTGTAGTCGCCCAGGCTGTTGCAGGTGTCGGGCCAGTGCAACAGCTCAGCCCCGCCTGGTTCCTGGACCGCTCCGTCGTCCTCGTCCTCCGTCCGGCTGGTGCCGTCGTCGAGGTCGATGAGCTGCTGTTCGTGCTGCGTGCACGGGACAGGCGCGAGGCCCCACGTAGCGCTGAGCGCCTCCGTGTATCCGTCCGGCGCCGTGAGGTCGACTTCCGGCGGCGCGGACGCGGATGAGGAGGCGGGCGGTGTCTTGTCCGTGGCGGCGGGCGCCTCGGGCTCTGTCGCGTCCGGTTCCTTGGAGGGAGGTGTGCTGGACGGGCTGGGGGAGGCGGGCTGGGTGACGCTGTCGACCGGGCCGGGGGGCGGGTGCGGCGGCCGGCCCGGAGCCGTTGCCCCCGAACGCCACGGTCACCAGGATGCCGACGAGAGGGATGGCGATGCCTCCGACCCACCAGGCCCATCGCGGGGGGTCGGTGCGCGGAGGCGTGGGAGGCACAGGGGGATACGGCGGTGGTGGTGGGACCGGTGCTCCCGAACCTGATGGTGTACCCATGTCCTCCTCCGGCAAGCCGACTTCGTGCTACGGCTAAGCCTAGCGATCATGAGGCCCGGTGCACTCGGGTTTCACGGCATCTGCGGCCCGCACCCGCCGCGCGACGGGTACGGGCCGACAGGCGGCCGGCTGCGCTAAACCGGCGGCGTTCCTCGCGGAGACGGCGCGGGCGGTGGGTTCGGCAGCGGGGGGCCCGGGTTCGGCGGGGTCTTCGGAGGGCCGCTGCCGTGTTTGCCGTCGTTCAGGAGCTTGCGGGTCGTCAGGCCGTAGATGCCGAACGGCGGGAAGAGGTCGACGCGGCGCGGGTAGTCGCCCTCCGCGCACTCCTCGCAGATCAGGTCACGCCCGGCGGGGGTCTGCCGGGCGGCGGTGACCGGGGCGTTCCAGCACGCCTCGCAGGTATGGACGTCCGTCGCGGAGAGGGTGATCATCCGGGCCTCCCGGGCGGTGGTGCCGGTAAGGGATGGCAGGCAGTGCGCATCAGGTGCCTCCGTCGCTGGTTGAGCCGCTGGATTCTGTGTGGTCGAGGTGACTGGTGGGGCCTACCGACGGGTCTCCCGCCAGACGCGGACGAGCTTCGTCGCGTCGGGGCAGATCGCGCCCGTCCGGCATGCGGTGCAGGTCATGGTGTGGCCGAGCAGGGCGCGGTACGCCGTGTCCGGGGATTCGGTCGTGGTCACGTTCGCCTCTCTGCTGATCTCGGCCCAGACGTATTCGGCGGCGCGGTTGAGCGTGTGGCCGTAGCGGTCCGCCGTGGCCAGGGCGGCCAGGACGGCCGTGTGGGCGGTGGCACTCAACTCGGCGGGGAGATCGGCCTCGACACGGAAGGCGTCCAGGTCGGTGGTGATGCGCGGTTCGGTGCCTGTGGCGGCGGCGAGCATGCCGGTCAGCGCCGCAACCCGCGCTTGTGCAGAGCGCACACTTCTCCCCTGGTGGACCGAATGTCACTCCATGTAATGCTGAGTATTCAGCTTCAACCTGATGGGTTAGCTTTGTCAACAGCGACGCCCATATCGACGCCGAACACACGGAGCTGCTCAAATGCCACGTGATACGCCGTACTTGAAGGTGGCAGATGATCTGCGGGCTCGGGTGCGGGCCGGCGAATGGGCGGTGGGGGACAAGCTGCCGTCCCGGGCCCGGTTCGCCGAGGAGTACGGCGTCGGCCAGTCCGTGGCGCAGCGGGCCATGGAGCGCCTGATCATCGAGGGCATCCTCGAAGGCCGCGCCGGCTCCGGCACGTACGTCCGCCGAGCCCGCGAGCGCCGCCGCATGGTCCGCTCACGCCACAGCGAGCAGCACGGCAAGAGCCCCTTCGTCTCGGCCATGAACGAGCTCGACCACGAGGCCGACTGGGAGTGCACCAGCACGGCGCGCGTCCCCGCACCGGACGACATCGCGGAACGGCTGGCGATCGAGCCCGGTGACCTCTGTGTCGTGACCGATTACGAGTTCCTCGCCGACGGCCTGCCCGTACAGCTCGCCAAGAGCTGGGAGCCGATGGCCATCACCGACGGCACGCCGGTCCTGCTGCCGGAGATGGGGCCGCTCGGCAAGCTCGGCGTCGTCGAGCGCATGCGCTCCATCGACGTGTTCATCGCCACCGGCATCGAGCTGCCCCGCCCGGCCCGCGCGACGCGTGAGCAGGCGAATCTTCTCGGGATCTCCGTCGGCGACCTGGTCATCGAGATCGAGCGCACGTACTTCGACGGGGACGGCCGACCTGTCGAGACGGCGAACATCACCGTGCCGGACATTCGGTGGGAGATCGCGTACGAGATCCGCGTCGATCAGCCGGATTCCTGAGCGGGGGAGGGGCGTCGGTGCCGGGCTCCCTCCCCCTTGGGGCCGGCGCCTTCGGTCGTCCGTGAACCGAACCCGTAACCCGTCATCCGCAACCGCGCGCCCGGCTTCGGCGGGTCAGGCCGTGATGGCCGGTGGTCCGGTGAACTCCGATGCCGGCGCGTCCATCAGGGGGTCATCCCAGACCGCGCCCAGCCGATAGCCCCCCTGCTCGCAGCGCAGGTTTGCGCCCCTCACACGAACCCCCGCCCCATCTCGTCCAAAATCTCGTCGATCACCGCCGCCGGCTCCCGTGCCAGGTCCTCCTCGATCCACATGCGCATCGCGATCCGGAGCGAGGACAGGAAGCCCGCCGCCAGGACGATCGGGCGGACGGGGGCGGAGGACGGGCCGGGGCGGGCGGCCACCGCTTCGGCCAGGTCGCGTTCCAGGGTGGCGTGGTTGGCCAACTGGCGGGCCAGGAGCGAGGGGTGGCGCATCGCCAGGCGGGTGCGTACCGCCCAGTCGCGTTCCGGTGGTGCCACGCGTTCCGAGAACTGGGCCACCGCCGCGCGCAGGGCCGGCCAGGCGGGTTCGTCGGCGGGGCGGTCGCGGACCGTGCGGACCAGGGCCCTGATCTGCTGCTCCTCGCCGTAGAGGAGGGCGTCCTCCTTGTTGGTGAAGTAGTTGGAGAACGTCCGGCGGGAGATCCCGGCCGCGTCCGCCACCGCCTCGACCGTCACCTGGTCGAAGCCGTGCTCCACCGTCAGGCGCAGGGTCGCCTCGTGCACGGCCTGTCGGGTGGCTTCCTTCTTGCGTTCCCGGAGGCCCGGTCCCGCGGTGCTGCTGTCCATGGGGGCATTATCCCCCGGGTCCGAGATTGTTGCGCAGTGAGCAAAATTGCGCAGTGTGCATGTATGGTGAAGTCTTCTTCCTCCCGTACCGGCGTCGCGCGCGGACCAACCCGTGGCCACCGCCTCGTACGGGCCTCTCGTACGAACTTTCCGGAGGTTGCGCGTGAGCGCAGCAGACACCGCCGCCCCGGCCGGGGCCCCCGCCGCACCGGCGCCCATGGACCACCGCCACATCCTGCGGGCCCTGAGCGGGCTGCTCATCGTCCTGTTCGTGGCGATGATCAGCAGCACCGTGGTCTCGGTCGCCCTTCCGCAGATCATCGGGTCCCTCGACGGCACGCAGTCGCAGTACACCTGGGTCGTCACCGCGACCCTGCTGGCCTCCACGGCCTCCACCCCGATCTGGGGCAAGCTCGCCGACCTGTTCAGCAAGAAGCTGCTGCTTCAGATAGCCATCGGTCTTTTCGTCGTCTCTTCCGTCGCCTGCGGGTTCGCTCAGTCCACCGAGCAACTCATCGCCTTCCGGGCCGTCCAGGGCTCGGGATGGGCGCGCTCCAGGTGCTCGTGCAGGTGATCATCGCCGCGATGATCAGCCCGAAGGAGCGCGGCCGGTACAACGGCTACCTCGGCGGTGTCATGGCCGTCGCGACCGTCGGCGGGCCGCTGCTCGGCGGGTTCATCACCGACGCCTCCTGGCTCGGCTGGCGCTGGTGCTTCTTCATCGCCGTGCCCTTCACGCTCCTCGCCTCCGTGATGCTCGCCCGCACCCTCCACCTCGTCGAGGTCCGCCGGCCCGACACCAAGGTCGACTACCTCGGCGCCTCGCTGATCGCCGCCGGGGTCAGTCTTCTGCTCCTCTGGGTCACCTTCGTCGGCGACGACTTCGGCTGGGTCTCCTGGCAGAGCGGGCTCATGGTCGGCGGGAGTGTGATCGTCCTGGGCGCGGCCGTTCTCGTCGAGGCCCGGGTCAAGGAGCCTGTCGTACCGCTGCACGTCGTCCGCCGCCGTGACCCCGCCCTCGCCATCGTCGCCAGCCTCGCGGTCGGCATGGCCATGTTCGGCGGCGCGGTCTTCCTCGGGCAGTACTTCCAGATCGGCCGCGGCTACTCGCCGACCGAGGCGGGGCTCCTGACCATTCCGCTGATGGCGGGCGTCCTCGTCTCCTCCACCGTCGCCGGACGTCTCGTGTCCAAGACCGGCAAGGTCAAGCCGTTCATCGTCGCCGGCGTGATCGTGCTCGCCCTCGGCTTCCTCGGGCTCTCCTTCATCGATCACCGGACCTCGCTCGTCCTGGTGTCGCTCGGGATGCTCGGCGTCGGGGCCGGGGTCGGCATGTCGATGCAGAACCTGGTGCTCGTCCTCCAGAACACCGTTCCGCTCAGCGAGATCGGCGCGGCCAGCGGGGCCATCACCTTCTTCCGCTCCCTCGGCGGCACCATGGGCGTCTCCGTGCTCGGCGCGGTCCTCGCCCACCAGGTCGCGAACAAGATCGCCGATGGGCTGACGAAGCTGGGCATCGATCCGGAGGCCTCCGGATCCGGCGGATCCACCCTCAACATCGCCGCCATGCCGCCCCAGGTCCAGGACGTCGTCCGGGCCGCGTACGGCGAGGCCACCGGGCACATCTTCCTCATCTCGGCCGGCATCGCCGTGGTCGGTGTCATCGCCTCGCTGTTCCTGACGCCCACCAAGCTGCGGGACAGCGTGGATCTCTGAGCCACCCGTACGGCCCGTACCGCCCGCTTTCGCGCCCTCGCACGGGTGCGGAAGCGGGCTGTTGTACTGTTACGACCCCCGTACGCCACGGGGAACGATGAGATCGACCGAGGAGGTGAGCCCCATTACCGCTGGATCAGGCTGGGTGCTCACCCCGCGCGATCACGTCGGACGACCGGCCGCAACAGCAGCAGCGACAGCAGCCGACCGGACGGCATAGCCGATCGCGGAGCGCCCATCGGTTTTCCCGAAAGGCTTCGCTCGTATGCCGGTTCACCCCGCTGTCCCCTCCTCCACCACCACCGTCGCCGCCCTCCGCCGCGCCGGCTGTGTCTTCGCCGAGGACGAGGCCCGCCTCCTCCACGAGGCCGCCGCCTCCCCGCGCGAACTGTCCGCCCTCGTCGAGCGCCGCGCCGCCGGGCTGCCGCTCGAACACGTCCTGGGCTGGGCGGAGTTCCGCGGCCGCCGCTTCGCCGTCGACCCCGGCGTCTTCGTGCCCCGCCGCCGTACGGAATTCCTGGTGGACCAGGCCGCCGCCCTCGCGCCCCGCCGGGCCGTCGTCGTCGACCTCTGCTGCGGGTCCGGCGCGCTCGGCGTCGCCCTCGCCGCCGCGGCGGACGCGGCCGAACTGCACGCCTGCGACGTCGAACCCGCCGCCGCGCGCTGCGCCCGGCGCAACGTCGGCGAGCTGGGCCAGGTGTACGAGGGCGATCTCTTCGCTCCTCTTCCCGCCGCCCTGCGCGGCCGGGTCGACGTGCTGCTGGCCAACGTCCCCTACGTCCCCACCGACGACGTCGACCTGCTGCCCGCCGAGGCCCGCGTCCACGAACCGCGCGTCGCCCTGGACGGGGGCGGCGACGGGCTCGACGTCATGCGCCGGGTCGCCGCCGAAGCGCCCGAGTGGCTCGCGCCCGGCGGCAGCCTGCTCGTGGAGGCGAGCGAGCGGCAGCGGGACGCGGCGGTCGAGGTCCTGCGCACCGCCGGGCTGAGCCCCCGGGTCCTGGTCTCCGAGGAGCTGTACGCCACCGTCCTCGTCGGGACGGCGGCGAAAAACAGCCCCTCGGAGGATCACCCGAAGCGGTAGCGCGTCTGGCTGTACGGCTCCCCCTTGCCGAAGCCGAAGGCCGTACGGGGGTGGACCGCGAACACATGGGCGTGGCCCGCCTCCGCCTGGACGAAGCTGCCGTCCTCGACGTCGAAGTGCCAGTCGGCGCCGTACTTCGCCTCCCACTCCCGGGCCAGGACGGTCAGCCGCTCGTGGTCCGTCACCCGGTCCGCCCGGCCCTCCACCACAAGGTCGAAGCCGGAGTCCAGGGTGTTCGCGCCCGTCGTCAGGACCACCTCGGGGTTGGCCGCCAGATTGTGCGCCTTGCGCTCCTGCGGGCCCGTGCAGAAGTGGAGCGCGCCGTCGGACCAGATGCCGATCAGCGGGGTGACGTGGGGGCGGCCGTCCGGGCGCACCGTGGACAGCCAGTACAGCGGGGCATCGGTGAGTACGGCGGCCGCCTCCGGCCACGGGCGGGCCGTCGCGCCCTCGCTGCTGTAGCCGGAGTGCAGCTCGGCCGCCGGGGGACGGGCGGGCTGGGCGCGCTCGGTCGTGGACATGGTTCCTCCGGGAGGGCGACGAGGGGTGCTGTCAGGTGCTTTCCCCGTAGGTGGACTCCGCCCCCGCCCCGAATTCATCGGTACAGGACTAGGCTCGGAGAGCTGTGACGCCGGCAAACGAAGCGGCCGAGCAGTTACGCAGATCGGTTCGGGCGGCGGGAGAGCGTGCAATGACGACGGTGCCGGGGCGCAGAAGCAGTACGTTCACCAGGCTGCTGCGGCACGGATTCACCGACCCGTCCGCCGCCGAGCAGCTCCTCGACCTGGACGAGCTCGCCTCCGTACGGTCGGATCCGGTCCTTCTGGAGGCGCTCGGGGCCACCGCCGACCCGGACCTGGCCCTGCGCGGACTGGTCCGGATCGTGGAGGCCGAGGCGGCGGACGAGCGGCAGGTGCTGCTCGACACCCTCGTCACCGCCAAACCCCTGCGCGACCGGCTCCTCGGGGTCCTCGGCGCGTCGGAGGCGCTCGGCGACCATCTGGCCCGGCACCCGCGCGACTGGCAGGCGCTCGTCACGTACGAGGCGGTCGACCTGCACCCCGGGGTCGCCGAGTTCGAGCGCGGGCTGGCCGACGCCGTCGACCCGGACTCGCTGCGGGTCGCCTACCGCCGGTGCCTGCTCACCCTCGCCGCCCGCGATGTGTGCGGCACCACCGACCTCGCCCAGACCGCCGCCGAACTGGCCGACCTCGCCACCGCCACCCTGCGCGCCGCGCTCGCCATCGCCCGGACGGCCGCGCCCGAGGACGCCGCGCAGTGCCGGCTCGCCGTCGTCGCGATGGGCAAGTGCGGCGGGCGCGAGCTGAACTACGTCTCCGACGTCGACGTGATCTTCGTCGGGGAGGCGCGCGACGGGGTCGACGAGACCAAGGCCATGCAGGCCGCCACCCGGCTGGCCGCCCACATGATGCGGATCTGCTCCGAGACCACCGTCGAGGGCACCATCTGGGAGGTCGACGCCAACCTCCGCCCCGAGGGCCGCAACGGGCCGCTGGTGCGCACCCTCAGCTCGCACCTCGCCTACTACCAGCGCTGGGCCAAGACCTGGGAGTTCCAGGCCCTGTTGAAGGCCCGCGCGGTGGCCGGCGACCCCGAGCTGGGCGCGGAGTACGTCGACGCGGTGTCGCCGCTCGTCTGGGGCGCCGCCGACCGGGACAACTTCGTCCCCGACGTGCAGAAGATGCGCCGCCGAGTCGTCGACAACATCCCCGCCGACCGGATCGAGCGGGAGCTGAAGCTCGGCCCCGGCGGACTGCGGGACGTCGAATTCGCCGTCCAGCTACTCCAGTTGGTGCACGGCCGCAGCGACGCCTCGCTGCACAGCGGCTCCACCCTGGAGGCGCTGCGGGCGCTCGCCGAGGGCGGGTACGTGGGGCGCGTGGACGCCGCCCAGCTGGACGAGGCCTACCGCTTCCTGCGCTCCATGGAGCACCGCATTCAGCTCTACCGCATGCGCCGCACCCACCTGGTCCCCGAGGACGAGGCGGACCTGCGGCGGCTCGGCCGGTCGCTCGGGATGCGCACCGACCCGGTGGCCGAGCTGAACAAGGCCTGGAAACGGCACGCCTCCGTCGTACGGCGGCTGCACGAGAAGATCTTCTACCGGCCGCTGCTGGACGCCGTCGCCCAGCTGGCCCCCGCCGAGTCCCGGCTCAGCGCGAAGGCCGCGGCCCACCGCCTGGAAGCCCTCGGGTACGCCGACCCCGCCGCCGCCCTGCGGCACCTGGAGGCTCTCTCCTCCGGCGTCACCCGCAAGGCCGCCATCCAGCGCACCCTGCTGCCGGTGCTGCTCGGCTGGTTCGCGGACTCCGCCGACCCGGACGCCGGGCTCCTCGGCTTCCGCAAGGTGTCCGACGCGCTCGGCAAGACCCCGTGGTACCTGCGGCTCCTGCGCGACGAGGGCGCGGCCGCGGAGAACCTCGCCCGGGTCCTCTCCGCCGGCCGCCTCGCCCCGGACCTGCTCATGCGGGCCCCGGAGGCGGTGGCGATCCTCGGCGACCCGGAGGGGCTCACGCCCCGCACCCGGGCCCACCTGGACCAGGAGGTGCTGGCCGCGGTGGGGCGGGCCGGGGACGCGGAGTCGGCCGTCGCGGTGGTGCGCGGGGTGCGCCGGCGCGAGCTGTTCCGTACGACGGCCGCCGACCTCATCGGCTCGTACGGCACCGAGGACAACCCCGCCGAGCAGGACCACGGAGCGCTCGTCGACCGCGTCGGCTCGGCCGTCACCGACCTCAACGCCGCCACCATCGCGGGCGCGCTGCGGGCCGCCGTCCGCGAGCGGTGGGGCGACACGCTGCCGACCCGGTTCGCCGTCATCGGCATGGGCCGCTTCGGCGGGCACGAGCTGGGTTACGGCTCCGACGCGGACGTTCTCTTCGTCCATCAGCCGCGCGAGGGCGTGAGCGACGAGGAGGCGGGGCGGGCGGCGAACGCGGTTGTGGGCGAGATGCGGCGACTACTCCAACTGCCGACCTCCGACCCGCCGTTGCTCATCGACGCCGACCTGCGGCCCGAGGGCAAGACCGGGCCGATGGTGCGCACGCTCAAGTCGTACGAGGCCTACTACCGGCGCTGGTCGCTGGTCTGGGAGAGCCAGGCGCTGCTGCGGGCCGAACCGGTGGCGGGCGACGCGGAGTTGGGGCGCGCGTTCATCGAGCTCGCCGATCCGCTGCGGTATCCGATGGAAGGGCTCGGCGAGGACGCCGTACGCGAGATCCGCCGGCTCAAGGCGCGGATGGAGTCCGAGCGGATGCCGCGCGGCGCTGACCCCACGCTCCACGCGAAGCTGGGGCGGGGCGGGCTGAGCGATGTCGAGTGGACCGTGCAGCTGATGCAGATGCAGCACGGGTGGTCGGAGCCGGGGCTGCGTACGACGCGGACGCGCGAGGCGTTGGCCGCCGCGTGTGCGGCGGGGCTGATTCCGGCGGAGGACGCGGAGACGCTGGACGAGGCGTGGGTGCTGGCGACGCGGGTGCGCAACGCGGTGATGCTGGTGCGGGGGCGGCCGGGCGACACGTTTCCGTCCGAGGCGCGGGAGATGGCGGCGGTGGGGCGGTACCTGGGGTACGAGCCGGGGCATGTCGGGGACATGTTGGACGACTATCGGCGGATTACGCGGAGGGCTCGGGCGGTGGTGGAGGAGCGGTTCTACGGGGCGGCGTCGTAGGGGTTCGCTCCCGGGGCCCGGCCCCGGGGCCCCTCGGGGCTCCGCCCCGGACCCCGCTCCTCAAACGCCGGAGGGGCTGAAAGGACGCCCTCAAGCGCCGGGCGGGCTGAAAGAGACGTCCTCAAGCGCCGGACGGGCTGGATGGTGTGCCGGACGGGCTAAAAGGTGTGCCGGGCGGGCTGGGAGGTGCGCCGGGGCGGGCTGGGAGGTGTGCCGGGCGGGCCGACGTTGGTCCGGCAGTGGTCCACGAACGCGCCCAGGGCCAGTTCGAACGCCGCGTCCGCCCGGCCCGGGCCGATCGCCGCCAGGGCCTGTGCCAGGTTTTCCGTGTCGGGGGAGTCCGGGGGGAGTTCCCACATCGTCTCCGGGGCCGCCAGGTCCAGTGCCGAGCCCAGGACCAGGTTTTCCAGGGCCGTGATCACCGCCATCACCCGGTCCACCGGGAAGCCGACGTCCAGGAGCAGGCGTACCGCCTGTTCGTACTGGGCCAGCACCTTCGGGGCCCGTACCGGTGACGTCATGAGCAGCGGGATCGCGTGCGGGTGGGCGGCGAAGGCGGCGCGGTAGGAGCGGGCCCAGGCGGTCAGGGCCGTGTCCCAGGGGCGCAGGTCCAGCGTGGCCGTGTCGATCGAAGCGCTGACGCGTTCGCGGATCAGCTCCACCACTCCCGCCCGGCCGTCCACATGGTGGTACACCGAACCCGTCTGCACCCCCAGCCTGCGGGCCACCTGCGGGACGCTGAACTCGCCCTGCTCGTCGAGCAGTTCGAGCGCCGTGGCGCCGATGCGCTCCCGGTCGAGCAGCGGTGTGCGCGGCCGTCCCATGTGTGCGTCTCCTGATCTGCGTCGGCGAAAGGTCTTCCCCGATGACCTGTGGTGAGGCTACATTCCCCGAAACCGAAAGGCTTTAGGTTTAGCCTCCCGAGCTGAACCGGGGCCGCCGCCCGCTCGCCTGTCGCAGAAGGGCCCCTCCGCACATGTCTGCGCCCACCCTCCGAAAGGGCACGCTCGGCACCGCCGACATCGCCTTCTTCGTCATCTCCGCCGCAGCCCCGCTCACCGTCATGGCCGGCGTCGCTCCCGTCGCCCTGATGCTCGGTGGCATCGGCGCCCCGGTCGGGTATCTCGTCGCGGGGATCACGCTCGCGGTCTTCGCCGTCGGGTTCACCACGATGAGCCGGCACGTCCGCAGCGACGGGGCCTTCTACGCGTACATCACCCGCGGCTTCGGCACCCCGGTCGGCATCGCCGCCGCGCTCATCGCCATGCTCGGCTACAACGGCATGGAGATCGGCGTCTACGGGCTCCTCGGCTCCGCCACCGCCGACACCTCCCACGCCCTGTGGGGCGTCGACGTGCCCTGGCTGCCCGTCTCCCTCGCCGGGCTGCTGCTCATCTGGTACGGCGGCTTCCGCTCCATCGACTTCGGCGCCAAGGTGCTCGGCGTCCTGCTCGTCGCGGAGACCGGGATTCTCGTGCTGCTCGCGGGCGGCGTCCTGCTGGAAGGCGGCGCCTCCGAAGGGCTCTCCTTCGGGTCCTTCTCGCCCGGCAACGTCCTCGTGCCCGGCATGGCAGCCGTCCTGGCCTGCGCGTTCGCCGCCTTCACCGGGTTCGAGTCGACCGTCATCTACCGGCGCGAGGCCCGGAGTCCGGAGCGGACCGTTCCGCGCGCCACCTACATCGCCGTCGCCTTCCTCGGACTCTTCTACGCCTTCGTCGTCTGGGCGGTCATCCAGGCGTTCGGCGAGGAGAAGGTCGTGCGGGCCGCCGCCGACGACCCCGGCGGGCTCTTCTTCTCCGCCATCACCACGTACGTCGGGGCCTGGGCCGCCGACCTGATGCACGTCCTCATCGTCACCAGCGTGCTGGCTTCGCTGCTCGCCTTCCACAACGCCATCAACCGGTACGGTCTCGCCCTCGCCGAGGAGGGCGTCCTGCCCCGGCTCCTCGGCCGCGTCCACCCGCGCCACCGCTCCCCGTACGTCGCCGGGGCCGCGCAGACCGTGCTCGGCGTGGTCGTCGTCCTCGGGTTCGCCGCCGCCGGGGCCGACCCGTACGCGCAGCTCCTGCTCTGGGTCAACACCCCGGGCATGATCGGCCTCATGGTCCTCCAGCTCCTCGCCGCGCTGGCCGTGTTTCTTTTTTTCCGGCGCATTCCGCACCGGGAAGGCGCCCTGCGCACCGTGGTCGCCCCGCTGGTGGCGGCCGTGCTGCTGGCCGGGGCCATCGGGCTCGTCTCGTACAACGTGGAGCTTTTCACCGGGGCCTCGACCGGCGTGAACGTCCTGCTCGTCTCGCTGGTGCCCGGGGTCTTCCTGCTCGGGCTCCTCCTCGCCCGCCGCCTCAAGCGCACCCGGCCCGAGGTGTATGCCTCCTTCGCCGCCGAGCCCCGGGCGGACGGCACGGACGAGCCCGAGGCCGCCGAAGACCCCGCCCCCGCCACCACCCGCTGACCACCACCAGCAAGGAGCCCGTACCGTGCCCGCAGCCGACCTCCTGATCACCGGAGCCCGCGTCCGCACCCTCGACCCGGCCCGCCCCGAGGCCACCGCCGTCGCCGTCCGGAAAGACACCGTCATCGCGGTCGGGGACGCCGATGACCTGCGTGAACTGCGCGGGCGCGGCACCGAGCACCTCGAGCTGGCCGGGGCCACCCTCACCCCCGGCCTGACCGACGCCCACAGCCACCCCGTCTGGGGCCTGGAGATGGCCACCGGCGCCGACCTCACCGCCGTCCGCGACCTCGACCAGCTCCGGGCCGCCCTCGCCGCCGCCCCGCGCACCGAGGGGTGGGTGCTCGGGTGGGGGCTGGACCACAACGTCTTCGGGGACCGGCCCGTCAGCCATGTCCACATCGACGAGGCCCTCGGCGGCGCGCCCGCCTTCATCCGGCTCTACGACGGGCACTCCGCCCTCGTCTCAGGCCCCGCCCTGGAACGCGCCGGAATCACCGGACCCCGCCCCTTCGCCCAGCGTTCCGAAGTCGTCTGCGACCGGGACGGGCAGCCCACCGGGCATCTCGTCGAGCATGCCGCGATGGATCTGTTCACCGGGCTGCTGCCCCGGCCCTCGTACGCCGAGCGGCGGGCCGGACTGGTGGAGCTGCTGTCCGCCATGGCCGCCACCGGGCTGACCGGGGCCCATGTGATGGACCTCGGCGACGGCTCCGTACCGGATCTGCTGGCCGCCGTGGAGGAGGACACCGACCTGCCCGTACGGCTCCGGCTCGCCCCCTGGTGCATGCCCGGGGTCGACAAGGAGGGGCTGGAGGAGCTGGTGCTGCTCCAGAGCAGGGCGGGGCGGCTGTGGCGGGTGGGCGGCGTGAAGTTCTTCATGGACGGCACCGTCGAGGGCGGCACCGCCTGGCTGGAGCACGCCGACTGCCACGGCCAGGGCACCGAGGCGTTCTGGCCCGACCCGGCCGCGTACTCCGAGGCCGTCGCCCACCTGCACCGCGCCGGGGTCGGCACCGCCACCCACGCCATCGGGGACGCGGCCGTGCGGCACGTCCTGGACACCGTCGAGGCGCTGGGCGTGAGCGGCCGGCTGCGCCACCGCGTCGAGCACATCGAGACCGTGCCGCACGAGGTCGCCGAGAGGTTCGTCCGGCTCGGCGTGATCGCCTCCATGCAGCCCACCCACACCGCGTACACCCGCGCCGACCACACCGACGCCTGGTCCCGGCGGCTCGGCGACGAACGCGCAGCCCGCGCCTGGCGCTGCCGCGACCTGCGGGACGCCGGGGCCTTTCTGGCGCTCGGCTCGGACTGGCCGATCGCCCACTACGACGTACGCCAGGTGCTGGCCACCGCACGGCTGCGGCGGCTGCCGGGGGCGTACGACACCGAGCCCGTGGCCCCGGAGCAGGCGCTGACCGGGCTGATGGCGCTGGAGGGCTGCACCTCGCACGCGGCCGTCGCGGCGGGGGAGCAGCAGGTGGCGGGGCGGATCGCGCCCGGCTTCCGGGCCGATCTGACGGCCTTCGGGCTGGACCCGGTCGACGCCCCGGCCGACGAGCTGGGCGAGGCGCCGGTGCGGCTGACGGTCACCGGGGGGCGGATCGTGCACCGCGGGTAGCGGCCCCGACAGGACGAACGGGGTGCGGGGCGGACATCGTGTCCGCCCCGCACCCCGCATCCCGTGCGGCCGCAGCCGCCGCCGCTACGGCCTTCGCGAACCGGCCGTCTCCGCCTCCGGCGCGGATTTCGGCTCCGGCGCGGACTTCGGCTCCGGCTCCGGTTCCGAGGCCGGGCGTGGCAGTCTGGCGGCGCGCAGTCCGGTCAGCCGGCCCTTCCCGTTCCCGGAGTGCACCCACTTCGGCAGCCGGTGCGGCAGCGAGCCGTACCAGACGCGGGAGACCGCGTAACCGAACGCGAGGCAGGCCATGCCGCCCACCGCGTCCAGCCAGAAGTGGTTGGCGGTGGCCACGATGACGACCAGGGTGAGCGTCGGGTAGAGCAGGCCCAGAATGCGGGCCCAGGGCGCCGAGGCCAGGGCGAAGATCGTCAGGCCGCACCAGAGCGACCAGCCGATGTGCATCGACGGCATCGCCGCGTACTGGTTGGACATGTTCTTGAAGTTGCCCGACGCCATCGAGCCCCACGTCTCGTGCACCAGCACGGTGTCGATGAAGTTCGCGCCGTTCATCAGACGGGGCGGGGCCAGTGGGTAGAGGTAGTAGCCGAGCAGGGCCACCGCCGTCGTCGCGAAGAGGACGAGCCGCGTTGCCGCGTAACGGCCCGGGTGGCGGCGGAACAGCCAGACGAGGACGCCGATGGTCACGACGAAATGCAGCGTCGCGTAGTAGTAGTTCATCGACACGATCAGCCATGTCACGGAATTGACCGCGTGATTGACCGTTTCCTCGAAGGCGAGACCGAGGGACTTCTCCGCCGACCAGATCCAGTCGGCGTTGCGCAGGGCCGCCGCCTTCTGCTCCGGAACGGCGTTGCGCACGAGTGAATACAGCCAGTAACTGACCGCGATGAGCAGAACCTCGAACCACAGCCGGGGGCGGCGGGGCATCCGCAGCGAGCGGAAGCGGGCGGACCAGCCGGGCTTGGCCGTCCTGTCGGCCACGATGGGTGAAGGACCGGCCGTCGACCGGCCTTCCTGTGCTGTCACCTGTGTTTCACCCATAGGCAGAGAGTCTTCCATAGAGATTCCCCTGCCCCCGATCATCCTCCGGTCGGGTTCCGGCCGCACATCCTGCGTCTCAAGGACGAGGGTGTGACCCTGAGCCGCCTGCGGGTCCGGCGGCCGTCGAGCCGCGAACCACCAGCTCGGGCATGAAGACGAACTCGCTGTGCGGGGCCGGGGTTCCGCCGATCTCCTCCAGGAGCGTGCGCACCGCGGCCTGGCCCATCGCCGTCACCGGCTGCCGGATCGTCGTCAGCGGCGGGTCCGTGAACGCTATGAGCGGCGAGTCGTCGTAGCCCACGACCGACAGATCCCGCGGCACGTCCTTGGACAGCCTGCGGGCTGCCCGGATCGCCCCGAGCGCCATCATGTCGCTCGCGCACACGACCGCCGTGCAGCCGCGCTCCATCAGGGCGGAGGTGGCCGCCTGGCCGCCCTCCAAGGTGTACAGAGAGTGCTGGATCAACTCCTCCACCTCGTCCGGGGCGAGGCCCAGCTGCTCCCGCATCGTGGCGTGGAAGCCCTCGATCTTGCGGAGCACCGGGACGAAGCGCTTCGGGCCGAGCGCGAGGCCGATGCGCTGGTGGCCGAGCGCCACCAGATGCGTCACCGCGAGGCGCATCGCCGCCCGGTCGTCGGGCGAGATGAACGGCGCCTGCACCTTGGCCGAGAAGCCGTTCATCAGGACGAAGGGGACGCCCTGGCCGCGCAGTTGCTCGTAGCGCTGTACGTCGGCCGAGGTGTCCGCGTGCAGCCCGGAGACGAAGATGATGCCGGACACGCCCCGGTCCACCAGCATTTCGGTGAGTTCGTCCTCGGTGGAGCCGCCGGGGGTCTGGGTCGCCAGCACCGGGGTGTAGCCCTGCCGGGTCAGCGCCTGGCCGATGACCTGCGCCAGCGCCGGGAAGATCGGGTTCTCCAGCTCCGGGGTGATGAGGCCGACCAGCCCCGCGCTGCGCCTGCGCAGTCGCACCGGGCGTTCGTACCCCAGGACGTCGAGCGCCGCGAGGACGGATTCGCGGGTGGTCGCCGCGACTCCGGGCTTGCCGTTCAGGACTCGGCTGACCGTCGCTTCGCTGACCCCCGCCTGAGTTGCGATATCGGCAAGCCGTGCGGTCATGGGATGGGACTGTACCGGGCCCGTGTCGGATTGCCCACCGTGCGTGGGGTGGTGCGGAGGCGCCGCCGCATGGCTGTGAGTGAGGCCTTCGGCAGGCTTTCCGGCAACGTCTTGCAAGGACTTGCGGCAGCGGATCGCGGGCTGCGGTCAGATCGTCGCACTGCGGATATGCCGTGTCGCGCCTGCCTCTGTCAGGGGTGGACGACCGCCGTCAAGGGACTTGACGGCAACCTTGAGGACACGCGAATGTAACGATCACCAAGGCTTGCAGAAATCCCCCGCAAGGTCTTTCGATCGTCTTTCATCCTTGTTACGTTCACGTCGACCCGGCGCCGCGACGGAGCGGTACGGCAGTTGAAGGAGTTCAGATGCGACGTGGCATAACGGCCACCGCCCTGGTCGCGGCCCTGGCGCTCGCGGCGACCGCCTGCGGCAGCGACGACGAGTCCGGCGGCGGCAAGAGCTCGGGCGAGCTCTCCGGCACGGTGACCTGGTGGGACACCTCCAACGTCGGCAGCGAGGACAAGGTCTTCAAGAAGCTGGCCGAGGGCTTTGAGAAGCAGCACCCGAAGGTCGACGTCAAGTACGTCAGCGTGCCCTTCGGCGAGGCGCAGAACAAGTTCAAGAACGCGGCCCAGGCCGGCGACGGCGCGCCCGACGTGATCCGCTCCGAGGTCGCCTGGACGCCGGACTTCGCGAGCCTCGGCTACCTGGCCCCGCTGGACGGCACCTCCGCCCTGAAGGACCAGGACGACTTCCTCAAGCAGGCCGTCGCGTCCACCAAGTACGAGGGCAAGACCTTCGCCGTTCCGCAGGTCATCGACTCCATGGGCGTCTTCTACAACAAGAAGATGTTCAAGGAGGCCGGTGTCGAGGCGCCCGCGAACCTGGACGACCTCAAGACCGTGGCCAAGAAGATCAAGGACAAGACCGGCAAGACCGGCCTCTACCTCCGCGGCGACGACCCGTACTACTTCCTCTCCTTCCTGTACGGCGAGGGCGGCGACATGGTCGACGCCGGCTCCAAGAGCGTCACCATCGACAAGCCCGAGGGCGTCAAGGCGTTCAAGGCGGTCAAGGCCCTGGTCGACGACGGCACCGCGAAGACGGACGCCTCGGACGGCTGGGAGAACATGATGCAGTCGTTCAAGAACGGCGACGTCGCGATGATGATCAACGGCCCCTGGGCCGTCGCCGACACCCTGGCCGGCAAGGAGTTCAAGGACAAGGACAACCTGGGCATCGCCCCGGTCCCGGCCGGCTCCGCCGCCCAGGGCGCCCCGCAGGGCGGCCACAGCCTCGCCGTCTACGCCGGCTCCAAGAACCTCCAGGCCTCCTACGCCTTCGTCGAGTACATGACGTCCGTGGACAGCCAGGCCACCGCCGCCGGCGAGCTGAACCTGCTGCCCACCCGCACCTCCGCGTACGCCAAGCAGGAAGCGGTCGACAGCGAGATCGTCGGCTTCTTCAAGCCGGTCGTCGAGACCGCCGTCGAGCGCCCCTGGATCCCCGAGGGCGGCAGCCTCTTCGAGCCGCTGCGCGTCGAGTACACCAAGGTCCTCACCGGCCAGACCACGCCGGAGAAGGCCGCCAAGTCCACCGGCGACTCCTACCGCAAGCTCCTCGAGGGCTGGAAGTAACAGGAAGGTTGGCCGACTGATGGCTGTCCACACCAGCCAGTCGGTGGTGAAGGCCGCGGGCGAGAACACCGCCCGCGGCCGGAGCCGCGGTACTGGCACCCCACCACCGACCCCCGGCCGTCTCCGGCGGGCCCTGTCGGTCCACTGGTACGCCTGGGCCATGGTCGCCCCGGTCGTCCTCGTGATCGGCGTGATCATCGGCTACCCGCTGGTCCGCGGCATCTTCCTCTCGACGACCGACGCCGACGAGCGCAACGTCGCCCGTTCCATCGGCGTCAACGAACTGCCCGCCACCTACAAGTTCGTCGGCGCGGACAACTACATCGACGCGCTGACCGGCTCGCAGTTCCTCGGCACGCTCGGCTGGACGCTGGTGTGGACCGTCTCCTGCGTGAGCATCACCTTCGCCCTCGGCATGGCCCTGGCGAACCTCCTCAACCGCCGTATCGCCGGGCGCTCCGCCTACCGCATGGCCCTCATCCTGCCCTGGGCCATCCCCGGCTTCGTCTCCGTCTTCGCCTGGCGCTTCCTCTACAACGAGGACCGCGGGCTGCTCAACAAGATCCTGACCGGATCGGGCCTCGACGGCGTCCCGTGGCTGAACGACCCCACCTGGGCCAAGTTCTCCGTCATCGCCGTCAACGTCTGGCTCGGCATCCCGTTCATGATGGTCGCCCTCCTCGGCGGACTCCAGTCCATCCCCTCCGAGCAGTACGAGGCGGCCGAGATGGACGGCGCGACCGCCTGGCAGCGCTTCTGCCACATCACGCTTCCCGGACTGCGCCCGGTCTCCACCACGGTGGTCCTGCTCTCCACCATCTGGACCTTCAACATGTTCCCGGTGATCTTCCTGCTGACCCGCGGCGGACCCGGTGAGGCGACCCAGATCCTGGTGACCCAGGCGTACAAGTTCTCCTTCGAGATCAGCCCGCGCGACTACGCGCAGTCCTCCACCTGGGGCGTGCTGATCCTCGTACTCCTGATGCTCTTCGCCGTGGTCTACCGGCGAGTCCTGCGCTCCCAGGGAGACAAGTGGTGACCACCGCGACCGACACCCCCGCCCGGCACGCCGTACGCAAGGCCCGACCGCGCGGCGAACGCTCCCCGATCGCCTCCGTCGGCCTGCACCTCACCCTGATCGTCGCCTCGGTGATCGCGGTCTTCCCGGTGCTCTGGGTCCTGCTGACCTCGCTCAAGCCGGCCGAACTCGCCACCACCACGGACTTCTTCCGCGAGACGACGTTCGTCAACTACACGAACCTCATCCGCGACACCGAGTTCCTCAACTGGTTCGCCAACTCCGCGATCATCGCCTCACTCTCCACCCTGATCGGCGTCTTCGTCTCCGCCACCACCGGCTACGCGGTCAGCCGCTTCCGCTTCCCCGGCAAGCGCGGGCTGATGTGGACGCTGCTGATCACCCAGATGTTCCCGGTCGCCGTCCTCATCGTGCCGATCTACAACATCATGTCGAACCTCGGGCTGCTCAATAAGCCCGCCGGTCTCGTCATCACCTACCTCACCATCGCGGTGCCGTTCTGCGCCTGGATGATGAAGGGCTTCTTCGACACCATCCCGCGCGAGATCGACGAGTCCGGCGAGGTCGACGGCCTCACCCCGTTCGGCACCTTCTTCCGGCTCGTCCTGCCGCTGGCCAAGCCGGGCCTCGCGGTCACCGCGTTCTACTTCTTCATCACCGCCTGGGGCGAAGTGGCCTACGCCTCCGCCTTCCTGGTCGGCGACGAGAACCTCACGCTGGCCGGCGGACTCCAGAAGTTCGTCAACCAGTACGGAGCCCAGTGGGGCCCCATGACCGCCGCCTCCGTCCTCATCGCCATCCCGGCCGCCCTGGTGTTCCTGTTCGCCCAGAAGCACCTCGTCACCGGCATGTCCGCCGGAGCCGTCAAGGGCTGAGGACCTCCCGGACACCAGCACCCGCACGCACCACCGCACCCGTCACGGCGGCGCCGGAACCCCGACCCGGACCCGGCGCCGCTCCCCACCCAGACACCTCAGGGACGACATGACCCAGCATCTCGCTGCCCCCTCCACCGGCACGTCCGACGACGCCCCGGGCCACCGCACCGGCTGGTGGCAGGACGCGGTGATCTACCAGGTCTATCCACGGAGCTTCGCCGACGGCAACGGCGACGGCATGGGCGACCTCGCCGGCGTCACCGCCCGCCTGCCCCACCTGAAGGACCTGGGCGTCGACGCGGTGTGGCTCAGCCCCTTCTACGCCTCCCCGCAGGCCGACGCCGGCTACGACGTCTCCGACTACCGGGCCATCGACCCGATGTTCGGCAATCTGCTGGACGCCGACGCGCTGATCCGCGAGGCCCACGGCCTGGGCCTGCGCGTCATCGTCGACCTGGTCCCCAACCACTCCTCCGACCAGCACGAGTGGTTCAAGCGCGCCCTGGTCGAGGGCCCCGGCTCCGCCCTGCGCGAGCGCTACCACTTCCGCCCCGGAAAGGGCGCCGACGGTGAACTCCCGCCCAACGACTGGGAGTCCATCTTCGGCGGCCCCGCCTGGACCCGTACGGTCAACCCGGACGGCACCCCCGGCGACTGGTACCTCCACCTCTTCGCCCCCGAGCAGCCCGACTTCAACTGGGAGCACCCGGCCGTCGCCGACGAGTTCCGCTCCATCCTGCGCTTCTGGCTCGACATGGGCGTCGACGGCTTCCGGGTCGACGTCGCGCACGGCCTCGTCAAGGCCGCGGGCCTGCCCGACCTCGGCGTCCACGACCAGCTCAAGCTGCTCGGCAACGACGTCATGCCGTTCTTCGACCAGGACGGCGTCCACGCGATCTACCGCAGCTGGCGCACCATCCTCGACGAGTACCCCGGCGACCGCATCGCCGTCGCCGAGGCGTGGACGCCGACCGCCGAGCGCACCGCCAACTATGTGCGCCCCGACGAGATGCACCAGGCGTTCAACTTCCCTTACCTGGCCACCGCCTGGGACGCCGCCGAACTGCGTAAGGTCATCGACTCCTCGCTCGACGCCATGCGCCCGGTCGGCGCGCCCACCACCTGGGTGCTCTCCAACCACGACGTCACCCGGCACACCACCCGGTTCGCCAACCCGGCGGGCCTCGGCACCCAGATCCGTACCCCCGGCGACCGCGAGCTGGGCCTGCGCCGGGCCCGCGCCGCCTCCCTGCTGATGCTCGCCCTGCCCGGCTCCGCCTACGTCTACCAGGGCGAGGAGCTCGGCCTGCCGGACGTCACCGACCTGCCCGACGAGGCCCGCCAGGATCCGTCGTTCTTCCGCGCCGCGGGCCAGGACGGCTTCCGCGACGGCTGCCGCGTCCCGATCCCGTGGACCCGCGAGGGCAGCAGCCACGGCTTCGGCGACGGCGGCAGCTGGCTCCCGCAGCCCGCCGGCTGGGGCGAGCTGTCCGTCGAGGCGCAGACCGGCGTGGAGGGCTCCACCCTGGAGCTGTACCGGGCCGCGATCGCCGCCCGCCGCGACCACCCGGGCCTCGGCGCGGGCACCGGCGTCGAGTGGCTGGACGCCCCCGAAGGCGTCCTCGTCTTCGCCCGCCCCGGCTTCGTCTGCACCGTCAACACCACCGGCTCCCCGGTCCGCGTCGCCGCCCGCGGCCGGGTGCTGCTCGCCAGCTCCCCGGTCACCGTGGACGGCGCCGAGGCCGAGCTGCCCGCCGACACCACGGTCTGGTGGACGGTGTGACACTGCCGTCGCCCAGGATCACGGCCGCGCCCCGCCTCTCCGACATCGCCGGACAGGCGGCGGTCAGTGAGGCGACCGTCAGCCGGGTCCTGAACGGGAAGCAGGGCGTCGCGGACTCCACCCGGCAGCGGGTGCTCGCGGCGCTCGACATCCTGGGCTACGAGCGGCCCGTACGGCTGCGGCAGCGCAGCGCCGGACTGATCGGCCTGGTGACGCCCGAACTCACCAACCCGATCTTCCCGGCGTTCGCGCAGTCCGTCGAACAGGTGCTGGCCGGACACGGCTACACCCCCGTGCTCTGCACCCAGGTGCCCGGCGGGGCCACCGAGGACGAACTCGTCGAGCAGCTCGTGGAGCGGGGCGTCGGCGGCATCGTCTTCCTGTCCGGGCTGCACGCGGACACCTCCGCCGACCCGGAACGGTATGCCGCGCTCACCGAACGCGGCATACCGTTCGTCCTGATCAACGGCTACAACGAGCGCATCAACGCCCCCTTCTTCTCGCCCGATGACAACGCTGCCGTACGGATGGCCCTCGGGCACCTCGCCGACCTCGGCCACCGCCGGATCGGCCTGGCCATCGGCCCGCAGCGCTACGTCCCCTCCCGCCGCAAACGCGACGGGTTCGTGGAGGCGGCCGTCTCGATGCTCGGCATGGACCCGGCGGAGGCCGAACCGCTGGTCTGCTCCACGCTGTTCAGCGTCGAGGGCGGTCAGGTGGCGGCCGGCGCCCTGCTGGACGCGGGCTGCACGGGCATCGTCTGCGGCAGCGACCTGATGGCCCTCGGCGTGGTCCGCGCCGCCCGGGGGAGAGGCCTGGAGGTGCCGCGCGACGTCTCGGTCGTGGGCTTCGACGACTCGCCGTTCATCGCGTTCACGGACCCGCCGTTGACGACCGTGCGCCAGCCCGTGCAAGCGATGGCGGCGGCCGCCGTGGGCGCGCTGCTGGAGGAGATAGGCGGAAACCCGGTGCAGCGCACCGAGTACGTCTTCCAGCCTGAGCTGGTCGTCCGGGGCTCGACGGCGGCGGTACGCACGGGGAGCTGAGGAAGGCTTCGGGGCACGTACGGAGCTTCGTGGCGCCGTACGGAAGAGACACGTACAGGAGAGGCACCAGGAGTCGGCCCAGGAAGGGCCGGCGGGGAGTTGTGGCGACTCCGGGTGCCTCTCTTGTCGTGACCGGCCCGGCCGGCCGGGCGCGTGGGGTCCGACACCGCGCGAGCGACGCCGGAACCCCCGGCCGACCGGACCGGAGTCGGATGAAACGTAACAGGCGCGCAATATCTTGCGAAAGACCTTGCAGCAAGAAATCGGGTGGACGTCAGGAAGAAAACGCCGCTGTTTCACGGATGTGAGCGGTAGATGTCCAAAGGGTTGACCGGTGACGGGCGGGCTCGTACGGTCTGCGCTGCGGCAAGGTTTGCATTCTTGCAGCAAGAACCTTCAGGAGCCTTGAGGGCATGGCGCGTTGCCGGCTGAGGCTGCACCGTCACCCGCGTTTCCCCCACCCGCAGGAGGAAAGACATGGCACGCAGACCCCTGTCTGTCGCGCTCGCCCTCGTGGCCGGCGCCGCCGCCCTCGTCATCCCCACCGGATTCGGCGCCGCGTCCCCCGCGCAGGCCGCCGCTCCGGGCGACAAGGACGTCACCGCCGTGATGTTCGAGTGGAAGTTCGCCTCCATCGCCAAGGCCTGCACGGACACCCTCGGTCCGGCGGGCTACGGCTACGTCCAGGTCTCGCCGCCCCAGGAGCACATCCAGGGCGGCCAGTGGTGGACGTCCTACCAGCCTGTCAGCTACAAGATCGCCGGCCGCCTCGGTGACCGCGCCGCCTTCTCCGCCATGGTCAACACGTGTCACTCGGCGGGCGTGAAGGTCGTCGCGGACGCCGTCATCAACCACATGGCGGCCGGCAACGGCACCGGCACCGGCGGCTCGTCGTACACCAAGTACGACTACCCGGGCATCTACTCCGGCAGCGATCTCGACGACTGCCGCGCCCCGATCAGCAACTACAACGACCGCGCCGACGTCCAGAACTGCGAGCTGGTCGGCCTCGCCGACCTGGACACCGGCGAGGACTACGTACGCGGCAGGATCGCCGGCTACCTCAACGACCTGCTCTCGCTCGGCGTCGACGGCTTCCGGATCGACGCCGCCAAGCACATGCCCGCCGCCGACCTGGCCGCCATCAAGTCCCGGCTGAGCAACCCGAACGTCTACTGGAAGCAGGAGGCGATCTTCGGAGCGGGCGAGGCCGTCTCGCCGTCCGAGTACCTCGGCACCGGCGACGTCCAGGAGTTCCGTTACGGGCGGAGCCTCAAGCAGGTCTTCCTCAACGAGAACCTCGCCCACCTGAAGAACTTCGGCGAGGGCTGGGGCTTCATGGAGTCCGGCAAGTCGGGCGTCTTCGTCGACAACCACGACACCGAGCGCGGCGGCGACACCCTGAACTACAAGAACGGCTCCGCCTACACCCTCGCCAACGTCTTCATGCTGGCCTGGCCCTACGGCTCCCCGGACGTCCACTCCGGCTACGAGTTCAGCGACCACGACGCCGGACCGCCGGGCGGCGGCCAGGTGAACGCCTGCTACAGCGACGGCTGGAAGTGCCAGCACGCCTGGCGCGAGATCTCCTCCATGGTCGGCCTCCGCAACGCCGCACGCGGCCAGGCCGTCAGCGACTGGTGGGACGACGGCGGCGACCGGATCGCCTTCGGCCGGGGCGACAAGGCGTACGTCGCCATCAACCACGAGGGCTCCGCGCTCACCCGCACCTTCCAGACCTCGCTGCCCGCCGGCGACTACTGCGACGTCCAGTCCGGCAACGGCGTCACCGTCAACGGCTCAGGCCAGTTCACCGCCACCGTCCCGGCCGGCACCGCCGTCGCCCTGCACGTGAATGCCCGGACATGCTCCGGGGGCGGCGGCACGAACCCCGACCCGGGCCCCGGCAACGGCTCCTCCGGCGCCTCCTTCGGGGTGAACGCCACCACCCAGCCCGGCCAGAACATCCACGTCACCGGCGACCAGGCCGCCCTCGGCAACTGGAACCCGGCGAACGCGCCGAAGCTCGACCCGGCCGCGTACCCCGTGTGGAAGGCGGACGTGGCCCTGCCCGCCGGGACCACGTTCGCCTACAAGTACGTCCGCAAGGACGTCGGCGGCAACGTCACCTGGGAGAGCGGAGCGAACCGCACCGCGACCGTCCCGGCCTCCGGGAAGGTCACGCTGACCGCCGACGTCTGGCGCGGCTGACCCGTACCCCCTTCTCCGCGGGCCGGTGGCAGCGCCACCGGCCCGCAGCCCACCCTCCTGACACCAGCCGAGGAGCATCCTCCGTGTCCCGAACCACCCTGAGACGAGGGGCGGTGGCCGCCCTGTGCGCGGCGCTGCTGCCCGTCGTCCCGGCGGCCACCGCCGCCGCGTCGCCCCGACCGCCCGCCCCGCCCTCGGACGCCCAACTGGCCCGCGAGGCGACCCGGCACGACCTCACGCGCGAGCAGTTCTACTTCGTGCTGCCCGACCGCTTCGCCAACGGCGACGCCTCCAACGACCGGGGCGGGCTGACCGGTTCACGTCTCGACCATGGCTACGACCCCACCGACAAGGGGTTCTACCAGGGCGGCGACCTCAAGGGCCTCACACAGAAGCTCGACTACATCAAGGGCCTCGGCACCACCGCCATCTGGCTGGCGCCGATCTTCAAGAACCGTCCCGTGCAGGGCACCGGCAAGGACGCGTCGGCGGGCTACCACGGCTACTGGATCACCGACTTCACCCAGGTCGACCCGCACTTCGGCACCAACGCCGACCTGGAGAAGCTGATCGACAAGGCCCACGCCAAGGGCATGAAGGTCTTCTTCGACGTCATCACCAACCACACCGCCGACACCGTCGACCACGCGGAGAAGGCCTACGGCTACAAGCCCAAGGGCGCCTTCCCCTACCTCGACGAGGACGGCCGCCCCTTCGACGACCGCGAGGGCGTCGAGAAGGTGGACCGGGACTCCTTCCCGTACACCCCGGTGCAGACGCCCGGCGTGGGCAGGAAGGTCCCGTCCTGGCTCAACGACCCCACCATGTACCACAATCGGGGCGACTCGACGTGGGCCGGCGAGTCCACCGAGTACGGCGACTTCAACGGGCTCGACGACCTGTGGACCGAGCGTCCCGAGGTCGTGCAGGGCATGCGGAAGATCTACGAGAAGTGGGTCCGCGACTTCGACATCGACGGCTTCCGCCTCGACACCGTCAAACACGTCGACCTGGACTTCTGGACCCAGTGGGCCACCGCGCTCGACGCGTACGCCGAGAAGCGCGGCCGGGACGACTTCTTCATGTTCGGCGAGGTCTACTCCGCCGACCCCGAGATCACCGCGCCCTACGTCACCCGGGGCCGCCTGGACTCGACGCTGGACTTCCCGTTCCAGGAAGCCGCCCGGCAGTTCGCCTCCCAGGGTGCGCCCGCCGACCGGCTCGCCTCCGTGTACGGGAACGACTTCCGCTACACCACCGACAAGGCCAACGCCTACGAGCAGGTCACCTTCCTCGGCAACCACGACATGGGCCGCATCGGGACCTTCCTGAAGCAGGACAACCCGCAGGCCGACGACGCGGAACTGCTGAAGCGGGCCCGGCTCGCCAACGAGCTGATGTTCCTCGGCCGGGGCAACCCGGTGGTCTACTCCGGCGACGAGCAGGGCTTCACCGGCGCGGGCGGCGACAAGGACGCCCGCCAGCCCCTCTTCGCCTCGAAGACCGCCGACCACCTCGACGACGACCAGCTCGGCACCGACCGCACCCACGCCTCGGACGCGTACGACCCCAAGCACCCCGTCTACCGCTCCATCGCCGCGCTCTCCAAGCTCACCGGGGATCACCCGGCGCTGCGCGACGGCACCCAGATCGAGCGGCTCGCGGACGGATCCGTGTACGCCACCTCGCGCATTGCGACCGAGCGGCCGTACGAATACCTCGTCGCCTCCAACAACGGCACGAGCCCGAAGAAGGTCCAGCTCGTCACCGAGTCGGCAGGGATGGACTTCCGTACGCTGTACGGCGGTTCCGGCATGGTCCGCAGCGGCAAGGACAAGAAGGTCACCGTCACCGTGCCCGCCCTCTCCAGCGTCGTGCTGAAGGCGGACCGGGCCGTCGGAGCTCCCGCGGCCAAGCCCGTGATCTCGCTGAAGGCCCCGGCCGCCGGCGCCACCGGCACCGTCGAGATCTCCGCCGACGTGGACGGCGGACAGCTCAACCGGGTCGTCTTCGCCGCCCAGGCCGGCAACGGCAAGTGGCAGACCCTCGGCACCGCCGACCACGCCCCGTACAAGGTCACCCAGTATCTGGACGCCTCGGTGCAGGCGGGAACGCCCCTGCGCTACAAGGCCGTTGTCGTCGACCGGACCGGCCGCACATCCAGCGCTCTCGCCTCGACCACCGCCGGCCAGGCTCCGACGCCCGGCAAGCCCGTGGCCGTCGAGCGCGACCGGGCCGTCGTCCACTACCGGCGCGCCGACGGCGACTACACCGGCTGGCAGCTCAAGTCCGGTGACAAGACCGCCGAGTTCATCGGCCGGGACGCGTACGGCGCGTTCGCCTGGATCGACGTGGAGGAGGGCGCGGGCTCTCTCCCGTACACCGTCGAGAAGGACGGCACGACCGACGGCCCGGAGCGGACCGTCGACCTCGGTGCGACCGGTCAGGTCTGGATCGAGCAGGGCAAGGACGAGCAGACGGCCGAAGCCCCCGAGGCCCCGCCGCAGGACACCACGAAGGCGGTGCTCAACTACCACCGCCCGGACGGTGATTACGACGGCTGGGGGCTGCACACCTGGGCCGGGGCCAAGGAGCCCACCGACTGGGCGAAGCCGCTGGCACCGGTGAAGAAGGACTCCTACGGGGTCACCTTCGAGGTGCCGCTCGTCGACGGCGCCACCACGCTCAGCTACATCCTGCACAAGGGCGACGAGAAGGACCTGCCCACCGACCAGTCCCTCGACCTCGCCACCTACGGCCACGAGGTGTGGATGCTCGGCGGCAAGCCCGGCTATCTGCTCCCGCAGACCGGCGGCGGCGCGGCCCCCGACCTGTCGAAGGCCGAGGCGCAGTGGATCGACGCGAACACCGTCGTCTGGAAGGTGAAGGCCACCGACGCCACCAGCCAGCAGCTCGTGTACGCGAAGAAGGGCGGCATCTCCGTCGTCGACGGGGCGCTCTCCGACGAGGGCCAGTGGCTGCGGCTCCAGCAGGGCGAGCTGAGCGACGCGCAGAAGGCCGAGTTCCCGCATCTGAAGGACTATCCGGCCTTCACCGTCGACCCGCGTGACCGCGACCGCGTCCGTGAAGCCCTGCGTGGCCAGCTGATCGCGACCCAGCGTGCCGCCAACGGCGCGCTGCTCGCCGCCACCGGCGTACAGACCGCGGGCATCCTCGACGACCTGTACGGGAAGAAGGCGGCCTCCGCCGAACTCGGCCCGGTCTTCCGCAAGTCGACGCCCACGCTCTCCGTGTGGGCCCCGACCGCCGCGACCGTCGCCCTCGAACTCGACGGCCGCACACACCCGATGAAGCGCGACGACCGCACCGGCGTCTGGTCGGTCACCGGGAAGAAGAGCTGGCAGGGCAAGCCCTACCGGTACGCCGTGACCGTCTGGGCTCCGAGCGTCCAGAAGCTGGTCACCAACAAGGTCACCGACCCCTACTCCACCGCCCTGACCGCCGACTCCGCCCGCAGCCTCGTCGTCGACCTCACCGACCCGAAGCTGGCCCCGCGCGGCTGGTCCGGCCTGAAGAAGCCTGCCGCCACCCCGCTGCGGGACGCCCAGATCCAAGAGCTGCACGTCCGCGACTTCTCCGTCACGGACCGCACGGCCGAGCACCCCGGTGAATACCTCGCCTTCACCGACACCCGCTCGGCCGGAATGAAGCACCTCAAGAAGCTCGCCGACTCCGGCACGAGCTACGTCCACCTGCTGCCCGTCTTCGACATCGGGACCATCCCGGAGAAGAAGAAGGACCAGGCGACGCCCGACTGCGACCTGACCGCCCCCGCACCCGACTCCGAGAAGCAGCAGGAGTGCGTGAGCAAGGCCGCCGCCGAGGACGGGTTCAACTGGGGCTACGACCCGCTGCACTACACCGTCCCCGAGGGCTCCTACGCCTCCGACCCGGACGGCACCCGGCGCACGGTCGAGTTCCGGCAGATGGTGCAGGGCCTCAACCAGGCCGGTCTGCGCACGGTCATGGACGTCGTCTACAACCACACCGTCGCCTCCGGGCAGGACGACAAGTCGGTCCTCGACAGGATCGTGCCCGGCTACTACCAGCGGCTCCTGGAGGACGGCTCCGTCGCCACCTCCACCTGCTGCGCCAACACCGCGCCCGAGAACACCATGATGGGCAAGCTCGTCGTCGACTCGATCGTCACCTGGGCGAAGGAGTACAAGGTCGACGGCTTCCGCTTCGACCTGATGGGCCACCACCCCAAGGACAACATCCTCGCCGTCCGCACGGCGCTCGACAGCCTCACGCTCGCCAAGGACGGCGTCGACGGCAAGAAGATCGTCCTGTACGGCGAGGGCTGGAACTTCGGCGAGATCGCGGACGACGCCCGCTTCGTCCAGGCCACCCAGCAGAACATGGCCGGCACCGGCATCGCCACCTTCTCCGACCGGGCCCGCGACGCCGTGCGCGGCGGCGGCCCCTTCGACGAGGACCCCGGCGTCCAGGGCTTCGCCACCGGCCTCTACACCGACCCCAACTCCTCCCCGGCCAACGGCACCCGCGCCGAGCAGAAGGCCCGGCTGCTGCACTACCAGGACCTGATCAAGGTCGGCCTCACCGGCAACCTCGCCGACTACACCTTCACCGACACCTCCGGCCGTACGGTCAAGGGCTCGGACGTCGACTACAACGGGGCGCCCGCCGGATACGCGGCCGCACCCGGCGACGCGCTGGCCTACTCCGACGCCCACGACAACGAAACCCTCTTCGACGCCCTCGCCTTCAAACTCCCGGCCGCCACCACGGCCGCCGAACGGGCCAGGGCCCAGGTGGTGGCGATGGCCGCCGCCGTCCTCTCCCAGGGGCCCTCGCTCTCCCAGGCGGGCAGCGACCTGCTGCGCTCCAAGTCGCTGGACCGCAACTCCTACGACAGCGGTGACTGGTTCAACGCCCTGCACTGGGACTGCCGCGACGGCAACGGCTTCGGCCGGGGCCTGCCGCCCGCCGCCGACAACCAGGACAAGTGGGCCTACGCGAAGCCGCTCCTGGCCGCCACCGGCACCATCGCGCCGAAGTGCGCCCAGATCGACGGGGCTTCGGCCGCCTACCGCGACCTGCTCACCATCCGTACGACGGAGAAGGAGTTCTCGCTGAGCACCGCGGGCCAGGTGCAGTCCGCCCTGTCCTTCCCGCTCTCCGGCACGGCCGAGACGCCCGGCGTGATCACCATGCGCCTCGGCAAGCTCGTCGTCGTCCTCAACGCCGCGCCGGCCACCGCCACCCAGCGGCTCGCCGCACCGGCCGGGAAGACGTACGCACTGCACCCGGTCCAGGCCAAGGGTGCGGATCTTACGGTCAAACGAGCCAGGTACGACGCGAAATCGGCCACTTTCACCGTCCCGGGACGCACGGTGGCCGTCTTCACTCTGCGCTGACCTCGGGCGGCACTACGGTGACGGCAGACGTCGGCAACGGTGCCGCGACAGCCGTCCTGGTCCACCGGGCCGGTCCCGCTCTCCCCGCCGGGGGAGGCGGGGCCGGCCCGCGGCCGTCGGCCCGCCGGCGCACCCTGCCCCAGCGTGCGGACGGTGATGATGACCAAGGTGGGATACCTTCCCGAGGAGACGAGCAGCTTCGTCGGGAGGCGGGCCGAACTGGCCCGGCTGCACACCGCGTTGACCACCCGGCGGATGACCACCCTGATCGGCCCCGGCGGCGTCGGCAAGACCCGGCTCGCGCTCCGGGCGGCCCGCGCCGCCGCCGACCGTTACGCGGACGGCGCCTGGTGGGCCGACCTCTCCCCGCTCTACGACGACGGGCTGCTGCTCCCCACCGTCTCGGACGCGGTCGGCCTCGCCGACCACACCCTGCGGATGCCCGTCGAGGCGCTCTGCGAATGGCTCGGCGACAAACACCTCCTGCTGGTCCTCGACTCCGCCGAACACCTCCGCGCCCCCTGCTCCCACCTGCTGGCCGAGATCCTGACCACCTCCTCGCGCCTGACCGTCCTGGTCACCAGCAGGCAGCCGCTCGGCACCCGGGGCGAGCACGTCGTCGCGGTGGAGCCGCTCCCGGTCGACGGCGCGCCCGACGCCCTCCAGCTCTTCGCCGACCGGCTGCGTGCCGCCGACCCCGGGGCCGGTCTCGACGCACCCGGCGACGAGGCGGCCGCCGCCGAGATCTGCCGCCGCCTCGAAGGCATCCCGCTCGCCATCGAACTGGCCGCCGCGGGCATCGGCCGGCACAGCGTGGCCCAGCTCGCCGCCCGGATCGGCACCCGCTTCGACGCCCGCAGCGCCCCCTCCGGCACCCTCTTCGGCACGCCCTTCGGTACGCCCTTCGGCACGCCCGGCCGGAGCGGCGGCCTCGCCCTCGGCCCCGGTTTCGGCGCACCGGGCGCGGGCGACGGGGCCGAAGGGGCCCACGGAGCCGGCGGGGGCGACGAGGACCCGGGCCGCACGGCCCGCCTCGACCTCCTCGCCGACGCGACGGTGTGGCCCCGCCGCCACCGCACCCTGCGCACCGCCATCGGCTGGTCCCACGAGCTGTGCACCCCGCTGGAGCGTCTGCTGTGGGCCCGCCTCACCCCGCTGCGGACCGACTTCGACGCGGAGGTCGCCCGCGAGGTCTGCGCCGGGGGCCCGCTCACCGCCGACGAGGTGGGCCGGGCGCTCCAGGGCCTCGTCGCCCAGTCCGTCGTCCAGCGCGACGGCGACCGCTACCGGATGCTCGACACCCTGCGCGAGTACGGCCGGATGTGGCTCACCGAGCTGGGCGAGGCCCGCGCCGCCGCCGACCGGCACGCGGCCAGCTTCCTGGGCCTCGCCCGCCGCGCCCACGACGGCTGGACCGGGCCGGACCAGGTGTCCTGGTACCACAAGGTGTCCGACACCCACCTGGACCTGTGCGCCGCGCTGGAGCACCTGCTCGCCCACGACGTCGGCGGGGCCCAGGAGATGGCGGGCCGGGTCGGCTTCTTCTGGGCCTGCTGCGGCCACCTCTCCGAGGCCCGCGACTACGCCCGGCGCGCCCTGGACGCGGGCCCCGTCGACGGCCCCCACCGGACCAGGCTGCAATGGGTCATGGGCGTCGCGGCCCTGCTCCAGGGCGACTTCGCGACCGCCGAGAAGTACGGCGCGCTCTGCACGGCCGTCGCCCTGTACGACCGGGACGACGAGGGCATGCTCGGCGCGGCCTATCTCTCCGGCCTCACCCAGCTGATGACCGGGGAGCCCGCGGCGGCGCTGGAGGCGGCCGAGCGCGTCCTGCGGATGACCGGGAGCGTCCCGGCGGGCTCGGCCCACCGGCTGCGCTGCCACCTCGTCACCGTCTTCGCGCTCACCGCGCTCGGCCGGCTCACCGAGTCCGAGGCGGCGGCCACCGCGCTGCGCCGCGCCTGCGAACGCGGCGGCGAGTACTGGACCCGCTCCTACGCGGACTATCAGCTCGCCCTGATCGCCCTGCTCCAGGGCCGCCCGGCGGACTCCGCCGCGCACGCCCGGTCGATGCTCGCGGGCAAGCACCGGCTCCGCGACAGCTTCGGCATCGCGCTCGGCCTGGACATCCTGGCCGCCGCCATCGCCGCCCAGGGCGCGGGAGCCCAGGCCGCCCGGGTCTACGGCACCGGACACGCGTACTGGCGGATGGTCGGCCACCCCCAGCGCGGCACGCCCGAGCTTGGGCCGGTCCGCGAGACCTGCGAGCTCCAGGCGCGGGCGGCGGTCGGCGACGAGGCGTACCAGCGCGCCTTCGAGCGCGGCCAGTCCGACAACGCGGAGGTCGGTCTCGCCGCCGCGCTGCGCACCGGTCTCCAGCTCTGACCAGGCATGGAGCGTCTCTTGTGTCCCCGGACTACCCGCATCCGCCGCCTTGTGGGTAAGGTTAGGCATACCTAAGTAGCCGCTTGGGTTCCGCTGACCCTTCCTGGAGAACTCGGATGCGTCTTTCCCGCCCCCGCGCCACGCAGCCGACCCGCGCCGAGCGTGTCCGGTCGATCCTGACCGTCGCCCACTCCATGACGGTGGTCAGCGACGGCCTGCACACCGAAGTCCGCCGCCTCGACGGCACGGGCGCGATGGGCCACATCCACCTGCACGCCCCGAACGACGGCAGCCACGCGCCGAGCGGCGAACGCGTCCCGGCCCGCCTGGAGTTCACCGACATCGCCCCCACGCCCGTACGCGACCGGCTGCGCGCCCGCGTCACGGTCACCGGGCTGCTGGCCACCCCGTACAGCACCGATACGCAGGAGAGCACCTGCATGGAGTTCGGGCAGGCAGTCCTGGAGGACGCCGAGGGCCGCACCTTCGTCACCCTGGAGGAGCTGGAGGAGGTCGACACCGACCCGATCGCCGCCTGCGAGGCGGGCATGCTCACCCATCTGGTGGACGACCACGCCGAACTCGTCCCGCTGCTCCTGCGCCTCGTCCATCCCCGCCCCGAGCGCGGCATGACCCGGGCCGTTCCGCTGGCGATGGACCGCTTCGGGCTGACCCTGCGGCTCGAATACCCCCGCACCCACGAGGACGTACGGCTGCCGTTCCCCCGCCCGGTCACCGAGATCGACCAGGCGGGCCCGCAGATCCACGCCCTGCTGGCCGCCGCCCGCCGCGTCTCCCACCGCAACGGCCTGCCCGCCTGAGCGGATCGCGGCGTCAGCGCGGCAGACGCTGCGCCGGGACGGCGGGCACATCCGGGGCGAACGCGGAGAGCCGGGACAGCAGTTCACCGAACGGGCCGTCCACCGGTTCCTGGGACAGCACCCGCAGCACGATGCCCGCCATCTCCTGGTCGTACGCGGCGCTGACGGCGGCCAGCGCCGCGAAGTCGTGCACCAGCTGCATCTCCAGCTCCTCGCGCGGAATGCGCCGCCCGTCCAGCCAGATCAGCGCCGTCGACTCGGCGAGCGACACCCAGGAGCGGACCACCAGCTCGAGCCGGGCGGGTGGTTCGCTCACCCCGAGGTGCGTGATGATCTGCTCGTACGCGGCCTGCCGCACCCCGTCGATCATGGCGTTCGCCGTCGAGGAGCCGACCGCGGGCCCGCCCCGCATCAGCGCCGAGAAGCCGGGGCCGTGCTCGTCCACGAAGTCGAAGAACCGCCCCATCACCCGCAGCAGCCGCGCGCCCAGCGGCCCTTCCAGGGGCTCCAGGAAGCGGGCCGCCAGCTCGTCGGCGGCCCGCCGCAGCGCCGCCTCGTACAGGCTCTGCTTCCCGGGGAAGTAGTGGTACACCAGCGGACGGGAGATCCCCGCGGCGGCGGCGATCTCGTCGATCGACACATCCTCGGGCGAGCGGCGGCTGAACAAGTCCAGCGCGACGCCGATCAGTTGCTGTCTGCGCTCGTCGACGCCCATCCTGCGCCGCACCCCGGTCGTCATGCGAACAGCCTATCCGGGACGCGGTCGCACAGAGCCTAGAGGTCCAGGACGAGACGCCCGCCCCGGCAGCGCGAGACGCAGATCAGCATCGAGTCGCCCCGCTCGTCCTCGGTCAGCAGCTCGTCCCGGTGGTCGATCTCGCCCTCCAGCACCCGCTGTTGGCAGGTTCCGCAGAACCCCTGCTCGCAGGAGTACGCGACATGGGGCAGCTCCGCGCGGACGGCCGCCAGCACCGACTGCCCGGCCGCGACCGGCACCGTGCGCCCGGTGCGCCGCAACTCCACCTCGAACGCCTCGGAGCTCGCACCGGGTCCCGTAGCGGCCGAGAACCGCTCCAGGTGCAGCGGGTGCCCCTCGGGGAGCGCGGCGGCGACGGCCTCCATCAACGGCTCGGGCCCGCAGCAATAGACCGCGGTGCCCGGGGCCAGGTCCGCCAGCGCCCCCGCCACGTCCGGGTGCCCGGCCTCGTCCTGGGCGACGACCGTGACCCGGCCCCCGTCCGCGCCGAGCTTCTCGACCTCCTCCAGGAACGGCATCGACGCCCGCGACCGGCCCCCGTACAGCAGCCGCCACTCGGCCCCCGACGCGGCCAGCGACCGCAGCATCGGCAGGACCGGAGTGATCCCGATGCCGCCGACGACGAAGACGTAACCCGGAGCTTCGGCCAGCGGGAAACGGTTGCGCGGCCCGCGCACCTCCACCTCCAGGCCCTCCTGGAGCTGCTCGTGCACCTCCCGCGAACCGCCCCGGCCGTCCGCCACCAGCCGGGTCGCCACCGTGTACGCACCGGTGTCCGCCGGGTCGCCGCACAGCGAGTACTGCCGCACCAGACCGGACGGCAGCACCAGATCCAGATGGGCCCCCGGCTCCCAGGGCGGCAACCCGGAGCCCTCCAGCCGGAGTTGGACGACTCCGTCGGCGACCACGGTCCGCCCGGTGATCAGCAGCCGGCGGACCGCCGTCGCCCGCCGCTCGGAGTGGCCCGATATCGGCTCGGGCAGCGCGGGCAGCGGCCACAGCGGTGACCGGGCGATCCGGCGTTTCAGGGCTCGCCGGGTGAGCAGGGCGACGCCGGAGACCAGCACGACGGTACGCAGACGGGGCAGCGCCATGGTTCAGGACCCTCCGGTGGTGGCGGCCTCGGCGGCGAGGGCGGCGGGGGAGCGGGTCAGATAGTCCACGGCCTGGGCCGTACTGCCCTCCTGCGAAGGGTGGTAGGACCGGCTGAGATAGCTGGGGACGGACCGCAGGATCGCGCCCGTGCTGGGCAGCGTGCCCTGCTTGCCGCTCGCGTGGAACGCCTTGAAGCTGGCCTTGCCGTCCAGCAGCGTGGGGTCGTTCTCCATGAAGAACCGGGTGCCGCGCTGCCAGAGGAACACCAGCGCGGAGAAGGCCGCCGCCCAGGTGCGCACCCGCCGCCGGTAGCCGCCGTCCACATGCATGAAGACGTCGAAGGCCACCGACCGGTGCTCGACCTCCTCCGCCCCGTGCCAGCGCAGCAGGTCCAGCATGGTCGGGTCCGCGCCCCGGCGGTCCAGCGCCTCGGCGTTGAGGATCCAGTCGCCGAGGAACGCGGTGTAGTGCTCGATCGCCGCGATCGTCGCCACCCGCTCCATCAGCCACCACTTCGACGCCCGCCCCGGCGGCAGGGTCCGGTCCCCGAGCAGCTTCTCGAAGAACCAGTCGACCTGCGCGGTGTACGGGGTCGGGTCGAGGCCCAACTCCCGCAGATGCGGCAGCACATCGTCATGGGCCTGCGAGTGCACGGCCTCCTGCCCGATGAACCCGATGACGTCCTCGCGGAGTTGGTCGTCATGGATGTACGGGAGTATCTGCCGGTAGACGTGGATGAACCAGCGTTCCCCGGCCGGGAGCAGCAGGTGGAGCACATTGATGGTGTGCGTGGTGAACGGGTCGCCCGGCACCCAGTGCAGGGGCGTCTTCTCCCAGGCGAAGGACACCTTGCGGGCCTTGAGGGGCGTCCGCTCCGACGCGACCGCCGCTGGCTGCGTGTTAGACATGGTGTCAATGTACTGACGGGTATGCGGGGGGACCAGAGGCGTGCACGGATTTCCGTGTCGTTCCGCGAGGCCCCGCGCGATCATTGCCCGTATGACGAAACCTGTGCAGGCCCGGTCCTTCGACGCCATCGCCGCCGCCTACGACGCGCACCGCCCCAGCTACCCGCCCGCCCTGTTCGACGCGATCGAGGAGCTGGCCGGTGTGCCCCTCGACGGAGCCCGGGTCGCGGACGTCGGCGCGGGCACCGGACTGGGCACGGCCCGGCTGTACGAGCGCGGGGCCCGGGTCACCGCGGTGGAGCCGGGCGACGGGATGGCCGAGCAGTTCCGCCGGAGCCTGCCGGACGTGCCCCTGGTCCGGGGCGACGGGAACAGCCTGCCGCTGCGGACCGGGTCGATGGACCTGATCACGTACGCCCAGGCCTGGCACTGGACCGACCGCGCCCGCTCGATACCCGAGGCCCGCCGGGTGCTGCGGCCGGGCGGGGCGCTCGCCCTGTGGTGGAACGACGGCGACCCGTCGGTGGAGTGGCTGGTCGAGCAGGAGAACCGGATGCGGGTCTTCTTCGGGGTGGACATCCCGGCGGTCCCCGGCATGCGGGCCCGCTACCGTGCCGTGCTGCCCGACGGGCTCGACTTCCGGACCCGGCAGGTGACCTGGAGCCGTCGCGTACCGCTGGACGCGCATATCGCCAACATGGCCACCCACTCCGACTTCCTCATCGGCGACCCGGTGGCGGTCCGCGACTTCTTCGACCGCGAACGGGCCCTGCTGACCGCTCTGTTCCCGGACGGCGAGGTCGAGGAGGCCTATCTGGTGAGTCTTGCCGTAGCCCATCCCTGAGCCCGGATTCGGGTGCAGGATGGCCCGATGGCGACAGAACCGGAATTGCGAGGCGCACGGCGCGGCGGGGCAACTGCGGTGGTCCTGGCGGGAGTTCTGCTCCTGGCCGGGTGCAGTACGGAATCGGCCGACGACGGCAGGGGGCAGCAGCGGCCCACGCCGAAGCCGGCCGCGACGGGCACGCTGGAGCAGCTGGCGGAGAAGGCCGGCTGTGACCCGAACGTGCAGACCGACGCGGCCGAGCTCCGGCAGGCCAACTGCAGGACGGACGAAGGGCGTTACGTCCTCACCACCTTCGCCACCGACCGCGGGCAGCGGGAGTGGATCAACGAGGCCAAGGACTACGGCGGCTCGTACCTCGTCGGACGGCGGTGGGTGGCCGTCGGCGAACCGGACGTGGTCGCGGCGCTGCGCGGCCGGCTCGGGGGGACGGTGGAGACCGCCTCGCCTCACCACTCGGGGGAAAGTGGCGGAGGGGGGAGCGAGGACGGGCACTCCGGTCACCACAAGAGCTGACCGCGCAGGTTCACGGGGGCCGCACGCGCCGCGTCAGCGGCAGCGGCGGCCGTCGTTGATGCACCGCACCATCTTCTTCATCAGCCGGTCGTCGAAGACGTTGATGAAGTCGCCGTGATCGGTGATGGGCTTGTGCAGCTGCTCGGGGAACGAGTCCACGGCGAAGCCGGGCCCCGGCGGAACGTCGTAGACGATGCGCTGCACCAACTGCGGCACCGCCCGGAACCCGTTCGGGCACCGCCCGTTCTCCTGGGCGAACGCCACATGGGTGCGATGGTTGGCGCTGTCGGTGTTCTGCCCGTCCCAGCAGTTCTGGAAGGCGAACGTCCGCACCACCTGACTGCCCTCGGGGCAGATCGGGTACTTGTCCGTCAGCTGGCGGTCCTCGAATCCGGTGCAGCTCCACGAGGCGTTGGCATTGGCGTCGCCGTTGGTGAACGCCTTCGCGTCCCCGGTGATGATCCGCAGGAAGCGCGGCATCGCGGTGACCCTGCCGACGGGCGAGCCGACGAACTTCAGCGTCACCTCGGACGGCGTCTGGATCTCGCCGACGTTCTGGTCCCGGCCGCCGCCGTCGGCGTCCACGTCGTTCTCGTCCTGCCCGTTCTGCAGCCGCAGGACGGGCCAGTAGTAGGTCGACCGGTCGCCCTGGTTGCGGCAGGTGGTCGCGCCGTCCGCCAGATCGTCGTCGCTGGCGAAGGCGTCGTTGGCCTGATTGCCGATGTAATCGTGCATATGGTGCGCGCCGTTGCTCACGCCGGGCGCGACGATGACGTTGTCCGGGTTGAACTTCCCGTTCTCATTACGGCCGCAGTCGGTGGTGAAGGTGCCCCGGGACGCGCCGCGGCGCTGGCGGGGCCGGTCGGCATTGGGCTGGACGGACTGGATATCGACGAAATCGGCGGCCACGGGACCGTTGCCGCCCTGGCCCTGCCCGGGGTCTTCCCCTTGGCCGGGATCCTGGCCGCCCGGGTCCTGGCCACCGTCCTGCCCCTGTCCTCCGTCCTGCCCCTGTCCTCCGTTCTGGCCCTGACCTTGATTCTGGCCCTGGTCCCGCCCTTGGCCGTCGTCCTGACCGCCATCACCGCCACCGTTGTCACCGCCGCCGTCACCGCCGTCGCCGTTGCCCGGGCGGTTGTCGTCGGCGCGCAGGCTGCATCCGGCGAGGCTCTCCAGCCCCGCCGGCCGCTCGCCCACCCGTCCGATCGCAATGCCGATGCGGTCGAGGCTCGCGGTCCGCTTGCTGCGCAACGGGCCCAGCACGGCGTTCTCCGCCAGCCCGGGATCCTGGGCTATCTGCTCCTTCCGGTCCGCGAACTGCCGGTAGGCATCGGTGATCTGGGTATCCATCGCCGCGAGTTCGCGGTCGACCTCCCCGCGTGCCTGGTCCGGAACCTCGGGCAGCCCGTTCACGGCTTCGGGGCAGTCGATGGTGGACATCTGCCGGCCGGCGGCGTTCTGCGTCCGGGTGGGCGGAGAACCGGACGGTCCTTCTCCCGCGGAGGCGTAGACATTGACCGCGACCAGCCCACCTCCCCCCAGGATCAGGGCTGCGGAGGCGGCAATGGCCCGGTTGGCCAGTGTGGAACGTTTCTTGCGCGATGTGCGTCGCATGGGACTCCTCTGCTTCGAGGGAGAAGCGTGACGTCCCATACGCGCGAGCCCTGCGACCCGTTCAGCCCTCCGGCCGATTCGTGCGAAGCTCCAGCCGGAAAGCGGCCCGAACCACCGACTCTCAGGCGAAGGCGGCCAATGGGGCATCCACCGGGGCCGCCGTGAGCCGGTTGGCGAGGGTCGACAGGGTGTACGCGCCGATGCCCAGGACCACTTCGAGGGCGTTCTGTTCGGTGTATCCGTACGCCAGGAAGTCCCGCAGGGCCGCGTCGTCCACCGCCCCCGCCGAGGCGAGCACCTCCAGCGTGAACCGCCGTACGGCGTCCAGTCGTTCGTCCGGCAACGGGGCCCCGGAACGGTCACGGTCACGGTCGCGCAGGGCGGCGATCAGTGCCGGGTCGGCGTCCAGGGCGGTGAGTTTCGCGGTGTGCATCGCGACGCAGAGGTGGCAGTCGTTGCGGGTGGCCATCGTCATGATCAGGACTTCGCGGGAGAGCGGGTCCAGGGTGCAGGCCTCGAAGATCGCGCTGATCTTGAGGAAGCCGTCCAGCGTGTGCGGCGAGGCGGCGAGCCGGGCGATGGCGGCGGGCCGGTAGCCCAGTCGCTCCGTCACCGCCTCCATGGCGCGTCGTGATGCCGGCGGGGCGGTCTCGGGGGTGAGATCGGGAAAGGGCATGGCGAACCTTTCACGGCGCTAGGATCGACAACATGGTTGACGAAAAAAAGGTAAACCAGGTTGTCGAGTCTCGCAATGGCTTTGAACTGCCACTGCTGCTCTTCGCCGGCTTCCGCTCGATTATCGACGCCCTGCACCAGGACCTGGCCGAGCACGGACACCCCGGAACCCGGCCCGCGTACGGCTTCGCCCTCCAGGCGGTGGGCCGCGACGGCGCGGCCATCGGCGAGATCGGGCGGCGGCTCGGGGTCTCCAAGCAGGCCGCCGGGAAGACCGTCGAGAAGCTGGCGACGCTCGGTTACGTGGAGCGCGCCCCGGACCCCGCCGACGGCCGGCGCACCCTGATCCGCCTCACCCCGCACGGCGTCGACCTGCTGACCCGGTCCGCCGAGGGCTTCGACCGGCTGCGAGCGGAGTGGGCCCGGACGCTCGGCGAGGACCGGCTGGCCGCCCTGGAGCAGGACCTGCGCACGATGGCCCCCGGCGGCGCGTTCCGGCTGGACGCGGCGGGCTGGTTCACGGACTGAGCGCGGGTCCGGGCCCCACGACGCCCGGTCGCCGGGCGGAGGCGGCTCGGATCAGCCGTGGTCCAGATACGCCAGCACCGCCAGCACCCGGCGGTTGTCGTCGTCCGACGGCGGCAGGTCGAGCTTTCCGAAGATGTTCGACGTGTGCTTGGCCACCGCCCGCTCCGTGATCACCAGCTGCGCGGCGATGGCCGCGTTCGAGCGGCCCTGGGCCACCAGCTCCATCACCTCCCGCTCGCGCGGGGTGAGGCCGCCCATCGGCTTGTCCTGCGAACGGCGCGACAGCAGTTGGGAGATGACCTGCGGGTCCATCGCCGTGCCACCCGCCGCCACCCGCCGTACCGCGTCGATGAACTGGTCCGCGTCGAAGACCCGGTCCTTCAGCAGATAGCCGATGCCGCCGTTGCCGTCCGCCAGCAACTCCCGTGCGTACAGCTGCTCCACGTGCTGCGAGAGCACCAGCACCGGAAGCCCCGGCCGGGCCCGGCGGGCGGCCAAGGCGCACTGCAGGCCCTCATCCGTGTGGGACGGCGGGAGCCGGACGTCGACGACGGCGACGTCCGGCTCCAACTCGGCGAGGGCCTTGGTCAGTTCGGGCCCGGTCTCCACAGCCGCGGCGATCTCGAAGTCGTACGCCTCCAGCATGCGCACCAGGCCGTCGCGCAACAGGAAGAGATCTTCGGCTAGGACAACTCGCAAGGAATCTCCATGGTCACCATGGTGGGACCGCCCGCGGGGCTGCTGACGGCCAGTACGCCGTCGAATGTACCCAGTCGCCGTTCGATTCCGCTCAGCCCCGAGCCCGATCCGACCACCGCACCGCCCTTGCCGTCGTCCGTCACGGAGATCCGCAGCATGCCCTCCGCGTGGTGCACGTCCACGTAGATCCGTGTCGCCTCCGCGTGCTTCACCGTGTTCGTCAGGGCCTCGCTGACCGCGAAGTACGCCGCCGACTCCACCGGGGCCTCCGCCCGCCCCGGCAGCTCCACCGTCACCTCCGAGGTGACCGGCAGCCGCAGGGCCAGCGCCTTGACCGCGTCGCCGAGACCCCGCTCCGCGAGCACCGGCGGATGGATGCCCCGGACCAGGTCGCGCAGTTCGGTCAGCGCCTCCGCCGACGACTCGCGGGCCATCGCCAGCATCTTCTTCGCCTGTGCCGGGTCCTTCTCGATCAGCGCCTCGATCGTGCCCAGATTCATGCCCATCGCGACCAGCCGGGCCTGCGCCCCGTCGTGCAGATCCCGCTCGATACGGCGCAGCTCGGATGCGGCCGTGTCCACGGCCTCGTGCCGGGTGTCGGTCAGCCGCTGCACGCGCTGCTCCAACTCCTGGTCCTGAGTGGGCGCCAGCAGCGTGCGGGCCAGCACGAAGTGCAGCCGCAGCAGCGGCCTGCTCGCCCACAGCCCGACATGGAACAGCACGATCCCCAGCGCCAGCGCGGCGAGCCCGGTCAGCTGGCTGTCCACCGGCACGAACCCGTACCAGTACGGGTCGTCGCGGAACACGTGCCACAGGCCCGCCGCCAGGACGAGCCCCTCGACCGGGTAGATCATCAGGCCCGCCGCCAGGAACGCCACCACCGTGCCGGCCGTCATGTCGACCAGCAGCCACTGCAGGTCCCGCCAGGTCGCCGGGTCCTTCAGCATCAGAGAGGTGCGCTCCACCTGACCGGTGACGCCCGTCCGCAGATCCTTCGGGAACGGCCGGTACGGCACCGGAATCCGGACGTCCGACCAGGTCACCGCCCACAGCCGCCGCTGGTTGGCGTGCTTGCGGACCGCCTCCAGCACCACCGGGGTGGTGAACACCCCGATGCCCAGCAGGATGAAGGAGATCGAGACCACCGCGAGGACGAACAGGGTGATGGAACCCGCCAGACCGGCGACCGCCAGGAACAGCCCCCGCCCCGCCGCCACCATCGACGGCCGCAGCCGTCCCGAGAACACCTTCATCGTGGTCCCTCTCCCCTCACGGACCCGGGCTGTTCCCGGTCCGCAGCCAGTCTCACCCGGGCAGGACCCGCCGCGTCAGCCGGTCCGCCACCCGGAGGGGGTGTACCTGGCACCACCCCCGTATCCGCCCCCTACACCTCCGCGACCGGGGGCTTCGACGGCTGGGGCGGACCGCGCCGGATTCCTAGATTCGAAGCGTCCCGATCCACCGACGCGACGCCTACCTCTGGGGGAGAGACCACATGAGGCGCAACCTCGCCGCACGCATCGGCGTGTGGAGCACCCACCACCGCAAGACGGCCGTTCTCGGCTGGCTGCTCTTCGTCGTGCTCGCCACGGGCATCGGCGGGGCCACCGGCATGGTCGAGATGACCAACGCGGAGAACGGCGCGGGCGAATCCGCCCGCGCCGAACAGATCCTCCTCGACGCCGGACTCGACAAGTCCGCGGGCGAACTCGTCATGGTCTCCGCCCCCGCCGCCGGAGAGTGGAAGCCGGCCGCCGACGCCCTCGCCGACGCCGTACGCAAGACCGGCGAGACGCAGAACATCGCCCCGCCCGTCGTCTCGAAGAACGGCAAGGACGCGCTGATCACCTTCGAGATGAAGGGCGAGGCCGCCACCTCGTCCGACCGCGTTCAGCCCGTCCTGGACGCGGTCGCCGCCGTCGGCGAGGACCACGCGGACATCGAGATCCACCAGTTCGGCGAGGCCAGCGCGGGCAAGTGGCTGGGCGACCTGCTGGCCGAGGACTTCAAGAAGGCCGAGTTCACCGCCGTGCCCCTGGCCCTCGGCATCCTCCTCGTCGCCTTCGGCGCGGTCGTCGCCGCCCTGCTCCCGGTCGGCCTCGCGCTCACCGCGTGCATGGCCGCCTTCGGTCTCCTCTCGATCGCCAGCCACCAGCTGCACCTGTTCCAGACCACCTACTCGGTGATGTTCCTGATGGGCTTCGCCGTCGGCGTCGACTACTGCCTCTTCTACCTGCGCCGCGAACGCGACGAACGCGCCGCCGGACGCGACGCCGAGACCGCCCTGCGCATCGCCGCCGCCACCAGCGGCCGGGCCGTCCTCGTCTCCGGCCTCACCGTGATGGTCGCGATGGGCGGCATGTTCCTCTCCGGGCTCCTGCTGTTCAAGGGCTTCGCCCTCGCCACGATCATCGTCGTGTTCATCGCCATGCTCGGCTCGGTCACCGTCCTGCCCGCCCTGCTCTCCTGGCTCGGCGACCGCATCGACGCGGGCCGCGTCCCGCTGCTGAACCGCCGCGCCAAGCACGGCCAGGCCGGCAGCGGCCGCATCGTCGGCCGGGTGCTCGGTCCCGTACTCGCCCGGCCCCGCGCCTTCGCCGTCGCCGCCGTCGTCCTGCTGCTCGCCCTCGCCGCGCCCGCCCTCGGCATGAAGACCGAATCCCTCGGCCTGGAGAAGCAGTTCGGCTCCGACTCCCAGCTCTCCATCGCCCACACCCGCATCACCGACAGCTTCCCCGGCGGCCCCGCCCCCGCCCTCGTCGTGGTCACCGCGCCCGACATCACCGCCCCGAAGGTCGCCAAGGCCCTCGACGGCTTCGAGGACGTCACCGTCCACCGGGACAAGAACGTCGCCGAGATCGAGATCCCTCTGCCCGGCGGCACCGCCGACCTCACCGAACTCCGCGAGAAGACCCTGCCCGCCGCCTTCGACGGCACGGGAGCGAAGCCTCAGGTCACCGGCGAGACAGCGGGTTCCGTCGACTTCAACGACCAGCTCCGCCGCGGCATCGTCCCGGTCTTCGCCTTCATCACGGCGGTCACCTTCCTGCTGATGCTCTTCTGCTTCCGCAGCTACGTCATCGCCGTGACGTCCATCGTCCTCAACCTGCTCTCCGTGGCCGCCTCCTACGGCGTGATGACCGCCGTCTTCCAGCACGGCTGGGGCGCTTCGCTCATCGGTTCGGAGGGGGTCGGCGCGATCGAGGCGTGGATGCCGCTGTTCGTCCTCGTCGTCCTGTTCGGCCTGTCCATGGACTACCACGTCTTCGTCGTCTCCCGGATCCGCGAGGCACGCGGCGGTGGCCTGGACAACCGGGCCGCGATCGAGACCGGCATCCGCCGCACGGCCGGGGCGGTCACCGGAGCGGCGGCCATCATGGTGGCGGTGTTCGCGGTGTTCGGCACCCTGTCCATGCAGGACATGCAGCAGATGGGCGTGGGCCTCGCCGTCGCGGTGCTGCTGGACGCCACCGTCGTACGGATGGTGCTGCTGCCCTCCGTGATGCTGCTCCTGGGCGAACGCAACTGGCGTACCCCGCGCGGCCTTTCACGGCTGCCGAGCCTGGAGCACGACGAGCCGGCCGAGCCGGTGCGCGACACCGTACGGGTCTGAGGACGCGCCGGTACGAGAGCCACGACGGGGAACACGGGGCGGCCCCGGACCACGGTGAGGAGGAACCGTGGTCCGGGGCCGCCGGACGTACTGTGCGGTGCGACCGGGCCGTCAGGGCGTGTACTTGTACCCGACCCGGCGGACCGTCTGGATCGAACGGCGGTACTCCGCACCGAGCTTGCGGCGCAGCCGGGCGACATGGACGTCGACGGTGCGCCCGTCGCCCACATGCCCGTAGCCCCAGACCGTCGTCACCAGCTGGTCACGGGTGTGCACCCGGTGCGGGTGCGCCACCAGATGGGCCAGCAGCTCGAACTCCAGGTACGTGAGGTCGAGGGCGACGCCGTCGACCGAGGCCGTACGCCGGGTGGCGTCGATCCGGACCGGACCGGCGGGCGCCTTCTCGTCGGCGGCCGGGTCGGGCGCCGGCTGCTGGGGGAACGGCGAGCCGCCCGCCCGGTGCTGGGAGGCGGCGACCGCCCCCGCGAGCGCGGGCTGCTGATCGGCCGGCACGAGCACCAGGTAACCGATCATCGGCGGCTGGCCCGGCAGCGCGGGCAGGGTGTGCGGCGGAGCCGGCAGCCAGGTGGCCCCGGGCGGGAGGAAGCCCGCCACGTCGGCCGGGGCCGCGACCTCGTCGCGGTCGACCGCGCGCAGCCGGTGCCGGTTCGGGTGGGCGGGGAGGGAGCGGGCGGTGGGGTGGGCCGCAGCGGGCGCCGGGGACGCCGCGGTGGCGGCGGACGCGGCGGAGAAAGTACGAGTGTTCGCCATGAGGGGTCAGCTCTTTCGCGCGAGGAGTCGTCAGGGACGGACTTGCGTCGTGCGCGCGGACCGAAGGCCGGGGTGAGCGGCTTTAGTGGGCCTGCGCGTTCCACGCGCGGCAACACACCCGGTCGAAATCATGGTGCTGACGGGAAGGCCAGAACGGTTCGAGGTCGCTGCGACCCGACGCGATGTGCTGGTAGCTGGCCATGTGCTCCATTGAAGCAGACATTGCGGCTGTGCATCAGACTCCTCTCACCCGTCGATACGGACCCTTTGCGTTACGTTCCTCACGTCCGGCCGCCGCGGCCCACGAAAGAGGGGCCCACCGGCGAACCGGCGGGCCCCTCTTCGCGTGTCCGGTACGTGACCGGCGGCGGGATCAGACCTGGTCGGCCTTCTCCAGCGCGGTGCAGCAGGTGTCGACGATCAGCCGCGTGACGACGTACGGGTCGACGTTGGCGTTCGGACGACGGTCCTCGATGTAACCCTTCCGGTCCTGCTCGACCTGCCACGGGATACGGACCGAGGCGCCGCGGTTGGAGACGCCGTAGCTGTACTCGTTCCACGGGGCGGTCTCGTGCAGACCGGTGAGCCGGTCGTCGATGCCCGCGCCGTAGTTCTTCACGTGGTCCAGCGGCTTGGAACCCTCACCCAGCGACTCGCACGCGGTGATGATCGCGTCGTAGCCCTCGCGCATCGCCTTGGTGGAGAAGTTGGTGTGCGCGCCCGCGCCGTTCCAGTCGCCCTTGACCGGCTTCGGGTCCAGGGTGGCGGAGACGTCGAAGTCCTCGGCGGTGCGGTAGAGCAGCCAACGGGCCACCCACAGCTGGTCGGAGACCTCCAGCGGGGAGAGCGGGCCGACCTGGAACTCCCACTGGCCGGGCATGACCTCGGCGTTGATGCCGGAGATCCCGAGCCCCGCCGCCAGGCAGTTGTCGAGGTGCTTCTCCACGATCTCGCGGCCGAAGATCTCGTCCGCGCCGACCCCGCAGTAGTAGCCGCCCTGCGCGGCCGGGAAACCGCCCTCGGGGAAGCCGAGCGGCCGGTGGCCGTCGAAGAAGGTGTACTCCTGCTCGATGCCGAAGATCGGGGCCTGGCCCGCGAACTGCTCGGCGACCGGGCGCAGCGCGGCACGGGTGTTGGACTCGTGCGGCGTCATATCGATGTTGAAGACCTCGCACAGCACGAGGACGTCGTCGCCGCCGCGGATCGGGTCCGGACAGGTGAAGACGGGCTTCAGTACCCGGTCGGACGCGTGGCCCTCGGCCTGGTTGGTGCTGGAGCCGTCGAACCCCCAGATGGGCAGATCCGCCACGTCACCCGACGGCGTCCCGTCCATGATCTTCGTCTTGGAGCGAAGCTTGGCGGTCGGCTCGGTGCCGTCTATCCAGATGTACTCAGCCTTGAACGTCACGGACGCCATCCTTTGCGGGTGCAGCGGTCTATGCAGCGCAGCTTGGCAAGACGCGATTTCCCGTCCGTTGCCCTCATGTGAACCCCGTGTTACCGAGGTTTCCTGTGTTTTGCCCGTGCTGAACGGGGCGTTTTGTCCGGCCCCGTCACCCGTCGCTCGTCGCCCGTCACCCATCGCCCGTCGCCCGTCACCCCGCCCCCGCCCGCAGGCAGAGGCCGACGCTCACACGTTGCCCTTGAGCAGCGCCGAGAACCCGGCCGCCCGCAGCCGGCGCACCAGCTCCTCCCGGCTCGACCCCAGCACGGCGGCCGCCGCGTCCAGCCGCCAGTCGGCCCCGGCCACGGTCCGCAGCAGATGGCCGCGGCGGATCTGCGCGTCGGAGAGCCGGAACGTCTTGAGGTAGGCGACCCGCCCCCGGTGATCGGTGATCGTCTCCCCGATGTGCTGCCCGCCCGTGTCCCGGACGAACGGCGGCAGGAAGCGCCACAGGGTGAAGGACTTCATCCGGTACACCTGGTCGAACGCGTACGAGGAGTCCAGCAGCTCCCGCGCGAACACGGTGTCGTGCGCCTCCTCCCAGACCCGCTCCTGAGCCCGCGCGGCCGCCCGCAGCTCACCGAGGTCGCGGATGTGCTCCGCGCCCCCGATCCGCACCGGAGTCTGCGCCACCGGCGCCCCGTACAGCGCGTACTGGTGCACCAGCTCCCCGTAGAGGTCCTCCACCAGCGAGGCGTGCAGAAGGCGGTAGTCGTCCGGGTGCGGGACGACGAAGGCGGCGGCGAGCGTGTCGGAGACGTACACCATCACCCCGCACTGGCCCGGATGGATCTCGAAGATCCGCAGCGCGTCCGCGAGCCCGCGCACCGACCGCCCGAGGTACGCGTCCTCGGCGCGCGGCGAGAGCCCGTCGCGCAGGGCCGTGCGGGACCACTCCTCCCAGGCGGTCGACGGACCGCCGAAGTGCAGCGCGAGATAGCCCTCCAGCGCCAGATGCAGCGGCAGGAACCGCAACCGGTCGCCGGGCCGCCGCTTGGCCATCCGGTGATGCGGCAGCGGCGGCAGGGGGATGGCCCGGGGCACGTCGCCGCCACCGAACTGGGTGCCGTACGCGGCCGACTGCCGACCCGCCTCCGGGTGCTGGCCGTCCTCGCCCGACCAGTCGGCGACCAGCCCGTGCGGGATGTACGAGACATAGCGCTCCCGCTGCCCGAGCTCGACGATCCCCACGCCCAGGCCCTCGTACACCTCACGGTGCAGCCGCAGCCCCGCCACCGGCTCCGCCCGGACCAGCGGGACGAGCCGGACGCCGCCCCACACCTGCGAGGGCCGGGCGGTGAGCCCGCTCAGCTCCAGCCGGTTCACACGACCACCCCTTCGCCTTGTCCGTCTCCCCCTCCGGTGAACCGGGCCACCCGCCGGTCCAGATAGGCGTACAGCTCCGCCGGCCCCGTACGCCCCTCCGCGAACCGGGCGATCTCCACCAGGGCGGGCAGATCCTCCGCGTCCCGGATCCCGGCCGTCGCCACCCCCGCCGCCAGCCGCCGCACATCGAAACCCTCGGCGTCGTATACGGGGTTGACGTGCACCACGGCCGTCCGCCGCGCCGGATCCAGCCGGTGCCGCCACACCCGCAGCACCTCGCCGGCCAGCCCCGCCGGGGCGTTGTCCCAGCCGTCCGAGACGATCACCAGCCGGTCCGGGGCCGCCCCGCCAGGACCCGGCTCCAGCGCGTCCAGCACCCGCATCCCCAGCGGGGACGGCCCCCACGGCCGTACGAGCAGAGCATCCCGCGCCCCCGAGGTCCACAGCCCCCGGTACGCGCCGGGCGCGGCGAGCGCCTCCAGCAGATGGTGGCAGGCCAGCGCCACGGCGAGCGGCCGCCGCCGCTTCTGCCCCGACCCGGACGAGGAGAAGCTGTCGTCCAGCACCGCGTGCACCCGCCCCCAGCTCCCCGCGTGCCCGCCCGCCGCCCGGCGGGCCGCCGCGCGCAGGGCGCCGGTCAGCTCGGCGCGCCGCTCGGCACGCTGCTCGAAGCCGAGCGACAGCACGTACAGCGCGAGCCGGGTCAGCGGCATCACGGTCAGATCGACGTCCGGCCGCCGCTCACCCACCACTCGCTGCTCCTGGGTACGCAGCCGCTCCAGCCGGGTCATCCGGGGCGCGGCGCGCTTCAGGAACACCTCGCGCTTCATCCCGTGTCGGGCGGCGAACCCCTCCGCGACGGTGAACGGCAGCTCGGCCACCGCCCCCTGCTCGTAGTGGGCGCGCCGCCAGGCGTCGAGCAACCCGTGCTCGTAGCGGGGCAGCCGCCCCGGCCGGAACAGGAACGCCCCGACCTCGGAGAGCGGGGCGGCCCCCTCCGGGCAGGGCAGATGGATGTGCCGGGCGGCGGTCTTCAGCCCGGCCCGGTACTTCACGGCGTCATGGCCCAGATCCGGCCGGGCCGCCAGCCAGTCCCGCATGATCGCGCGGGTCCGCCGGTTGTTGACTCCGGCCCGCCGCAGCTCGCCGAAGAGCCGGTAGACGCGCGGCGGCGGCAGCAGTGCCAGCCGGGCGGCGATGAGCCGGCCCTCGGTACGCCGCTCCTCGGGGCTCGCCTCGCCCGTCGTCTCCAGCAGTCGGCGCACGATGAGCGCCGCGTTGTGGTGGTTGATGTCCAGGGCCAGCGAAGCCGCGTACACCCGGCGGTAGTTGACCCGTACATAGGTGTGCAGGAAGTCCAGGGACAGCTGCTGGTCGGCGGCGCCCGAACGGAACTCGCGCTGCCCGGTCGCGGTGATCGCCGCGTTCACGAAGAGCAGGACGTCCTCGGCGGCGACGAGGTCGGTGGCGCGGTCGGCGCGGCTTTCGGGCGTGTTCATGGTCGTCCCCCGGGAGGCTGGAGTGCCGGCCGGGGAATGGAGGCGCGAACAACGAAATCATCGCTTCACAGGCAAGTCTCGGGAGTCGCGCCGGAGTCCCGCGGCCGGCCCCGGAAACGTAACGGGGCAAGGCCGCTTCGCGCCACCGCATTCGGGGTCCGGGTGCCTTCCGGGGCGTGGCGGCGTGCGGGGCCGGGCATCCTGGCCGGGCGCCTGCCCCGGCGGGCGGGCGAGCGGGCGGGTGAACGCCCCGGCCCCCTGCCCGACCGCCCGCCGCACCCGGCACACTGGCACGCATGACGACTGCAGGCACCACCCCTCTGCGCATCGGCCTCCTCGGCACCGGCCCCTGGGCCCGCAACACCCAGGCCCCCGCGCTCGCCGCCCACCCCGGCGTCGAGCTGAGCGGGGTGTGGGGCCGCCGCGCCGAGGCGGCGGACGCCCTCGCCGCCGCCCACGGGACGCACGCGTACACCGGCGAGGAGGGCATCGACGCGCTCCTGGAGGCGAGCGACGCGGTGGCCTTCGCGCTGCCGCCGGACGTCCAGGCCCCGCTCGCGGTCCGGGCGGCGGAGGCGGGCTGCCACCTCCTGATGGACAAGCCGGTCGCCACGACGGTGGCGGGGGCCCGTGCGGTGGCCGAGGCGGCGGAGAAGGCGGGCGTGGCCTCGGTGGTCTTCTGCACGCTGCGCTTCGCGCCCGAGACCTCCGCGTGGATCGCCGAACAGGCGGCGGTGGACGGCTGGTTCACGGCCCGCGCCCAGTGGCTCGGCTCGCTCTACGCCGAGGGTTCGAGCAGCGAGTACGCGGACTCCCCGTGGCGGCGCGAGAAGGGCGGCCTGTGGGACGTCGGCCCGCACGCGCTCTCCGTGCTGATCCCGGTCCTGGGCGACGTCGAGCGCCTGACCGCCGCCCCGGGGCCGGCCGACACCACGCACCTGATTCTGCGCCACACCTCCGGCGCGTCCAGCACGGTGACGCTCGGGCTGAGCGCCCCGCCCGGCGCGGCGGGCGTCGAGATCGAGTTCCGGGGCGAGCGGGGCACGGCGTCGATCCCCGGCTGGGCCGGCGCGGAGACCGCGTTCCGGGGCGCGGTGGACGCCTTGGCCGAAGCGGTACGCACGGGGGTGCCGCACGCCTGCGACGCCCGCTTCGGCCTGCACCTCACGGAGCTGCTGGCGGCGGCGGAGGAGCAGGCGGCGGGCTGACCGGCGGCAGGGAGCGGCACAGGGCCTCCAGCGCCTCCGGATAGGCGGACTCGGCGGGTGTGGCGTACCCGACGACGAGCCCGTCCCGGGGGTGTCGGTGGTCCGCCCCCGGGTGCAGATAGTCGGCGAGACCCTCCACCGCGAGCCCCTGCCAGGCCGCCGCCCGGACCGCCGACCGCTCGGTGCCGGGCGGCAGCTCCACCACGGCATGCAGCCCGGCCGCGATCCCGGTGACCCGGACGTGCGGGGCCCGCGCGTGCAGGGCGGCCACCAACTGGTCCCGGCGGCGACGGTGGCGCTGCCGCATCCGCCGCACCTGCCGGTCGTACGCGCCCGACTCGACGAAGTCCGCGAGGGTGAGCTGCTCGGTGGCGCTGGAGAACTGCTCCCGCTCGCCCTTGGCCGCGACGACGGGGGCGACGAGCCGCTGGGGCAACACCATCCACCCGATCCGGAGCGCAGGGGAGAGGCTTTTGCTCACGGACCCCACCAACACCACATGCTCGGGATCGAGCCCCTGGACGGCGCCCACGGGCTGCCGGTCGTAGCGGAACTCCCCGTCGTAGTCGTCCTCGACGACGAGCCCGCCGGTGGCCCGGGCCCAGTCGACGACGGCCGCCCGCCGCGCGGGGTGCAGCGGTCCGCCGGTGGGGAACTGGTGGGCGGGCGTGAGGAGTACGGCACGGTCGCGGCGAGTGAGCCCGTCGTCCCGGGCACCGTCCGCGTCCACGCCGAGCGGCCGGGTGCCGACCCCGTGGGAGGCGAGCAGCTCGCGGTGGAAGGGCAGCCCGTACTCCTCCGCCGCCCACGGACCGCCGACCACCTCCGCGAGCAGCCGCAGCCCGTGCGCGGCCCCCGAGCACAGCACGATCCGCTCCGGCGCGGTCCGTACCCCGCGCACCCGGGCCAGATAGCCGGCCAGGGCCCGCCGCAGCTCGGGCCGCCCGTGCGGATCACCGGGCCCGAACGCGTCGTCGGGTGCGGCGGCGAGCGCCCGCCGCGCCGAGGCCAGCCAGGCGGTGCGCGGGAAGACCGAGGGGTCCGGCTGCCCCTGGACCAGGTCATGGACCGGGCGCGCCGGGCGCTCGGGGGTACGCGGCCGATGCACCGGGGTCACCGGGACGGCCCGCTCGGCGACCCGCGTCCCCGACCCCTGCCGGGCCGCCAGCCACCCTTCCGCGACGAGCTCCGCGTACGCGTCGGCGACGGTGTTGCGGGCCAGGCCCAGGTCGGCGGCGAGCGAGCGGTAGGGCGGCAGCCGGGTGCCCGGGGCGAGCCGCCCGCCGCGCACGGCATCACGGAGCGCGTCCATCAGAAGGGCCCGGCGATTACCCGTGCCGGAGAGCTCCAGCGGCAGATCGCTGCCCAGGACCTCCGCGGAATTGACCCATGAATCCGTCATAGAAATGCACCCCACACCCAGTCGCCTGTCGCCCTAGATTCGTACCCATGACGACGACGGAGATCAAGACGAACGACCGCACCACCGCCCCCGCCACCACCGTGCGGCGCAACAGCGGCACGGGCCGGCTCGACTTCGCGAAGACCGCCCCGAAGGTCTTCCGGGCGGTGATCGGCCTGGACGCGGCGGCCCGCGCCGGCCTGGACCCGACGCTGGTCGAACTGGTCCAGATCCGCGCCTCGCACCTGAACCGGTGCGCGTACTGCCTGCACATGCACACCACGGACGCGCGCAAGGCGGGCGAGAGCGAGGAGCGCCTGCACATGGTCGCGGTGTGGCAGGAGGCGACCCACTTCTTCACGGAGAAGGAGCAGGCCGCGCTCGACCTGACGGACGCGGTCACGCGGATCGGTGACGCCGGAGTGCCGGACGCGGTCTACGACCGGGCGGCGGCCCACTTCGACGAGGAGGAGCTGGCCCACCTGCTGGCCCTGATCTTCACGATCAACACCTGGAACCGCATCGCCCTGTCCACGGCCAAGCGCGCGGGCACGGACGAACGCTGAGCCCGCACGGCATTCGCCCCCGGGGTCTCACAAGAGCTGGATCGTCAACGGGCCCACGTCCTCAGACACCGCGCCCCAGCGCGTCCCGCACCGCCTCCTCGCTCCGCGCCACCACGGCCGTGCCGTCCTCGGCCGTGATGATCGGCCGCTGGATCAGCTTCGGGTGCTCGGAAAGGGCTGCGACCCACCGCTCCCGCGCCCCGGCGTCCCGGGGCCACTCCTTGAGCCCCAGCTCCTTAACGGGCCCACGTCCTCAGACACCGCGCCCCAGCGCGTCCCGCACCGCCTCCTCGCTCCGCGCCACCACGGCCGTGCCGTCCTCGGCCGTGATGATCGGCCGCTGGATCAGCTTCGGGTGCTCGGAAAGGGCTGCGACCCACCGCTCCCGCGCCCCGGCGTCCCGGGGCCACTCCTTGAGCCCCAGCTCCTTCGCCGCCGCCTCCTGGGTCCGCGTGATGTCCCACGGCTCCAGACCGAGGCGGTCCAGCACGGCCCGGATCTCCTCCGGCGAGGGCACGTCCTCCAGGTAGCGGCGGACGGTGTAGTCGGCCCCTTCCGCGTCGAGCAGGGTGAGCGCGCTGCGGCACTTCGAGCAGGCCGGATTGATCCAGATCTCCATGGGGCCAAGGTTACGCGAGGGACTGCCGAAATGGCCTCTGGCCAGGGGCGATTGTCAGTGGAGGGCAGTAAAATGGAGGGAGTTCGTGAGGGTTCCACCACGCTGCCAGGAGGATGCCGATGGCCGTTGCCACAGCCACGACCGAGCCGCTCGACCGACAGCTCCCGATGCCCTTCCACCCGCCGCTTCCGGTGCCGCTGCCGAAGAAGCGACTGCCCGCGGGCCGCCCCCGCGAGTGGTACGTCTCCCACAACCGCCGCCTCAAGGCCATGCGCCTGGCCATCGCCCTGCTCGACAGCGGGGTCTACCAGCCCTCCAGCGCCGGCAACCACCGGATACGCGTCACCGCCGAGCGCCTGGGCATCCACCCGCCGTCCGACACCACCTGCCGCATGGTCCGCGCCCTGATCCGCTACGGCCGCTGACCCGACTCACGCGTCGATCGCCCGGTGTCCCCGGCCGGCCCGTCCGGCCGGGGACACCGGCATGCCCGGCCCGCCGCCCCTGCGGGATCATGGTCACGACCGCACAGGGGACACGGGTGAAAGGGCGTCACCATGGCGGCAGATCTCTGGACTTCGGCCGTATCGCTCGCCGGGGTCGCGCTGGGCGGTGGCCTGACGGCTCTCGCCCAGCGCGCCACCCAGCGCTCGGCGGAACGCGTCGAGGAGCGCCGCCAGGCGGTGGCGACGACGGAGAGCCGCCGGGCCGAACAGATCGCTGTGCTCAAGGAGTTCGTCTCCTGCGCCCAGGCCGCGGAACGGGCCGCCTACCGCCGCCCCGACCCGTGGGGCGACGACGAGGACGGCTGGATGACGCAGACGAGCCCGGTCATGACCGCACTGTGGACCGCGTCCGGCAATGTCACGCTCCTGTGCGACGAGGCCTTGCGCGAGCCCGTGACGGCGTACGGCCACGCCCTCAACGCCGCCGTGTGGCGCGACATCGGGGACGTCGAGGTCAACGAGCACCTGGAGGAGGCCAAGACCGCGTTCATGAACGCGGCACGGACGAGCCTCGCCGGCTCCTGACCGGCCACACGCACGCGAGGTAGGCTCCCGGCTTCATGAAGGTACTCATCTCGGTCGACATGGAAGGCGTCTCGGGCATCGTCCACCCCGCCGAGACGAACCCCGAGCGTTACGACTACCAGCGCGGCCGGGAGCTGATGACGGCAGACGCGAACGCGGTGATCGCGGGCGTCCTGGACGCCGACCCCACGGCCGACGTCCTGGTGGCGGACGCGCACGGCACCTTCCGCAACCTCCTGCCGGAACAGCTCGACCGCCGAGCCCGTCTGGTCCGGGGCAAGCCGCGCGCGCTGAACATGCTCGCCGGGCTCGCCGCGGAGACCGACGCGGCGCTGTTCGTCGGCTACCACGTGCGCGCGGGGGAGGGGCCGGGCGTGCTGGCGCACACCATGAACGGCGAGATCCTCGACGTACGGGTGGCGGGCCGCTCGCTGGGCGAGATCGGGCTCAACGCCGCCATGGCCAGCCACCTCGGCGTACCGGTCGTCCTGCTCAGCGGCGACGACGCGGCCTGCGCCGAGTTGACCGAGCTGGTCCCGGCGGCGGTCACCGTCGCGGTCAAGGAGGCCCTGGGCGCTGCGGCCGCCGTGACCCTGCACCCGGAGGAGGCCCGGGACCGGCTGCGCCGAGCGGCGGCGGACGCGATCACCCGCCGCGCGGAGATCCCGCCCCTGACGCTCGCCCCCGCTCCGCTGGACGTGGAGGTCGACCTCGCGGGCGCGCACACCGTCGACCTGGCGACCCTCGTACCGGGCGTCACGCGCACCGGCGGCGCCCGTACGGTCGCCTTCACGGCCCCCGACTACGCGACGGCGTACCGCCTGATCCTGCTGCTCGCGCAACTGGCCACGATCAGGCCCGCCTAGCGAGCGGCTCGCCGAAAACGCGTCGAACACCGCACGGGTTGCCTCTACTGTGACCGGGTGACAACCCAGGTGATCGTGCTGAACGGCGGCTCCAGCTCCGGCAAGTCCGGCATCGTCCGCTGCCTCCAGGCTCAATTGCCGACCCCGTGGCTCGCCGCCGCGATCGACACGTTCGTCGACGCGCTGCCCGCGTCCCTGAGGTCGGGCGGCGAGGGCATCGAGTTCGCGGCGGACGGCGGTGTGGCGATCGGCGAGGAGTTCCGCAGGCTGGAGGCGGCCTGGCGCGAGGGCGTGGCCGCGATGGCCCGGGCGGGAGCGAAGGTCATCATCGACGACGTGTTCCTCGGCGGCCCGGCCTCCCAGGAACCGTGGCACAAGGCGCTGACGGGCCTGAACGTCCTGTGGGTGGGCGTCCACTGCGAGGGCGCGGTCGCGGAGGCCCGCGAGATCGCCCGGGGCGACCGCCCGAGGGGCATGGCCGCGGCACAGGCGGAGACGGTCCACCGGGGCGTGGCGTACGACCTGGAGGTGGACACCACGCACACGGAGTCCCTGACCGTCGCGAGAACGATCGCACGCCACGTAACCTGACCGACCGACCTGACCGCCCCCTGCATGCACACACCAGTCTGGAGCCCGATGAGCGACCTGTGGACCGGCGAGAGGGTACGCCTGCGGGGCATCGAACCGCAGGACTGGGAGGGCTTCCGGGCCCTGGCCCTGCACACCGTGGACGCCCGCAACGCCGACGTGGTCGAACCCCCGCGCTCGGACGAGAGCTTCCGCGCCTGGGCCACCGAACGCGCCGGCCGCACCCCGAACCCGGCCTCGTACCAACTGGTCATCGAGACCCGCTTCGAGCACGCCTTCGTGGGCGCGGTGTCGGTCGGCGAGACGGACGCGAGGGCGGGCCGCTTCCGTACGGGCATCGAGGTCACCCGCGAACACCGCCGCCAGGGCTACGCGGCCGAGGCCACCGAACTGATCCTCACCTACATGTTCGCCGAACAGCGCTGTCACAAGTGCGAGGTGGAGGTCTACGCCTTCAACGACGCCTCGCTGGCCCTCTACCGCAAACTCGGCTTCGTGGAGGAGGGCCGCCTGCGCCAGCACGAGTTCTTCGCGGGCACGTACCACGACGTGGTCCTGCTGGGCATCACGGCGGACGAGTACTGGGCGGGAAGGGCGCGGCCCTCGCTGCGCTGACGCCGCGCTCACACCACCCGTACAGGCCCCTGGCGATCAGTGGGCTCGCTGCCCCGTCGAGGCCGCGGAGCTCTTGAACTCGAACTTGAAGTCGGTGCCGTCCAGTACGTCGCCGGCGATGACCTTCCACTGGTCCGCCGTGGTGGTCTTGTAGGCGCTCTGGGTGCCCACATCGCCCTTGGCGGCCGTACCGGCCGCACTGGCCGTACCGCCGACGAGACCGCCCCCGGCGAGCGCGCCGGTCATGGCGACGGCGAGGAAGCGCTTGCGGATCTGCATGAGAAACCCCCGATGTCGATGGCCGCGGCCCGACCCCCGGTGCAGCGGGCCGCGTTGACCGACAACCGCGATGGCGGGTCGCTCCCAGGGCCGGTACCTGGAATGTTGCAGGTACCGACTGCTCTGTCGTCCGCCGCGGCGGACGGCTGGAGAGCGATCGCCACGAGCGTCAAGGACTACACCGAGCTTCAGTTCCACTCCCGGAGCGACATCAAGTTGACGGGGTGCTACGCCGCGTGAGCGACGGGGTTGTGTTCTTCCGGCGATGGATGCCAACTCGGCCAAGCCGGGGTGTGGGTACACCAGCATCCCGAGTCCCGGCCCGGTCGACATTTGCCGGGCCGGCGACGGTGCGGTCGTGGCGGTTGAGGTCAGCTGGCCGCCTGTCCGAGTCGGCACCGCTGGTGTCGTCAAAAGCACCAGGCAGCCACGGGCCCGACTGTATTGGACAGGGTGACCTTCGATGCGCAGGTCGAGCTCGCCGGGAAGCGATAAAGTGCGGCGCCGAGCTCCCGCCAGTGTCCGCCGGGTTGATCAGCGCCGGAGGAGACCGGTCAACGCACGGAGTGCGAGCAGAAGTTGGCTGAGCAGCAACTCCAGTACTCGCGCGGCCGCTTGCCGACGCTGGATCCGGCGTGACCACACCGCAGGCAGAACAACGCCCAGATAGAGCAGCAGGAAGACGACCAGGACAACAACACCCGGAGAGGAGAACGCGGTCGCACTGGTGCGGACGGCATCGGCGAATGGCACGAGGGTCCCTTCGTGGAGAACAGGTCGATCGGGACTCTCGCTGTCCGATGGGTCCGTACGGAACCGCGATTCTCTGTTTGTACAGTCGAAGCCGAGAGTGGGAAGGTCACCGGGCGTACGTCGAGTGGCCGTCCAACGGCGGGGTGAGACAGATCGGACAGGCGAGGCAGCGTGCCGGGCAGTGCTGAGGAACGGTTCCGATCGGACCTGCGGACCCTGGGGGAGTGGCGCCTCAGCAGGCTCAAGCCCGTGCCGGCGCTGCGCAGACTTGCGAGCAGTGCCCGTGTCAAGTCACCTTCGACGGTCGCCGGCTGGCTCCTCGGACGGAACTTGCCGATGTCTGCGGAGCGATTGATCGAGCTGGTGCGCGCCATCGGTGCCGAGGCGAAGCGCCAAGGAGTGGAGCCGCTGCGCGACGAGCGGCATCTTTTCGACTTCGACCACTGGCGCCATCGCCATCGGGATGCCGCTGCCGAGCGGATGAGTGGGCACAGCGGTGGCAGCGCGCGACAGCCGGTGTACTCGGGCGGAGGGCCCGGCATCGTCAGCCCCCTCGATCTACCACGTCCGCTGGCCGACTGGCAGCCTGAGCGGCTCGGAGTGCACGGGGCGATCGCCGATCCGCTGCGGGCGGACGCCATAGGCTTCGTGCTCCCGGCGTACATCGTCCGCCGCCACGACCACGAGCTGCGGGACCTGCTGACGGATGCGGCGTCCGGAGAGGATCCCGTTCTGCTTGTGCTGAGCGGGTACAGCTGCACAGGAAAGACCCGCGCCGCGTACGAGGCGGTCGCTGCCTGCCTCGCCGACTGGATGCTGGCGTATCCGAAGGACGCCGACAGCCTGCACCGGCTTCTCGCCGCCGACGCTCTCGGCCCACGCACTGTGCTGTGGCTCAACGAGGCCCAAGAACTGCTCGGCGGCCATGGCGGTGAGGCCGCTGCTGCCGCACTGCGCCGAAGGTTGGAGCAGCCGGAGCCGTTGGTGGTCATCGCCACCCTTTGGCCGGGCCACCGACACGAACTGACCGATCGCCCGACCGGAGTCCAGGACCGCCACCCGCAGGCCAGAGCGCTGCTCGCGGGGGCGCGGGTGATCACTGTTCCTGCGGTCTTCGACGGCCCGGCGTTGGGACGGCTGCACGAGACGGACGACGGGTCGCTGGCCGTCGCCGCGCAAACCGCTCCGGACGGTTCCGTCACTCAGACCCTGGCGGGCGGCCCGGCTCTGATCCAGTGGTACGAGCAGGCGGACGGAGCGCAGGATTGCTATGGCAAGGCCGTTGTCACGGCCGCGATGGACGCGCGCAGACTAGGCCATACCTCCCCGCTCCCGCTCGCGCTTCTGGAAGCGGCCGCGCCAGGCTATCTGACGGATGCTCAGCGTGCCGCAGCGCCGGTGGAATGGTTCGAGACCGCATTTGCCTTCGCACGGACCAGGATCAAGGACGTGGTGGCGGCGCTCGGCGACGTTGCCCACGACCACGGCATGGGCGCGCAGCCGGGAGTGTGCCGCCTGGCGGACTACCTCGACCACTACGCCCGGACGGCCCGGCGCGAGTGCTTCCCGCCGGCCTCGTTCTGGCACGCCGTCGAACACCACTCGGCGACCGCTGCCGACCTGTACGAACTGGCCCGCTCCGCACAGCACCGGGGGCGGCTGCGTCTGGCGGCCGCGCTGCTGCGCCGAGCGGCGGACGAAGGACACGGTCCGGCTTGGGAGCCGATCGTCACGATGATGGCGTACCGGGACCTGACCGAGGAAGCCGAGAGCTTGGCGCGATCGGTCCTCCGGAGCGGGGACCCGGAGCCGATGCTGGCCTTGGCCTGGACGCTCAGTGAGTCCGGCGACGCCGATGAGACCGAGCGGCTTGTCAGGGAAGCGGCCACGACCGGGCTGGCTTCCGCGCTGACCTCGCTGGCGGAGGTGCTGTCTCAAGGGCCGGAGGCGGAAAAGGCGTTGGCAGAGGCTGCGGAGCTCGGAGATCCGGAAGCGCCGTTCCTGCTGGCCAAACTTCGCCAGAACCAGAACACGTGCGACCTTGCGGAGTATGAAGAGCTTCTCTGGATGGGAGCCTCGGCGGGTGACCGGAATGCCAAGGGCGAACTGGTGACGCTCAAGTGCCATGCTGACGAGTGGGACGAGGCTGAGGTCCTGGCCCGATCGTTCGCGGAACGTGGCGATGGATTCGAACTGGGCATGATGGCGATCGAACGGGATCAGGGCGGTGACCGGGCCGAGGCCGAACGGTTGGCCTGGACGGTCGTCGAACTGGCCGACCGGGATGCGCTCGGCGCAGCGAAGCGGCCTTGGCCGGTCGGGACGTTCGCTGCGGTCGCCGCACTGATGAGCGTGTACTCGGACGACGTGGAGTCGGTCCTGCATCGGCTGACTGAGTTCCGTAACCCTCAGACCTGGGCAGTGGCGGCCCGGTGCCAGGAGGCGCACCACCCGGACCGGGCCGAGACGCTGTATCGGCGCGCGGCAGAGCGAGGAGACCTCTACGCGCTGGAGAGGCTGGCCATGATGGAACGGAACCGGAAGGCGCCCGGTGCCGAACGCACGCACCGGGCGGCGGTCGATGCCGGTTGTGGCGTCGGCCCGCTTGCTGATCTCTGGGAGCACGAGGGCAGAGCTGAGGAGGCCGCGCAGGCACAGTGCTACGGCTTGGAGATCGACGGCTCGATCGCCGCTCCCTGGACGTTCTAGCCGCCGAGGCCGACAGCAACGAGTGGGGCTGTCGGACGTGTCGGGCAACCGCGCGAGACGGTGGCGAAGCCGGTGCTGGTGCGGACGTCGGCGAGGCCTGGCTGCTCTTCGAGGACGAGCACGGCCGCTTCCCTCTCCACTCAGGCGAGTCCGCCCGGACCGAGTACGCGTACACCGTGGCCCACGAGAAGGGGGCAACTGGTTCCAGGAGCCGTACGTCTGCCCACCCGCGCAACGTGAGGTCCAGTTGGTCCCCCCGGCTGTTCTCGACCTGTCGTCCGGGGCACCGAGACATCCATGACCGCCGAAGCCTCGCCGTTGCGCACCCCGCTCATCCGCGGGGACGCCGGTGAACAGCGGACGTTCACGTGGATTTCGAGCTGCCCGCCGAACGGGACGAAGCAGAACGGGTCGTGGACGAGCTGTTCGCCGCCATGGACCGCATCGGTCAGGTGCACCCCTTCGCCAAGGGCACGGGCCTCGCGACCCCACAGATCGGCATCAGCCGCGCCGCCGCCGTCGTCCAGCAGCCCGGCGACGCGCCCTCCATCGTCCTGCTCAACCCCCGGATCACTGAGAGCTGCAACGAGACGGACGAGTACTACGAGGGCTGCCTGAGCTTCTTCGACGTACGGGGCCTAGGCCGTTTCTTTCGGATCATCTGATCGTTGGTTGATGTGTGTCGTTGACTGACGCCCAATGGGCGAGGATCGAGCCGCTGCTGCCGGACCGGACTCCGAAGCGGGGCGGGCGGTGGCGGGATCACCGGCAGGTGATCGACGCGATCGCGTTCAAGTACCGCACCGGGACGCCGTGGATGGACCTGCCCGAGCACTTCGGATCGTGGAAGGGCGCTCATAACCGGTTGCGGAAGTGGGCCACCGACGGCACCTGGGAGAAGGTCTTCACCGCCCTGCTGGCCCAGGCCGACGCCGAAGGCGACTTCGACTGGGTCGTCGCGGTCGACTCCACCGTCGTCCGAGCTCATCAGCACGCTGCCGGGGCCCGTCAAAAGGGGCCCCGGCCGACGAGCCGGACCACCATGCCCTCGGACGGTCCCGCGGCGGGCTGACCACAAAGATCCACCTTGCCGCGGACAGCCGCTGTCGGCCGCTCGCCTTCGTTCTCACACCCGGCCAGGCAGGTGACGCACCCGCGTTCACCCAGGTAATGGCCCGGCTACGGGTGCCCCGGCCGACCGGCCGTCCCCAGGACCACGCCGGAGGTGGTCCTGGCCGACAAGGCGTATTCGTCCCGCGCGATCCGCGCTCATCTTCGCCGGCGTGGGGTCCGGGCGGTGATCCCACAGCCCGCCGACCAGGCCGCGAACCGCAAACGCCGCGGCAGCCATGGCGGCAGACCACCGGCCTTCGACCGCGACGCCTACAAACAGCGCAACACAGTCGAGCGGTGCATCAACAAGCTCAAACAGTGGCGCGGTCTGGCCACCCGATACGACAAGACCGCCACCATCTACCAAGCGGCACTCCACCTCGCGGGCATCTTCATCTGGTCCGCGCGCTGACTCGAAGCCGCCCTTGGCGCAGAATGATCGTGTGTTTCCTCCTCGACTGCTGTGGTGCGATCCTCGGCCCATTCCCCGGTTCAACCTTCAGGAACCGGTGACACTGATCGTCCGGGATCCCGGCTTCCACGAGCCGACTGACGAGGACGACTGCGCGGTGTTCTCCTACTTCTGTCAGGCGCATGACCGCTTCTACCAGCGCGAGGCTTGCGGGGAGGGGCCGCATCTCATCGCTCTGCACTGTGAGGAGCACGGGCTTGAATACATGTGGCCACAGCCACTCACGCTCCTGTTCCCTGCAGGTTTTGAGCCGCCGCTCAGCGGGGTGCAACTCAGCTGGCTGCAAGCAGAGTGGGATGCCACCTAGCCATGATCCGAAAGAGGCGCCCTAGTACCCCGCCCCATGACGATCACTGGCGCGGGAGCCACCCCTATTCCCGTGGAGCAGTACCAGTGAACGCTCGTGACCTTCGGCGCTGCTCTGAATAGAGGCCGATGCGATCGTGCGGAATCCGGGAACACACAGGCCTGACCGGCTCAGGGCGAGGAGGTGCGAGTGGCCAGTTCCGTTCTATGGCGGGAGCGCTTGTCCGCAGGCACCAAGGCAGTTCAGGAGGAAGCGATCCGCTGGTACCAGGAGACGCCCCACGGGCAGGCTTATGTGCCGAAACGGTGAGCACCGTTACGACGTCGTCCTTGGCGAGCAGGCCCTCTATCCGAACAACGGTGACGGCGCCAGGGCAGCCCTGCGGGAGGCCCGGTCCTTCTGGAGCGAGGCTCGGCGCGACTGACAGCACCATCGACGGCTGCCGCGCACTCCGAGGGGGTGTCAGGGGCTGCGGAACGGCCTCGAAGGTGCTCGGACCGTCGGTACGCGCGTCATGACGCCGCCGACCCCGATACGCCTGCCGACTCCGCGGCCCCGCGCGCGGCTTCGAGGCGCTCCATGTTCTCCTCGCCCCACTGCCCGAGTGGTGCGAGGACCTCGATGAGCGAGTGGCCGAACTCCGTGAGCGAGTACTCCACCTTGGGCGGGACCTGATGGTGGACCTCCCGGTGCACCAGGCCGCTCGCCTCCAGCTCCCGCAGTTGCAGGGTCAGCATCCGTTCGCTGATGCCGGTCACCGTGCGCCTCAACTCACCGAAGCGCAGAGGCCCTTCATCGAGCCAGAACAGGATGAGGCCCTTCCACTTTCCTCCCATGACGTCGATCGCGGCATCCAACCCGCACGTATAGCTCCGCCTCTTCATCAGTGCTCCCTAACAAAAGTGTGGGTATCGGCTAAAAATGTAGGTACTTGTAGAACAGTTCGCGCCCCCACAGCATGGAACCGACAGTGCACGGAGAGCGCAACAGCCCCGTGCGAAAGCGGACATGAACCTGGTCGCAGGGTTCGGCCGCATCGGCTGGAGACAGGAGCACCACCACATGACAGGGCACCTCCGCACCCCCGTGACCGTCATCGGGCTGGGCTCGATGGGCAGGGCGCTGGCCGAGGCCTTCATCGACGCCGGGCACCCGGTCACCGTATGGAACAGGACCCCGTCGAAGGCCGCACCGCTTGTGGCGAAGGGGGCCGTACAGGCGCGGTCGACGGGTGCGGCGGTCGCGGCGAGCGGGCTCGTCATCACCTGCCTGACCACGTACGACGACACCCTCGAAGCACTGGAACCGGCGGCCGCCGCCCTCGACGGGCGTGCCCTGGTGACCCTGAACAGCGGGTCGCCTGCCGGGGCCCGCGCGATGGCGGCCTGGGCGGACGGGCACGGAACGCGGTATCTGGACGGAGCGATCAAGAACGTGCCGTCTGCGGTCGGGGCCGAGAGCACGCTCCTGTACTACAGCGGAGATCGCTCGGTCTTCGACGAGTTCACCCCGACGCTGCGGGTGATGGGCGGCGACACCGTCCACCTCGGTGAGGACCCGGATCTGGCCGCCCTCTACGAGATGGCGGTGGGCGGCACCCTGCTGCCCGCGCTCGTCGGCTTCTTCCAGGGCGCGGCGGCCTTGCAGGCGCGCGGCCTGGAGGCCGCCTCCATGGTGCGGTTCAGCGTCAAGTGGTTCGAGATGATCAACTCGGTCCTGCCCGTCTTCGCCCAGGAGATCGACAGCGGCGACTACAGCGATCCGGCGTCCTCGGTGAACCTGTTCCTGGCCGGCGCCGTCCACGACGAGGAACTCGGCAAGGAGGCGAACCTCGACGTCGAGTGGCACAAGGCCTTTCACGACCTGCTGCGGCGAGCGGTCGACGCGGGCCACGGCGACCACAGCATCTCCGCCCTGACGGAAATGCTCAGGAAGCCCGGCCGGGCTGCCGCGTAGCCCGGAGCGCGACCCGGCCGGCGTACTTGTCCGTGGCGCGGCTGACGAACGAGCGAGGGCCGCCGCCTCCCGGAGGAGGTGGCGGCCCTCGGCTTCTCGGGCGCGGGTGAGCCCGGCCCGGGTGTGCCTAGATGTCGAAGTACAGCTCGAACTCGTGCGGGTGCGGCCGCAGCTGGATCGGGGCGATCTCGTTCGTGCGCTTGTAGTCGATCCACGTCTCGATCAGGTCCGACGTGAAGACGCCGCCCGCCTGGAGGTACTCGTTGTCCGCCTCCAGGGCGTCGAGCACGGCCGGGAGGGAGGTCGGGACCTGCTGGACGTTGGCGTGCTCCTCGGGAGCCAGCTCGTAGAGGTCCTTGTCGATCGGCTCGGCCGGCTCGATCTTGTTCTTCACGCCGTCCAGGCCCGCCATCAGCAGCGCGGAGAACGCGAGGTACGGGTTCGAGGACGGGTCCGGGGCGCGGAACTCGACGCGCTTGGCCTTCGGGTTCGAGCCGGTGATCGGGATGCGCATCGCGGCGGAGCGGTTGCGCTGCGAGTACACCATGTTGACCGGGGCCTCGAAGCCGGGGACCAGGCGGTGGTAGGAGTTCACCGTCGGGTTGGTGAAGGCCAGCAGCGACGGGGCGTGCTTCAGGATGCCGCCGATGTAGTAGCGGGCCATGTCCGACAGGCCGGCGTAACCCTGCTCGTCGTAGAAGAGCGGCGAGCCGCCCTGCCACAGCGACTGGTGCACGTGCATGCCCGAGCCGTTGTCGCCGAAGATCGGCTTCGGCATGAAGGTCGCGGTCTTGCCGTTGCGCCAGGCGACGTTCTTCACGATGTACTTGAAGAGCATCAGGTCGTCGGCCGCGGCGAGCAGCGTGTTGAACTTGTAGTTGATCTCCGCCTGGCCGGCGGTGCCGACCTCGTGGTGCTGGCGCTCGACCTGGAGGCCGTTCTTGTCCAGCTCCAGGGAGATCTCGGCACGCAGGTCGGCGAAGTGGTCGACCGGCGGGGTCGGGAAGTAGCCGCCCTTGTAGCGGACCTTGTAACCGCGGTTGTTCTCCTCCGACCCGGTGTTCCAGGCGCCGGCCTCGGAGTCGATGTGGTAGAAGCTCTCGTTCGCCGACGTCTGGAAGCGGACGTTGTCGAAGACGTAGAACTCGGCCTCCGGGCCGAAGTACGCGGTGTCCGCGAAACCGGTCGAGGCGAGGTAGGCCTCGGCCTTCTTGGCGATGTTGCGCGGGTCACGGCTGTACTGCTCGCCCGTGATCGGGTCGTGGATGAAGAAGTTGATGTTGACGGTCTTGTCGCGGCGGAAGGGGTCCACCCGAGCCGTCGACAGGTCCGCGCGCAGCGCCATGTCGGACTCGTGGATGGCCTGGAAGCCGCGGATCGACGAACCGTCGAAGGCCAGTTCCTCGGCCGGGTCGAAGGTCGCTGCCGGGATCGTGAAGTGCTGCATCACCCCGGGCAGGTCGCAGAACCGGACATCGATGAACTTGACGTCGTTGTCCGCTACGTACTTCTGCACTTCGTCGGCGTTCTGGAACATCCAACTCCTCCTACTCCCGGCCCGGGAGGGACGGGGTTGTAGCTCGTGGTGCGGCCAGTGCGGTGGCACACGCTGGACCCGACCATAGGCAGGCGTGATTTCTCAAGCGTGACCCATTTGTTTCGCCCAAGTTAACCGGGGCGGTGGTGGGCGGCATCTCAGCGGCTGTCTCCGCGCGGCTGTTTCCGTGCCCCGCCCGGCCGGGGGCAAACATGGGCGCAGTACCGTGGACGGGTGGACAACAGGCAAGCAATCGGATCGTGGCTCTCGGGGCCCCGCGCGGCCGCCGAGCAGATGGGCGCCGACTTCGGCTACCGGGGCAAGGGACTCGGGCTGCCCGAGGAGGGGCCCGGCGCGGTCGCTCCGCTCGGGCGGCGCTTCGGGGCGCTCTTCATCGACTGGTCGCTCTGCATGGTGATCGCATACGGGCTGTTCGCTCGCGGTGACCAGCAGGCGGCGGGGAACTGGGCGCTCGGGATCTTCCTCGTGATGAGCCTGCTGACCGTCGGGACCATCGGCTGCACTCCCGGGAAGCGCCTCCTGGGCGTACGGGTGGTCGCCGAGGGCGGCGGGCGGCTCGGGTTCGGGCGCGTGATCGTGCGGACCGTGCTGCTGCTGCTCGTCATCCCCGCGCTGGTCTGGGACCGCGACGGGCGTGGGCTGCACGACCGGCTGTCGCGTGCCGTGCAGGTCCGGATGTGACCCCGACCGCCTAGGGGCGTGAGAAACGGGGCGGCCCCGGGACCGTTCACCGGTCCGGGGCCGCCCCGTCGTGTGCGTACGTCGGCCGCCGCCGTCAGCGCATCTTTCCGCCGCGGGGCATCCGCATGCCCTTGGGCATCGGGCCCTTCGGCAGCGGCATGTTGCTCATCAGGTCGCCCATCGCGCGCAGCCGGTCGTTGGTGGAGGTCACCTGCGGGCCGGTCAGGACGCGGGGGAGCTTCAGCATCTTGGTGCGGACCTTCTTCAGGGGCACCTGGCCCTCGCCGTTGCCGACGATGATGTCGTGCACCGGCACGTCCACCACGATGCGGGCCATCTTCTTCTTCTCGGCCGCCAGCAGGCTCTTCACCCGGTTCGGGTTGCCCTCGGCCACCAGGACGATGCCGGCCTTGCCGACCGCCCGGTGGACGACGTCCTGGCTGCGGTTCATCGCCACCGCGGGGGTGGTGGTCCAGCCGCGTCCGATCCGGTCCAGGACGGCGGCCGCCGCTCCGGGCTGGCCCTCCATCTGTCCGAAGGCCGCCCGCTCGGCGCGCCGGCCGAAGATGATCGCCATCGCGAGGACGGCCAGGACGAAGCCCAGGATGCCCAGATAGACCGGGTGACCGATCGCGAAGCCGATGCCGAGGAGGACACCGAACGTGAGGATTCCGACGCCCGCGACGACAAGACCGATCTTGCTGTCGGTCCGCTTGGTCATCTTGTAGGTCAGGGCGATCTGCTTGAGCCGCCCTGCGTTCTCGGCGCTGTCCGCGCCTTCAGTTTTTGCCTTCCTCGCCATGTACCGAAGTTTACGTGGCGGGGGAGCGAGTCAGGAACGTGGGAGCGGTCCAGGAACGTGGGAGCGACCTAGGAACGGTGGTCGGCCACGGCTTCCAGCACGTGCTGGGCCTCCACCCGGTCCTTGGCGCGGCGGCGGTCCTCCAGGACGGCCGTCCAGGCGTTGCGGCGGGCGGTGCGCTGGCCGCTGCTCAGCAGCAGCGACTCGACCGCGCGCAGGGCGGTGGTGACGGACGGAAGGGCGTGGGCGCGGACCGGTGCGGCCTGCATCGTGGTGTTCCCCCTCGGAATGGATGCGCCCCCAGGGGCGCGGACTGAGTACGGGAAGCGGTGACGGCGGCTGCGGATGATCGCCGCCGCACGTGTACCTAGGGTCACTGCTTGGTGTTACCAGCGCATGACCGGGCGGTCAAACACCAATGAAGCCTTGATTCCGGCGCCGCGCACGCCGAAGCGGTCCGTACGCGTCCCCGACCTGCGGGGAGCGTCCGGACCGCTTCGGTCACGCGGTTACTGCTCGGTAGTCGCTCGTGAGCGGATTCACACGGCCGGTGCGGCCTGGACGCTCCCGGCGGCGACGCCGCGCGCCTCCATCGCCTGCTGGAAGAGACGCCCCGCGCGGTACGAGGACCGCACCAGCGGGCCCGACATCACGCCGGAGTAGCCGATCGCGTCGGCCTCGTCCTTCAGCTCGACGAACTCGTGCGGCTTCACCCAGCGCTCGACCGGGTGGTGCCGTACGGAGGGGCGGAGGTACTGCGTAATCGTGATGAGCTCGCAACCTGCGTCGTGCAGGTCCTGGAGCGCCTCGCTGACTTCCTCGCGGGTCTCGCCCATGCCGAGGATCAGGTTGGACTTGGTGATCAGACCGGCCTCGCGGGCCCGGGTGATGACCTCCAGGGAACGCTCGTAACGGAAGCCGGGGCGGATCCGCTTGAAGATCCGCGGCACCGTCTCCACGTTGTGCGCGAGCACCTCGGGGCGCGAGGAGAAGACCTCGGCGAGCTGCTCGGGCTCGGCGTTGAAGTCGGGGATCAGTAGCTCGACCTTGGTCGCGCCGGCCTCCCGCTCCGCGGTGAGCGTGTGGATCTGGCGGACGGTCTCGGCGTACAGCCAGGCGCCGCCGTCCTCCAGGTCGTCGCGTGCGACGCCGGTGATGGTGGCGTAGTTCAGGTCCATCGTGACGACCGACTCGCCGACGCGGCGGGGCTCGTCACGGTCCAGCGCCTGCGGCTTGCCCGTGTCGATCTGGCAGAAGTCGCAGCGCCGGGTGCACTGGTCGCCGCCGATGAGGAAGGTGGCCTCGCGGTCCTCCCAGCACTCGAAGATGTTGGGACAGCCCGCCTCCTGGCAGACCGTGTGCAGCCCTTCGCCCTTCACCAGCTGTTGCAGCTGCTTGTACTCGGGGCCCATCTTCGCCCGCGTTTTGATCCACTCGGGCTTGCGCTCGATGGGGGTCTGGCTGTTTCGGACCTCCAGGCGCAGCATCTTGCGCCCGTCGGGTGCGACAGCGGACACTCCGGCTCCCCTTTGCTTTCTGCTGCGTTGGATTCGCGTTGGGTCGCGGTTCGATCCGCAGGTGGGTTCGCGGTTCGATACGCGGTTCGGATTCGCTTTGGATTCTTTGGCGAACACCAGGGTACGCCCGTACATCAAACGGTCCTACGCCTGCCCAACCTGCGGCCGGCGGGGCCTATTCCCCGGCCGGTGGTGGCGGTCGGGGCTACTGGCCGGTACGACCGGTGGGCCCTAAGCGGGGGCGGGCGCCGGAGCCGGGGCCGTGGCCTTGGGCTGTTCGACCGCCCTCGGCGCGAGCTCCGCGTTCTCCAGGATGTCCCGCAGGTGCTTCTCGACGACCGGCAGCACCTCCTCGATCGTGATCTCCCGGCCCAGCTCGTTGGAGAGGGACGTGACCCCGGCGTCGCGGATGCCGCACGGGACGATCCGGTCGAACCAGGTGTTGTCCGGGTTCACGTTGATCGCGAAGCCGTGCATCGTGACGCCCTTGGCGACCCGGATCCCGATCGCGGCCAGCTTGCGGTCCTCGCGGCGCTGGCCGGCGTTGGACGGGGCGTACTCCGGGCCGTTCAGCCGCGGGTCGAACTCCTCGTCCTGGAGTCGCGGGTCGAAGTCCAGCGAGAGGCCGCCCAGCGCCTGGCGCTGCTCGACCGGGTCGCCGAGCACCCAGACACCGCTGCGGCCCTCGACCCGGGAGGTCTCCACGCCGAAGTCGGCGGCCGTGCGGATCAGCGCGTCCTCCAGTCGGCGGACGTGCGCCACGACGTCGACCGGGCGCGGCAGCTTCTGGATCGGGTAGCCGACGAGCTGCCCGGGGCCGTGCCAGGTGATCTTCCCGCCGCGGTCCACATCGATGACCGGGGTGCCGTCGAGCGGACGCTCGTTGTCCGCCGTGCGGCGTCCCGCGGTGTAGACGGGCGGGTGCTCCAGGAGCAGGCAGGTGTCCGGCACCCGGTCCTCGAACCGGTCCGCGTGCACCTCACGCTGTTTCTGCCAAGCCTCCGTGTATTCGACGGCCTGTTCGCCGAAGCCCAGACGGACGAACCGCAGCTCGCTCACCGATGCCTCCCTACGTGGGCCCCGTATGCCCGGAGGGGTGTCCCCGGGATGACGGCGCCCTGCACTGATCGCGCCCGCATCCACTGTACGGCCGTCGCCCGAACGGCCTCCCGGCAGGTGGAACGGCCGCGTCCCGGGTACGCGGGCCGCGCATTCATGTGATGGGCGTTTCCGTCAGCTCTGTCCGGAATCCTCACACGATCGGATGAACGTGGAGCAAAGGGTGGCGGTGACCGCCCCGGTGGCCGCTAAATTCGCGCCGTTCCCATGAGGGCTGCCCGTCCGGCCCCGAAGGCAGGAGACCGTACAGCTGATGTCGGAACGACCCCCGCAGCGCACGCCCAACCGCCGACTCGCCTCACTCATCGCGGAAGCCGGGTTCTCGCACGCCGGCCTGGCCCGCCGGGTCGACCAGCTCGGCCTCGAACACGGCCTCGACCTGCGGTACGACAAGACCTCGGTCACCCGCTGGCTCCGGGGACAGCAGCCGCGCGGCACCACGCCCGCGCTGATCGCCGAGGTGTTCACCCGGCGGCTCGGGCGACGGCTCTCCGCGCAGGATCTCGGGCTCGACGCCTGCGCCCCCGTCTACGCGGGTCTGGAGTTCGCGGCCACTCCCACCGAGGCGGTCGACATCGTCAGCGGCCTCTGGCGCAAGGACTCCGGCACCCACACCGAGCTGCGCAAGATCGCCTTCACCCCGGCCGGACTCGTCGTCCCCAGCCGGGACTGGCTGATCGGCCGGGCCGACGAATGGGTGGCCCGGGACGGCGGCGCCGCCCGCCGGGCCGGGGGAGAGGCCGGAGCCGCCGGGCGTACGGACGGGGTGCCGCGCACCGAGGCCCGGGGCCTGCCGCGCCCGGCCG
>NZ_JAAGMH010000089.1:0-8289 GCF_010548505.1 Streptomyces sp. SID14515 | reverse complement strand
CGCCGCCCCGGAGGCGGCGGTGCTCTGGCACCCGGGCCCGGAGGCCGAGTTCGCGATCCTGCCGCTGGCGGGCCCGCCCGGCGAGCTGAGCGAGCTGGCCGCCGCACTGGACGTACCGGCCGGCGTCCGGGCCGGGATCGGCTCCGCCGTCGAGGGCCTGGCCGCGCTCGGCGACGCCCGGCGGCTGGCGGAGACCGCGCTGCGCGCCTGCCCCGCCTCCGGAGGCACCGTCCTGCTCGACGAGCACCTCCCGGACGCCCTGGTCGCCTCCTCCCCGGCCCTGGCCGGAGCGCTCGCCGACCGGGTGCTCGGCCCGCTGGACCGGCTGGACCCCGCCGACCGCGACGTCATCGTGGAGACCCTCACCGCCTGGCTGGACGCGGACGGCTCCGCGCAGCGGGCGGGCGCGAGGCTCTACTGCCACCGCAACACCGTCCTCAACCGCCTCCGCCGCTTCGAACAGCTCACCGGCCGCTGCCTCACCCGCCCCCGGGACGCGGTGGAGGTCTCGCTCGCGCTGGCCGCCCGACGGCTGCTCGGCACCTGAAGAACTCCGCAACAAATATTGCGCAATTATTCTTGCGCAACTTTTCCTGTGCGTCTACGGTCGTGTCATGCCCAGTGAAGAACGACGCCGCATCTCCGACCTCGACACCCTCAAGGCGATCGGCCACCCCCTGCGCCTGAAGCTCTACCGGGCCCTGCACATCAAGCGCACCGCCACCGCCTCCCAGCTCGCCGACCTGGTCGACGAGGCGGTCTCGCTCGTCAGCTACCACCTGCGCAAGCTCGCCGACAGCGGACTGATCGAACCCGCCGAGGGGCAGGGCACCGACGGCCGGGAACGCTGGTGGCAGCCGTCCTCCCGAGGGCTGACCTTCAGCGACGAGGACTTCGACGACGCACCGGACAAGGCGGCCGTCTACGCCGCCGCCAACCGGATGTCCTTCGACCAGCACGTCGAGCTCTACCGGGCCCATCAGGACGCCCGGCACACCTGGGACCCGGAATGGCGCAGCGCCTCCTGGAGCTCGGAGAACCTCCTCCGGCTCACCGCCGAGGAACTGGCCTCCCTCAGCCGGGAGATGGGCGCGCTGATCGACCGTTACGAGGAAGCGGGCCGCGCCCGCGACGAGGCGGGCGACACGGCGGGCCGGGAGAGCGTCGCCCTGCACACCTACGGGTTCCCCTTCCGCCCGTGAACCCGCCGACCCTTCCGGACCGCCTCACTTCCTCAGGGACGAACCCATGACCGCCGGCACCGTGGAATGCCCCGAACGGCCCGCGCACCGCGACCCGAACGTCCTGCGCTGGCTCGGCGCGTACACCGCGTCGATGATCGGCGACAGCGTCTACTTCATGGCCCTCGCCTGGGCCGCCGCCCGTACCGGCAGCGCCTCCGGCACCGGCCTGGTGCTCGCCGCCGGGTCCATACCCCGGGCGCTCCTGATGCTCGGCGGGGGAGTGCTCGCCGACCGGCTCGGGCCCCGCCGCGTCGTCATCGGCAGCGACGCCGCCCGCGCGCTCCTGGTCCTCTCGCTCGCCGCCACCCTGGTCCTCACCGCGCCCACCGTGGGCGTCCTGGTGGTCGTCGCCCTGCTCTTCGGCGCGGTCGACGCCCTGTTCCTGCCCGCCGTCGGGGCGCTGCCGCCCCGGATCAGCGGCCCGGGCCAGCTCGCCCGGATCCAGGGCCTGCGCGCACTGGCCGCGCGCGGCTCCTCGATCATCGGCGCGCCGATGGGCGGGGTCGCCGTGGCCGCCGGCGGACCCTCGCTCGCCTTCGCCGTCGCCGGAGTGCTCTTCGCCCTGTCCCTGCCGCTGCTTCTGCGGCTGCGGATCAGACCGCTGCCCGGGCCGGAGACCTCCGGTGAGGCATCGGCCGCCGCGAAGACCCCCAACGCCTGGCACGACCTCGTCGACGGGCTCCGGTACATCCGCCGCCACCCGCTGCTCGGCCCGCTCATGCTCGTCATCGCCCTCAGCGAGCTCGGCTTCGTCGGACCGCTCAACCTCGGCCTCATCCTGCTCTCCGAGCAGCGCGGCTGGGGCGCGGCCGGCATGGGCTGGATCGTCGCCGGATTCGCCGGCGGGGCGGCCGGGTCCGCCCTCGTCCTCGCCGTCCGGGGCCGGGTGCCGCGCGCCGGAACGGTCATGTGCCTGATGGCCCTCGTCGGCGCCACCGGCATCGCCGCCCTGGCGCAGGTCCCCTCGGTGGCCCTCGCCGCAGCGATCGCCGCGTTCGTCGGCCTCACGGCCGGCCTGGCCGGGGCGCTGTGCGGAGCCCTCGTCCAGACCGCCGCCGACCCGGCGTACCTGGGCCGGGTCACCTCCGTATCGACGTTCTTCACCTACGCCATCGCCCCGCTGAGCTACCCCGTCACCGGGGCCGCCGTCGCCCTCTGGGGCACCGGGCCGGTCTTCGCGGTGAGCGCGGCCGTGTGCGCGGCCGGCGGCGCGGCGGGCCTGGCCGTCACCACGCTCCGCCGCGCCGAACTGCCCCGCTGACCTGCCCGGACCCAACCCGGGCGGACCTGTGCGGCAGGGCCCGGGCTTACATCCCCAGCTCGGCCGACTTCAGCCGCTCCACCGCCGTCTGGTCGCCCTCCACCTCGACGTCCGCCGCGTCCTGCCGGCCGAACGCGTACAGCAGCAGCTCGGAGGGCTCCCCGGTCACCGTCACCACCGGCGTCCCCTTGTGGGCCACCGCCGTCTGGCCGTCCGGGCGGCGCAGCACCAGGCCCACCGGGGACCTGCGGCCCAGCAGCCGGGCCGTCTTCTCGGTCCGGGACCACAGCACATCGGCGAAGACCGGGTCCAGCTCACGGCGCGACCAGTCGGGCTGGGCCCGGCGCACGTCCTCCGCGTGGACGAAGAACTCGACGGTGTTCGCCGCCTCGTCGATCTGCTTGAGGGACATCGGGGAGAACCGGGGCGGACCGGTGCGGATCAGCTGGATCAGTTCCTCGTACGGCTTCGCCGCGAACTCCGCCTGCACCCGCTCCAGCCGGGCCTTCAACGCGTTCACCAGCAGCCCGCCCGCCGCGTCCGCGCGGCGTTCGCGGACCACCACATGGGCGGCCAGATCGCGGGTCTTCCAGCCGTCGCACAGGGTCAGGGCCTCGGGACCGGCCGCTTCCAACAGATCGGCGAGCAGAAGACGTTCACGCTTCGCATGGGTCGACATGCCCGCCAGCGTACGACCGTCACCCGGGGTCCGCCCAGTGGACGTCCGCCCGGAAAGCGCTCGCGACCACGGCACAATGGGCCCATGACCAGCACGCCCGGCGCCACGCCGCCCGCCAGCAGCCTCGACCCGGCCATCGCCGCCCGCCTCAAGCGCGGCGCCGACGGCCTGGTCCCGGCCATCGCCCAGCAGTACGACACCGGCGAGGTGCTGATGCTCGGCTGGATGGACGACGAGGCGCTGCACCGCACCCTCACCACGGGCCGCTGCACCTATTGGTCGCGCAGCCGCCAGGAGTACTGGGTCAAGGGCGACACCTCCGGTCACGTCCAGCACGTGAAGTCCGTCGCCCTGGACTGCGACGCCGACACCGTCCTGGTCAAGGTCGACCAGACCGGCGCCGCCTGCCACACGGGCGACCGCACCTGCTTCGACGCCGACGTCCTCCTCCTCGACAGCTAAGGTCCGGCCATGGATCTCGACACCTTCCGCAAGCTGGCCGTCGACCGCCGTGTCGTCCCCGTCAGCCGCCGCCTCCTCGCGGACGGCGACACCCCGGTCGGCCTGTACCGCAAGCTCGCCGCCGAGCGCACCGGCACCTTCCTGCTGGAGTCCGCGGAGAACGGCCGGACCTGGTCGCGCTACTCCTTCATCGGCGTCCGCAGCGACGCCACCCTCACCGCCCGCGACGGCGAGGCCCACTGGCTCGGCACCCCGCCCGTCGGCGTCCCGGTGACCGGCGACCCGCTGGACGCCCTGCGCGCCACCGTCGAGACCCTGCACACCCCGCGCGACCTGGTGAGCGACCTGGGCCTGCCGCCGTTCACCGGCGGCATGGTCGGCTACCTCGGCTACGACGTCGTCCGCCGCCTGGAGAAGATCGGCGAGCACGGCGGCGACGACCTGAAGCTGCCCGAGCTGACCATGCTCCTCACCTCGGACCTCGCCGTCCTCGACCACCAGAACGGCACCGTCCTGCTGATCGCCAACGCGATCAACCACAACGACCTCGACACCGGCGTCGACGAGGCCCACGCGGACGCCGTCGCCCGCCTCGACGCGATGGAGCGCGACCTGCGCCGCCCGGTCGAGAACGCCCCCGCCGTCCTGCCCCCGTCCGAACTGCCGCCGTACACCGCGCTGTGGGGCGGCGAGGCCTACCAGGAGGCCGTCGAGGACATCAAGGAGCGCATCCGGGCCGGCGAGGCCTTCCAGGTCGTGCCCTCCCAGCGCTTCGAGACCCCGTGCACGGCGAGCGCCCTGGACGTCTACCGGGTGCTGCGGGCCACCAACCCGTCCCCGTACATGTATCTCTTCCGCTTCGACGGGTTCGACGTCGTCGGCTCCAGCCCGGAGGCCCTCGTCAAGGTCGAGGACGGCCGGGCCATGGTCCACCCGATCGCCGGGACCCGGCACCGGGGCGTCACCCCGCAGGAGGACCAGGCGCTCGCCGACGAGCTCCTCGCCGACCCCAAGGAGCGCGCCGAGCACCTGATGCTCGTCGACCTCGGCCGCAACGACCTGGGCCGGGTCTGCGAACCGGGCAGCGTCGAGGTCGTCGACTTCATGTCGATCGAGCGCTACTCCCACGTGATGCACATCGTCTCCACCGTCACCGGCCGTGTCACCGAGGACCGCACCGCCTTCGACGTGCTCACCGCCTGCTTCCCGGCCGGCACCCTCTCCGGCGCCCCGAAGCCCCGCGCCATGCAGATCATCGAGGAGCTGGAGCCGAGCCGCCGAGGCCTGTACGGAGGCTGCGTCGGCTACCTCGACTTCGCCGGGGACTCCGACACCGCCATCGCCATCCGGACCGCCCTGCTCCGCGACGGCACCGCGTACGTCCAGGCCGGAGCCGGGGTCGTCGCCGACTCCGACCCGGTCGCCGAGGACACCGAGTGCCGCAACAAGGCGGCCGCCGTGCTCCGCGCCGTCCATACGGCCAACCGGCTCCACGGCCGCTGAACCGGTAGGGGATAGTGGAGGGCGTGAGTGCTGTCCCCGTACCCCAGCCCCGTGCCCGAACCGCCGACTCCGCGTCCGGCGCCGCGCCCGACTCCGCAGGGAGCCGACGCAGTCTCGCGGCCGGTCTGCTCCTCGGCGCGGCCGGCGCGACCGTCGTCCTCCTCGCCTCCGGGCAGACCTGGGCCGAGGGCGACGCGGCCACCGGCGGCGGCGCGCTGCCGCTGACCGTCGACGGCCAGGACGTCACCGGCGTCCCGGCCGCCCTGGCGGTCGTCGGTCTCGCCGCCCTCGTCGCCGTCTTCGCCGTACGCGGCGCGGGCCGCCGGATCGTCGCCGCCCTCCTCGCCCTCAGCGGCCTCGGAGCCGCCCTCAGCGCCTGGGCCGGCGGCTCCGACAGCACGGCCCTCGACGAGGAGGCCGCCAGAACCACCGGCGACGCGGCGGCCACCATCCACGCCATCGGGTACACCGCCTGGCCCTACGTCACCGCCGCCGGCGGCCTGCTGATCCTGCTGGCCGGGCTCCTCGCCCTGCGCTACGGCAGCCGCTGGCCGGCCATGTCCGGAAAGTACGAGCGCGACGGCACCCCCCGCCCCGGCAAGGCGCCGCGCACCGCCCCCGACCCGGACCGGCCCGAGGACCTGTGGAAGGCCCTGGACCGCGGCGAGGACCCGACGCGCGAGGCGTGACCCCACGCTCACCTCGCGCGGCCCCATACGGGACAATGGGCCCGAGCCGTCCCCCGGGCGGCGGCCACACATACAGCGTCACCCACAGCGCAACACCAACGAGGAGCAACTCATGGCGGGCACGAGCCACGGACACACCCCGGCCGCCTGGACCGGTGTCATCATCTCCTTCATCGGCTTCTGCGTCGCAGGCGTCTTCATGGTCGCGGCCAACCCGCTCGGCTTCTGGGCCGGTATCGCCGTCATCTTCGCCGGCGGTCTCGTGGGCCTCGCCATGAAGGTCGCCGGCCTCGGCATGCCGAAGGAGTCGGCCGAGCTGGCCGAGGCCAGGGAGCGCGCCGGGCGGGCGCAGATCTCCCACTGACCCGGGCGCCGGCCCGTCCCGGCGACCGACACGCAGACAGGCGCAGCCCCGGTGGGGCTGCGCCTTTTCGCGTCGACGGGGGACAATCACCGGGTGGACGCCTCGCCTACCCCCGCCGCAGCCCAGCCGCCGGACCCCGGACCCGCCCCGCGGCCGGGCCCCGACCCGGCCCGCCCGGACGCCGCACCGCCGGGCGTCGGCCCCTGGAACATGCCGCTGACGGTCTGCCCGACCCCCGACATGCCCCACCCACCGTCCGATCACGGAACCCCCGCTTCCTCAGCCCGTACGCCGCGTGAGGACGGAACCCGCGCTTTTCCAGCCCGTCCGGCGCTCGAGGACGGAACCCCCGCTTTCTCGGCCCGTACGCCGCGTGAAGACGAAACCCCCGCTCTTTCAGCCCGTCCGGCGTTTGAGGACGGAACCCTCGGTGGGGTGGGCCCGGAGCTCACAGGCGCCTCGGGCGAGGGGGCCTCGCAGGTGCCCGGCCCCCACGGCCACGGTTCCGTCCTCAAACGCCGGACGGGCTGGGTAAGCCGGCAGACGGGCGGGGCGGGCCGCCGGACGGGCTGGGCAAGCCGACAGACGGGCTGGGTGAGCCGGCAGACGGGCGAGGAGGGTCGCCGGACGGGCTGGGTAAGCTGGCAGGCGGGCCAGGAGGGTCGCCCGGTGGGCCGGGTGCGTCGGCTCGCCACGCCCCTCGGCATCCTCGCCGCCGTCGCAGGCGCCTTCACCTACGTCGGCGCCATCGACCCCAACGACCCCGGCCACTACCCGGTCTGCCCCCTGCTCAGGCTGACCGGAGTCCTCTGCCCCGGCTGCGGCGGACTCCGCAGCGCCCACGCCTTCATCCACGGCGACCTCGGCGCGGCGCTCTCCGCCAACGCGATCGCCACCGTCGGCTACTTCCTCTTCGCCGCCGTCTGGGTCCTCTGGCTGACCAGGGCCTGGCGCGGACAGCCCCTGCGGATCGCGCTGGCACCCGCCTGGTGGTGGGGCATGGGGGCCGTGCTGCTGATCTTCACCGTGGTCCGGAATCTGCCGTTCGGCTCGGCACTGGCCCCCTGAATGCCCAGGTAGTGGGACGCGGCGTGGCCGGATGCGAGCGCCGGGCCCTCCTGCGGATACCATCGGTATGGCTGATCCTGTTCCCTCATCACCGTTCGGAAGGGGGCCGCTCGCGTGAGTGTGCTCGACGAGATCATCGACGGCGTTCGCGCCGACCTCGCGGAGCGGCAGGCGCGCGTCAGCCTCGACGAGCTGAAGGAGCGCGCGGCCCGCGCTCCCCAGGCCAAGGACGGAGTCGCCGCCCTGCGCGGCGAGGGCGTGACCGTCATCTGCGAGGTCAAGCGCTCGTCCCCCTCCAAGGGGGCCCTGGCCGCCATCGCCGACCCGGCCGCGCTCGCCGCGGACTACGAGGCGGGCGGCGCGTCCGTCATCTCGGTCCTCACCGAGGAGCGCCGCTTCGGCGGCTCGCTCGCCGATCTGGAGGCCGTCCGCGCCAAGGTCGACATCCCGATCCTGCGCAAGGACTTCATCGTCACCTCGTACCAGCTGTGGGAGGCCCGGGCGTACGGCGCCGACCTCGCCCTGCTGATCGTCGCCGCCCTCGACCAGGAGGCCCTCGTCTCCCTGATCGAGCGCGCCGAGTCGATCGGGCTCACCCCGATCGTCGAGGCGCACGACGAGGAGGAGGCGGAGCGCGCCGTGGACGCCGGAGCCAAGATCATCGGTGTCAACGCGCGCAACCTGAAGGACCTCAAGGTCGACCGCTCCACCTTCGAGCGCGTCGCCCCCGAGATCCCCGACCACATCGTCAAGGTCGCCGAGTCCGGCGTCCGCGGCCCGCACGACCTGATCGCGTACGCCAACGCCGGCGCCGACGCCGTCCTGGTCGGCGAGTCCCTGGTAACCGGCCGCGACCCGCGCGCCGCCGTCGCCGACCTGGTCGCCGCGGGCGCCCACCCGGCGCTCCGCCACGGCCGCGGCTGACCGGGAACGGACGACAGCGACCATGACCGGACGTCCCGTGCCCCGCACCCGGCCGGGCCTCGGCCTGGCCGGGACCCCGGCCCGGGACCCGCACG
>NZ_JAAGMH010000082.1:0-55130 GCF_010548505.1 Streptomyces sp. SID14515 | reverse complement strand
GCACCTGCGGGGCGTCCGCGGAGAACGGGCCGCGCCCGTCACCGGTCGGCGGGAGCCCGGTCCGCCTGCGTCGGCCGCCGCCGGACGCGGGCCTCGCGGCGGCGCGCTCGCCGCCCGGTTCCGCAGCGTCCGGGCGGATCGCCCCGGAGCCCTTTCGACTGTGTCGTCCCACGCCCCGGATCAGCTCCCGCCGCTATCGTCCAGCAGTTCCCGGAACGCCTGGGCGACCGCCTCCGGGTACTCCATCATCGCCACGTGCCCCGCGTCGGGCAGGGTCAGCAGCCGGGCGTCGCGGAAGGCCGCGGACGCCCTGCGTGCCATCCGGTACGAGACGAGCTGGTCCCGTCCGCCGTACACGAGCTGAGTCGGTGCGAGCACCCGCTCGGCCTGGCGCCACAGTCCGTGCTGGCCGCCCAGGGTGTACGCGTCCACGATGCCCCGGGCCGAACGCGTCATCGCGTCCCAGAAGTACGGCAGCTCCAGCCGGCGCTCCATCTCGGCCACCGCATGGCGGAAGGCTTCGTCGGAGACCCGTGCCGGATCGCCGTAACAGAGTGCCATGACTCCACGCGTCCGCTGCTCCGCCGTCCAGTCCTTCGTTAGCCGGGCGAACAGGGAAGCGACTCCCGGCACGGCCAGCAGACCGGTCGGTACGGCGGGTCGCTGCACCCGCCACTCCGGCAGGGCGGGCGAGATCAGGGTGAGGGTGCGCACCAGGTCGGGGCGGACGGCGGCGACCCGGGTGGCGACCGCGCCGCCCAGCGAATTGCCGAACAGATGAACGGGGCCCCGCCCCTCCGCGTCCAGCAGCCGGATCACCGCACGGGCGTGTCCGGTCACCGAGTAATTGCCGTCGTCCGGCGGCGGCGAGTCCCCGAATCCAGGCAGGTCGACCGCCTCGCCGTCGACCAGGTCGGACAGCAGCGGCATCAGCGCGGACCAGTTCTGCGACGATCCGCCGAGCCCGTGCACGTACAGCGCGGGAGGCAGTCCGGTCCGGTCGCCCGGCCGGCAGCGGACGTTCAGACCGATCCCCGGCAGGGACACGGAGCGCAGCCGTTCGCCGTCGGCGACCCGGACGGCACTGACCGTGGGGGCCACCGCGGCAGCGGCGGCCTGGACACCCGGCAGCTCGGTCGAAGACATGCGGCAATGTTACGAGACGATCACGCCCTCATTCATGTGTTCGCCATCACAGGCCGCATCGCGGGGTAGACGGGTAGCTCCTAGGCTTCATGGGAAGGAAGGGAGCTGCACATGACGGTCGACCCGAGCGACCCGGACACCTTCGAGAACGCCGAACCGGAAGAGACGGGGCCCGAGGCCCCCGAGGCGGACGCCGCCGAGCAGCGGGCGGACATCCGGCCCGAGGACGACGAACGGGCGGAAAGCATCGACCCGGCCACCGCCAATGAGGCCGATGTGGCGGAGCAGCTCAGGGTGATCCCCCTCGACGAGGATGATTACCGCTAATACGCCCCGGTTTGCTCGCGACCACAGAGAACTGTGGCTTCCACAGCCGTCCGGTCCATGAAATTCTGCGTCCGCGCCGCGCACACCAGGGTTACCCAAAAGTACGATGGCTGTACGGCGCAGCGTGCACGGACCGGCTGTGCTGGAACACATATTTGGGAGGCGGCGTGACAGCCATCGAGCAGACAGAGGCGGCGCGCCCGCGGGGCACACGGCTGCCCCGCCGCGCCCGACGCAATCAGCTGCTGGGCGCCGCACAGGAGGTCTTCGTCGCGCAGGGCTACCACTCCGCCGCGATGGACGACATCGCCGAGCGGGCCGGGGTCAGCAAGCCGGTGCTCTACCAGCACTTCCCCGGAAAGCTGGAGCTCTACCTGGCCCTTCTCGACCAGCACTGCGAGTCGCTGCTCCAGGCCGTGCGCACGGCGCTCGCCTCGACGACGGACAACAAGCTGCGCGTCGAGGCGACGATGGACGCCTACTTCGCGTACGTGGAGGACGAGGGCGGCGCCTTCCGGCTGGTCTTCGAGTCCGACCTGACCAACGAGCCCGCCGTGCGCGAGCGGGTCGACCGGGTCTCCCTCCAGTGCGCCGAGGCCATCTCCGACGTGATCGCCGGGGACACCGGGCTGTCCAAGGAAGAGTCCATGCTGCTGGCGGTGGGCCTCGGTGGCGTCTCCCAGGTGGTGGCGCGCTACTGGCTCTCCAGCCGGTCCGCGATCCCGCGCGACACAGCCGTACAGCTCCTCACCTCGCTGGCCTGGCGGGGCATCGCGGGCTTCCCGCTGCACGGCGTCGAGCAGCACTGAGCCCTCCGTGACGGGACGTGTGACGCCGTGTTCGCTGCGGGCGTTGCCGGTCGGGCCCTGAGCGCCGCTCCCGCCGGGCTAATGTGGCTGCGTACGGCGCGGTTCGCCGCGCAAGGACTGACCGTCGGAGGGACATAGCCGTGGAGGTCAAGATCGGGGTGCAGCACACGCCCCGCGAGATCGTTCTGGAGAGCGGGCTTTCCGCCGAGGACGTCGAGAGCGCGGTCGCCGCGGCACTGGGCGGCAAGGCGGAGCTGCTCAGCCTCACGGACGACAAGGGCCGCAAGGTTCTGGTGCCGGCCGACCGGATCGCGTATGTGGAGATCGGTGAGCCGACCACCCGGCGGGTGGGGTTCGGGGCGCTGTAGTCCACCGGGCGCGTTGATCGCAGGAGCGGCCCGGCGGGGTTTTCCCCGCCGGGCCGCTCCTTGCGTTGCTCGCGCTCTCTCGCGTTTCCCGCGTTTCGTGCGGGACCCCGATCCCGTACGGGTCGGAACGGGCCGCTGGAGGGTTGTTCTCCGCAGGCGGGGGGTAGTACCGCCTACGACCGATTTGCCCGCCCCGCACACCCCCGCGAGGTGATCGTCTGTGATCTGGGAATCCTTCGCCGCCGCCCTGCTCGGGCTCGCCCTGTCCTGGGCGGCCCTGCGATCACTCTCCGACCGACTGCCGTCCGGCCGTGCGGTTTATCTCACCGGTGCGCTGGGCGCCCTGTTCGGCGCGTATCTGACGCATGCCGCGCTGGGTCCCGGCCATGTCCTGGCGACGCTGATCGGTGCCGTGTCCGTCGGGGCGGTGACGCTGTCGCTCCTGATCCGACCACGCGGCCGCCGCCTCGGCCGGTCGGCGGCGGCCCAGTAGCGCGGTGTCACGGGACAGCGCGGTGCCACGCGGCAGCGCGCTGTTACGCGGCCAGCCCCAGCGCGGCCATCCGCTTGGTGTGGGCCTCGGTGATCCGGGAGAACATCCGGCCCACCTCGGCCAGGTCGAAGCCGTCCGCGACGCCGCCCACCAGCATCGTCGACAGGGCGTCGCGGTCGGCGACCACGCGCTGGGCCTGCGACAGCGCCTCGCCCATCAGCCGGCGCGCCCACAGCGCGAGCCGCCCGCCGAGCCGGGGGTCGGCCTCGATCGCGGCGCGCACCTTCTCCACGGCGAAGTTCCCGTGGCCCGTGTCGTCGAGCACGGACAGCACCAGGGACCGGGTGTCGGTGTCCAGCCGGGCCGCGACCTCGCGGTAGAAGTCGCTCGCGATCGAGTCGCCGACGTACGCCTTGACCAGGCCCTCCAGCCAGTCGGAGGGCGCCGTCTGGCGGTGGAAGTCGTCGAGCGCCTTGGCGAACGGCTCCATGGCGGCGGTCGGGTCCTCGTCCACCGCGGTGAGCCGCTGGTTCAGCTGCTCGAAGTGATGGAACTCCGCGGCGGCCATCTTCGCCAGCGCCGCCTTGTCGCCGAGCGTCGGCGCGAGCTTCGCGTCCTCGGCCAGCCGCTCGAAGGCCGCCAGCTCTCCGTAGGCGAGGGCGCCGAGCAGGTCCACGACCGCGGCGCGGTACTGCGGGTCGGCGGCCGCGGTGGCCCAGTCCTGGGCGGCGATCCCGGTGGCTCCGGAAGCTTCGGCGGGGTTCTCTGTGGCGTGGTCAGGCGTCTCCATGAACGGAACGATAGCCCGCTCCGCACAGGGCGGAAGGGCCTGGTCAGCCGGGGACCTCATACCGTTCCGATGAATTCGTCCAACACACATGCGCGAATCCGGGGTACAGTGGTAATGCGCCTACTGAGCACTGTGCTGTGCCAGAGGCGCGCCCTTTGAATGAGGATGCCCGGTCGGTGGCCCGATCGGCTCCGACCCGACAGCCCTCCACGCGGTGCGTACGACACGTACGACTGCAGATGAGGGGCCCCCTCAGCGGCACGAGCGCTCGAGCGACGGCAGTGGTCCCGCGCCACCCGGCCCATCCACGGCCGGATGACCAACCCCGGCACGGTACGACCCCCAGCGTTCGCCTCGGACCGCGTCTCACAGAAGAGGCAGCACCCTGACTACGTTCCGCGACCTCGGTATTCTTTCCGAGACGGCCGAAGCCCTCGAGGCGGTCGGCATCACGTCCCCCTTCCCCATCCAGGAGCTGACGCTCCCCGTAGCCCTCTCCGGCTCCGACGTCATCGGCCAGGCCAAGACCGGCACCGGCAAGACGCTCGGCTTCGGTCTTCCGCTCCTGGAGCGTGTGACCGTCCCCGCCGACGTCGAGGCGGGCCGCGCCACGCCCGAGCAGCTGACCGACGCGCCGCAGGCGCTCGTCGTCGTCCCCACCCGTGAGCTCTGCCAGCAGGTCACCAACGACCTGCTGACCGCCGGCAAGGTCCGGAACGTCCGCGTTCTCGCGATCTACGGCGGCCGGGCGTACGAGCCCCAGGTCGAGGCCCTCAAGAAGGGCGTCGACGTGATCGTCGGCACCCCGGGCCGTCTCCTGGACCTGGCGGGCCAGCGCAAGCTCGACCTCTCCCACATCCGCGGGCTCGTCCTCGACGAGGCCGACGAGATGCTGGACCTGGGCTTCCTGCCCGACGTCGAGCGCATCATCACGATGCTGCCGCCCAAGCGCCAGACGATGCTGTTCTCGGCCACCATGCCCGGTGCCGTCATCAGCCTCGCCCGTCGCTACATGTCGCAGCCGACGCACATCAACGCCACGTCGCCCGACGACGAGGGCACGACCGTCAAGAACACGGTCCAGCACGTCTACCGCGCCCACAACATGGACAAGCCGGAGATGCTCTCCCGCATCCTCCAGGCCGACGGCCGCGGGCTCGCGATGATCTTCTGCCGGACCAAGCGCACCGCCGCCGACATCGCCGAGCAGCTGGAGAAGCGCGGTTTCGCCTCCGGCGCGGTCCACGGCGACCTCGGCCAGGGCGCCCGCGAGCAGGCGCTGCGCGCCTTCCGCAACGGCAAGGTCGACGTCCTGGTCTGCACCGACGTCGCCGCGCGCGGTATCGATGTCGAGGGTGTGACCCACGTCATCAACTACCAGTCGCCGGAGGACGAGAAGACCTACCTCCACCGCATCGGCCGCACCGGCCGCGCGGGCGCCAAGGGCATCGCGATCACGCTGGTCGACTGGGACGACATCCCGCGCTGGCAGCTGATCAACAAGGCCCTGGACCTGAAGTTCCCGGACCCGCCCGAGACGTACTCCACCTCGCCGCACCTCTTCGAGGAACTGGGCATCCCGGCGGGCACCAAGGGTGTGCTGCCGCGCGCCGAGCGGACCCGTGCCGGTCTGCGCGCGGAGGAGGTCGAGGACCTCGGCGAGACCGGCGGCCGCGGCCGCAAGGCCGCCGCCCCGGCCCCCGCCCGTGAGGAGCGCGAGCCGCGCACCCGTACGCCGCGCCAGCGCCGCCGCACCCGTGGCGGAGCCGCTGCGGAGGAGGGCGCCGCGACGGTGCCCGCACCCGCCAAGGAGGCCGCCCCGGTCACCCCGGCCGGTGACGAGGGCTCCGAGGCGCCGCGTACGCCGCGTCGTCGCCGCCGTACCCGTGCCAGCGCCCCCGAGGCCGTCGTCGAGGCGGCCGTGGCGGTCGCCGAGGCCCCGGTGGTTCCCGCCCCGGTGGCCGAGGTCGCTCCGGTGATCGAGGCTGCTCCGGTGATCGAGGCCGCGCCCGTGGCCGAGCCGGTCGCGGAGACCAAGCCGCGTCGTCGTCGCAGCCGCGCCGCCGCGAAGCCGGTGACCGAGGAGACGGCTTCGCCCGTCGCCGCGGCCCCGGCCGCCCCGGCCCAGGCCGAGTTCCAGACCGTGGCGGTCGCCGCGGGCATCGCGGAGCCGGTCGCCGAGCCGAAGGCCGTCAAGCCGCGTCGCCGCACCCGGATCGTGAAGCCGGCCGACGAGGTCGACTTCCAGATCGCCCCGGCCGCCGAGCCGGAGCCCGAGGTGAAGACGCGTCGTCGTCCGGCCCGCGCCACGGCGAAGAAGTCGGAGCCGAGGGCGAAGGCCGAGGCCGCTTCCGTCGAGCCGAAGGCGAAGGCGCCCCGCGCGACCCGGTCCCGGGCAAAGGCAAAGACCGCGGAGAAGGTCACCGAGAAGTCCACCGCGAAGGTCGCCGTGAAGGCGGTCGCCGCCGAGCAGCCCGTCGTGGAGGCCCCGGCCGCCGAGGCGGAGACCAAGCCGCGTCGCCGCCGTGCCACGCGCGCCGTCACCTCGACCACCGCCCAGGAGGCCGCCGTGGTCTCCGAGGCCGAGGCCGTGGTGAGCGAGGCCGCCGCCGAGACGAAGCCGCGCCGCCGCCGCGCCACCCGCCCGGCGGGCAAGGCGTCGGCGACGACGGCCGAGAGCTGACGCTTCCGGCGACATCGCAGCATCGACGGCCCCGGCCCCCGCACTTCGCGGGGGCCGGGGCCGTTTCGCCGCGCGGTGACATGTCGGGAGAGCCGCCCGGTGACATCGGGAAAGGGGCGGCGGGGATAGCCTCGCCGTATGAGCCGCCCGCCCACCTTCACCCCGCCGCCCTGTGCCACCTCCCGAGTCCTGCGCACCGAGCGCGGCGACTTCGCCGTCCTGGACGCCGTACCGCGTACCCCGGCACGGGCCACCGCCCTGCTGCTGCCCGGATACACCGGCAGCAAGGAGGACTTCATCGCGCTGCTGGAACCGCTGTGCGCGGCGGGCTACCGCGTGGTCGCCGTGGACGGCCGGGGGCAGCACGAATCACAGGGGACGGACCGTCAGGAGAGTTACGCCCAGGGCGAGTTGGCGCGCGATGTGCTGGCCCAGGCGGCGGCTCTGGACGTCGGTGACGGGAAGCTGCACCTGCTCGGGCACTCGCTCGGCGGACAGATCGCCCGCGCCGCCGTCCTGCTGGACGCCACCCCGTTCCGCTCGCTGACGCTGATGTCCTCGGGCCCGGCGGAGGTCGTCGCGGCCCAGCGGGACAAGGTGAAGATGCTGAGCGACGCGCTGTCCGTGCTGTCCATGGACGAGGTGTGGCAGGCGATGCAGGCACTGGATCCGCCGCAGGACGCGGACACCGGTGACGGCGCGGACCTGCGCCGCCGCTGGCTCGCCCACAATCCGGCCCAGTTGATCGCCACCGGGGCCCAGTTGGCGGCCGAGCCGGACCGGGTGGACGAGCTAGCCGCCGTCGGGCTGCCCGTCCACGTCCTGTCCGGGGAGCGCGACGACGTGTGGCCGGTGGAGCGGTTCGACTCCATGGCCCGGCGTCTCGGCGCCCGCCGCACCACGATCGCCGGCGCCGAGCACTCCCCCAACACCGCCCGCCCGCAGGAGACCGCGAAGGCGCTGGCGGCGTTCTGGGACGGCCTGCCGACCGTCTGACGCACCTTCGGGGCGGCCCGTCGATCCCTCCGTCGCCCGGGCCCGTCAGTACTGCGACTGCAGGTGCTGCCAGAAGCCGTCGCGGAGCGCCCGCCGCAGATGCGCGTGGCCGCGCAGCGAGTGCTGGAGCAGGCGTTCCGCCTCCACCAGGAGGTCCTGGTCGACGGAGCCCGGCAGATAGGGGTGGCCGGGCAGCAGGTCGGCCAGGGATTCCCGGCCCCGGGCGGCGAGCCAGGCGGCGGCGATCTGCGCGCCGACGAACCGGACGTCCTCCCGGGAGGGGGCCGGGGTGTCGTCCTCGTACGTGGTGACGGGCCGCCGGGTGACGTAGGGGCGGCAGAAGTCGAGTTCGAAGGTGCGCTGGCTGTCGACCTCCCACAGCAGCGGTTCGGCCTGGTTGCGTCCTTCGGCGGCCTCGATGCCCCAGAGGTGCACGCGCGCCCCGTAGCCCTGGGCGGCCTCGACCGCCGAGACCAGGTCCTCGTCGCCGCCGACGAGCGCCGCGTCGCTGATGGCGCGGTGCCGGGCGAGGGATTCGAGGTCGGTGCGGATGAGCGAGTCGACGCCCTTCTGCTGGTTGTTGGCGTTGAGGTTGCCGAGCCGCACCTTGACGTCGGGGAGTTCGGCGATGGCCTGCTGCTCGGTGGTGTGGATGCGGCGCCGGGCGCCGTCGTACCAGTAGACGCGCAGCAGCCTGCTGTCCGCGAAGATCGTGCGGGCCTTGTCGATGAAGGCCTCGATCAGCCCTTCGGCGTCGAGGTCGAAGGAGCGCCGGTCCTCGGTGCCGGTGACGAGCAGCCCGGCCGCCGCGTACACATAGCCGGCGTCCACGAAGATGGCGTGCGTCGACGGAGTCTTGGAAACCTCGATGAGCATGCGCTGGAGCAGCTCGTTGGTGCGGTCCAGGCGGGCGCCGAGGTCGGCTCCGCCGATGAACTGCGGGTCCGCCTCGTTCATGCGAACCTCATGGTCTGTGGTGATGTGGCTACCGACGGGTACTTAGACATCCAAAAAATTTCCTTAGCGTAGGGAATGTTTGCAGGGGGCAAGCCGTTGTAACCCACGTGGAACGCGAGGGAAGCCTCGCGTTCCTAGTCTTGCCGGTGGGACGCCCCACCGGCGCCAGTAGTTCTCCAGCAGTTCTCCAGCAGGAGGATCAGACGAAGGGAAGCCCTATGCGCTTCGAGATCATGCGACTCGACGACGTCGACGGTACCGCCGTGGACAGCACCGTCGTGGACGCCGCCTCCGTCAACCGGATCGTGCAGCAGGCCGCGGCGATGGGCCAGCGCATCTACATCCGGCCGGCCGACAGCTCGGCCTCGTAACACCTGACGTTGTGAAGACGAAGCGCCCCCGCACGGAACGTCCGTGCGGGGGCGCTGTGGTGCGCGAGGGCCTCAGGAGCCGGTGGGGGCTTCAGGAATCTGCGGGCCTCAGGAGTTCTGGATGACCTGGGTGACGCCGTTGATGATCTGCTGCACGGCGATGGCGGAGAGCATCATGCCCGCGAGCCGGGTCACCAGGACCACGCCGCCGTCCTTGATCACGCGGATGATGACCAGCGAGTAGCGCATGGTCAGCCAGAGCACCACGTGCATGGCCACGATCGCGGACCAGACCGAGAGCTGACCGCCCACGCCGTCGGCGTGCTGCACGGCGAGGATGACCGAGACGATCGCGCCGGGCCCGGCCAGCAGCGGCATGCCCAGCGGTACGAGCGCCACGTTGACGTCCTTGGTCTGCGTCGGCTCGTCCGTCTTGCCGGTCAGCAGGTCGAGGGCGATGAGCAGCAGCAGGAGTCCGCCCGCGATCATCAGCGCGGGCACGGAGACATGCAGGTAGTCGAGGATCTGCTGACCGAGCAGCCCGAAGACGGCGATCACGCCGAACGCGACCGTGACGGCCTGGAGCGCCATCTTGCGCTGCACCTTGGCGGGGCGTCCCGCGGTGAGGGCGAGGAAGATCGGCGTGATCCCGGGCGGGTCCATGATCACAAATAGGGTGAGAAAAAGGGATCCGAAGACGGCGACGTCGAACACAGTGAGCCTTGCGAGAGAAGAGCGGGCGGTACGGAGGGGGCGCGCGGGTCCGGGCAGCGGCCGTCGGCGTGCTGGACGCACGGCGGTACGCACAGGGGCGCGCGGGGAGTGGGACGTGGTGCGGAGGAGGGGAAGCGCTAGCGGCGGCCGGCTCCACCGGCGCCCGGCACCGGGAAGGCTCCCGTGGCGCGCCGGGTGATCTCACCGTAGATCTCGGGGTCGGTGGTGCACTCGCCGAGTTCGACGGTCTTCCGGCTGCCGTGGTAGTCGCTGGAGCCGGTCGTGAGCAGCCCCAGGTCGCGGGCGAGACCGCGCAGCCGGGCCCGGGTGGGCTCGTCGTGGTCCATGTGGTCGACCTCGATGCCGTCGAGGCCGGCCTCGGCGAGCGCGGCGATCGTGGACTCGGGGACCACCGCGCCGCGTTTCACGGCGGCCGGGTGGGCGAAGACGGTGACCCCGCCGGCCGCCTTCACCAGGCGGACGGCCTCGAAGGGGTCGAACTCGTGCTTCTCGGCGTACGCCCGGCCGCCGTCGCCCAGCCAGTCGGGCGTGAAGGCGTCCGAGACGGTGGGTACGACGCCGAGTTCGACGAGGGCGGCGGCGACGTGCGGGCGGCCGACCGAGCCGTCCCCGGCGATGCGGGCGACCTGCTCCCAGGTGATGGGGACGTCGAGGGCGCGCAGCTTGCGGACCATCTCCTGGGCGCGCGGCACCCGGTCGTCGCGGACGAGCTCCCGGGCGCGCTCCAGCTCGGTGTCGGCCGGGTCGAAGAGGTACGCCAGCATGTGCATGCCCACGCCGTCGACGCGACAGGAGAGTTCGGCGCCGGTGACGAGGGTGAGCCCCTCGGGCAGCGCGTCGATGGCCTGCTTGTGGCCGCCCACGGTGTCGTGGTCGGTGAGCGCGACGACGTCCAGGCCCGCGGCGGCGGCGTTCGCGACCAGCTCGGCGGGGGTGTCCGTGCCGTCCGAGGCGGTGGAGTGGGTGTGCAGGTCGATGCGCACGACGCGTGACTCCGGGGCTCGCGGGCGGACGGGGGACCGCTCAAGGATAACCGCCGCACGCCAGGCCCCGGGCCGTGGAAGCCGCCGGTCCCACGTGATCTAGCGCTCGCCCGATCCCTGCCGGGGAGGCGCGTCCGGGACGGTGAGCAGGCGTGGGGTGAGGGCTCCGCAGGGCACGAGGTCCACTTCTCCCCCGGCGTCCCGCAGATCGGTCAGCACCAGCTCGTCGTACATCAGCAGCCCCGACTGCTCGGGCCACAGGATCACCCAGAGCCACAGCCCCCGTGCCTCGCCCGCGAAGACGGCGCGGTCCTCCGGGGCGTTCTTGACGTGCCAGAGCGGGGTGGGGCGGCCTGCGGCGTGGACCTTGGCGTCGGGGGCGGAGTCGACGTTCAGGTGGTGGCCGGGGTCCGGGCCCTCGATTCCGGCGTACCGGGCGCCGAGTCCGACGCCGAGCTCCTCGGCGACGAGCAGCAGTTCGCCCATCCCGCCCAGCGGGCCGGGCCCGGAGCAGGCCACGGCGCTCGCGCGTCCGCCGCTGCGGTCGTCGCCCGCGCTGGCGACGCCGGTGAACAGCCAGCCCACGGGAAGCGGCCAGGGCATCCAGACGGGGACCTGCGTGCGGTGCACCACGACGCCGAGCCCTTCGACGCTCGGCGGGATGACCGGCTGCATCGGGTGGACCTGACCGTGCACGGAGCACTGCCAAGCGTCGGCGAAGAGACCGGGCGCCCTGACCCGGCCACCGCACTTCGGGCAACTGGGTTCGCCCCTCATAAGGACCAACCGTCCTCCCCGCCGGTCCTCGCGTCAAGGACGATCACCCGTCCGGAGCGTGGCCCTGACCGGGGATAATAGATGTAGCTTGCATTTATTAGATTGCCTAACTTATTCTGTGCATAGCGCATCGATCCGGAGGAAGTCAGGGTCGGCGGAAGTTGAGGAGGAGAGAGTCCATGCACGGAGAGGACCCGTTCGACGAAGGGGCGACAGGGGCCGGAATCCTGCGCCAGCCGAAGGCCGTCTGGGCCACGGCGGGCGCCTCGGTGGTGGCCTTCATGGGGATCGGCCTGGTGGACCCGATCCTGCCGTCGATCGCCCAGGGGCTTGACGCCTCGGCGAGCCAGGTGTCGCTGCTGTTCACCTCGTACTTCCTGATCACCGCCTTCGCGATGCTGGTCACCGGCTTCGTCTCCAGCCGTATCGGCGGCCGCAAGACCCTGCTGGCCGGCCTCGCGCTCGTCGTCGTCTTCGCCGCGCTCTCCGGCACCTCGTCCTCCGTCGCCGAACTGGTCGGCTTCCGGGCCGGCTGGGGCCTGGGCAACGCCCTCTTCGTCTCCACCGCCCTCGCGGTGATCGTCGGAGCGGCGGCGGGCGGCAGCGCGGTGGCGATCCTGCTGTACGAGTCGGCGCTCGGCCTCGGCATGGCGTGCGGGCCGCTGCTCGGCGCACTGCTCGGGGACGCCAGCTGGCGCTACCCGTTCTTCGGCACGGCGGCGCTGATGGCGATCGGCTTCCTCTGCATCGCCGCGTTCCTCAAGGAGCAGCCGAAGCCCGCCGTCAAGACCTCACTGCTCGACCCGGTCAAGGCGCTCGGACACGGCGGACTGGCCTCGGTCGCGGCCTCGGCGTTCTTCTACAACTACGCGTTCTTCACGATCCTGGCCTTCACGCCGTTCGTGCTGAACATGACCCCGTACCGCTCCGGCGCGGTCTTCTTCGCCTGGGGCCTGCTGCTGGCCGTCTTCTCGGTGCTCGTCGCACCGCGCCTCCAGCGCCGCTTCGGCTCGCTCAAGGTGCTCGGGGCCTCGCTGGTGCTGCTCGCCGCGGACCTGCTGGTCCTCGGGTACGGCAGCCACAGCACGGCGATCGTCGCCACCATCGTCTCCGGCGCGTTCATCGGCATGAACAACACCGTCTTCACCGAGCTGGCCCTCGGGGTCTCGGACGCGCCGCGCCCGGTGGCGAGCGCCGGATACAACTTCGTCCGCTGGTTCGCCGCGGCGGCCGCCCCCTTCCTCGCCCCGAAGATCGAGGAGTGGACCGACATCCACATCCCGTTCGTGGTGGCCGCGCTCGCCGCCCTCGTCGGAGCGGCCGTCGTGGGCGTACGGCGTACGGCGCTGACCCGCGAGGCCGAGGAGCTGGAGCCGGTCCACGCGCGGGAGGACGGCGTGGCGGTGTTCGCCGACTGACCGTCCCCCGGAAGGGCCGGTCAGTCCAGCGGTACGGACGTGCGCAGCGGGTCGCGCAGGTCCGTACCGTGCGTCAGCCACCGCTCCTGGAGCTCCTGCGCCCCACGCACCCGCTTCCAGGCGGCCTCGTTGCGGGTCATCGGCAGCAGCGGCAGGAAGCGCACCGGGTCCATCGGCTCGTCCAGCTCCAGGTCCTCCACCAGACCACCGGACTCCGCGACCAGCACCGAGGTGAACGGCGCCCCGGTCCACAGCGGCTCGCCCAGGTCCAGCGAGGCTCCGGCGGCCACGATCAACCCCTCGACCTGCGGGGACGCGGCCAGCACGGCGAGCGGGCGCAGCACCTGGTCGGTGTCGGCGAGTCCGCCGCGTACGGACAGGATCAGTTCGGCGCGGGGGCCCTTCACCGGGTCGGCGAGCGGGGAGGTGGGGTCGGCCATCGGCTGCCCGGACATGCCGAGCGTCGCGTAGCGCACCACGTCGCCGTCGAGGAAGCGCAGCACCTCGATGCGGTCCGTGCCGAGGAACGTCACATCGGCGCGGGCGTCCGGTTCCCCGAGGGCGGAGATGAGCCGTGCCTCGACCAGAGCGAGAATTTCTGCCATGGCGCGAGCATAGATCGCGTAGGGAATGGGCAAAGTACGGGATTGGCCCTTGGGCGGCTGATAGCCTGGCCGCCGGTCGGGACAGCACGCAGAAGCGTTGCTCTTCTTCGTCCCGACGACACGTCGTCCCCCACGGGGGACCGGCCGGAGGAGGTGGGGACTGCCATGGATCCAAGTCGACCGTGCAGTACCAACCGCTCTTCCGTGCCTCGCACTTCCCGTTGATCCGACGCCTCGTCGGTCGTTCCGGGCCGACATCGCCGTCGTATCCGGACGACTCCCCGACAGCGGTTCGCGCGGCGGAAGAGCCCTTCGTCTTTGCTTGTCTGTAGCGAATTTTGCCTGTCTGTAGCGAACGCCGTCATCGCGCCCGCGCGGTGCCGCCCGCTTTGCGGACGTGAGCACACGTCCCCATTCCGGGCTGTTCCACGCCCTCGCCGACGGCCCTCCGTGAAGGAGCCAGCCATGTCGATGATCCGTGACCTGCGCGCCGCCGTGCGCCCGTCCCTGCGCCCGTCCCTCCGTAAGAACAGCGCCCCCTACAGCGCGTACGACACCACCCGCGACCCGTCCGCCTCCTCCGCCGTCGTCGACTGCGCCGTCTACCGCGACGGCCGCCGGCTGGTGACGCCCGCGACCCCGACGCCGCACGAGGCGATGCTCCAGGTGCGGGAGGAGGGCGGCTTCGCCTGGATCGGCCTGCACGAGCCGACCGAGGCCGAATTCGCCGGTATCGCCCGGGAGTTCGGGCTGCACCCGCTGGCCGTCGAGGACGCCGTCCACGCCCACCAGCGGCCCAAGCTGGAGCGCTACGACGACACGCTGTTCACCGTCTTCAAGACGATCCACTACGTGGAGCACGCCGAACTGACCGCGACCAGCGAGGTCGTGGAGACCGGCGAGGTGATGTGCTTCACCGGCCGGGACTTCGTCATCACCGTCCGGCACGGCGGCCAGGGCTCCCTGCGCGCCCTGCGCCACCGCCTCCAGGACGACCCGGAGCTGCTCGCCAAGGGCCCCTCCGCCGTCCTGCACGCCATCGCCGACCATGTGGTCGACGGGTACATCGCGGTGGCCGAGGCGGTGCAGGACGACATCGACGAGGTGGAGATCGATGTCTTCTCCACTCCGGCCAAGGGCAGCCCGCGCGGTTCGGACGCGGGCCGGATCTACCAGCTCAAGCGGGAGGTGCTGGAGTTCAAGCGGGCCGTATCGCCGCTGCTGCGGCCCATGCAGCTGCTGAGCGAGCGCCCGATGCGGCTGATCGACCCCGACATCCAGAAGTACTTCCGCGATGTCGCCGACCACCTCGCCCGGGTCCAGGAGGAGGTCCTCGGCTTCGACGAACTGCTGAACTCGATCCTCCAGGCCAACCTGGCGCAGGCGACCGTCACCCAGAACGAGGACATGCGCAAGATCACCTCCTGGGCGGCGATCATCGCCGTGCCGACGATGATCTGCGGCGTCTACGGCATGAACTTCGACTACATGCCCGAGCTGGAGTGGAAGTACGGCTATCCGATCGTGCTGGGCGTCATCGGCGCGGTCTGCTTCTCCATCCACCGCATCCTCAAGCGCAACGGCTGGCTCTGAGTCCTCGCGCCGGGTCGCTGAGTAAGCTCGCGCCCATGACTGATGCCGCCGACCTGCTGGAGAGGGCCCTCGTCGAGGAGGCCACGAAGAAGTCCGGGCTCGTCTGGGTGCGGGGCACCGGGCCGGCCCGTGCCGTGTGGCACATCTGGCACGAGGGCGCGGCGCTGCTGGTCGGCGGCCCCGGCGAGCAGCCGCTGCCCGAGGGGCTGGCCGACGGCGGCCGCGCCGAGGTGACCGTACGGAGCAAGGACAAGGGCGGCCGGATCGTCGCCTGGACCGCGGCCGTACGTCTCCTCCCGCCGCGCTCCGAGGAGTGGGAGGCGGCGGTCGCCGAGCTGAAGGGCAAGCGGCTGAACGCGCCGGACGCCGAGTCGCTGACCGAGCGATGGGCGAGCGGGTGCACCGTGGTGCGGCTGACGCCCGACACCGTCAGCACCGCGCTGCCGGACACCTCGCTGGCGGCCGTGCCGCTGCCGACCGGGGCCACCACCCGGCAGTCGGCCCCGGCCGCGCTCCCCCGGCTGCTGCTGAAGCGGCGCGGCAAGCGCTGAGCCGGCGGTCCGGGACCGGCCTTCGGAAGAGGCTTCGGGACGGGGCTTCGGAACGAGCGCTTCGGAACCAGGGCTTCGGAACCAAGGCTTCGGATCAGCCGGAGGACTTGGGGAGCTGGCCGCCGTAGTCGACGGTGTCGTCCTCCTGCGGGGCCTCCAGCGGGAAGGCCTGTCCCCAGTCGGCCAGGGTGACCGTGCCCCCGCCGCCGCCCCGGGCCACCCGTACCGGATACGGCCGGCCCTCCAGCGAGACGTCGAACGCCCCGCCCTCGCCCTTGCCGCCCAGGATCTGGATGGTGCGCTGCCCGGCGACCGTGTCCCGGCCGCCCTTGTTGATCTTTCCGTGCAGCGCGAGCACTCCGTCGAGCAGGACCTTCTTGTCGGTGAAGCCGCGCAGCTGGCGGTAGCTGGGGTCGCCCTCGGGGACCTTCACGTACTTGCCGCCCAGCTTGTCGGCAGCCGCCACGTCGGCGGCCCCGCCCGCGTCGGAGCTGCCCTCGTGGGTCCAGAACTCGGCGGGGGCCTTGAGGAAGAGTTCGTCCTCGACCCGCAGCAGCGCGAAGCTCTGCTTCTTCGAGGTCACCGAGCCCATGCCGCCCTTCGCGTTGAGCTTCATCTCCAGCCGGTAGGTGCCGCCCTTGCTGACGAGCGTGCCCGACAGCCGTACGGCGCTGGCCGCGTCGGCCGCCGCTCTGGCCTTCTTGTCGATCTCGGCGGCGGTGAGTTTGGCGACGCCGTTGGTCCCCTTGTCCGGGTCCTCCTCCGTGCCGCAGGCGGCCAGGGCCACGGTGAGCCCTCCGCACAGCACGAGAGCGAGGGCGGTCCGGCGATGGTTCCGCACGGCCGGGGCGAAAGAGGTCACGGGCGCACTGCCTCTCAACTGCGATCGGGGGTGGCAGACGGCAGCGTACCCGGGAGGAGCTCGCCCTCCGGCGGCCAGCCGTACGGACGGGTCCGCCGGGGCGCGGTGCGGCGGCACGGGCTAGCCTGATCCCGGCGTACGGCTGTCCGCGTACGGTGAAACGCGCTGGTCGCGGAGGCGGTCACAGAGAAGCGCGAAGAAGCACGGAGCTAGGAGGCGGCGCATGGCGGCAGGAGCCCCCAGGGTCTTCGTCTCGCATCTCTCCGGAGTGCCCGTGTTCGATCCGAACGGGGACCAGGTCGGCCGGGTCCGGGACCTGGTGGCGATGTTGCGGGTCGGCGGACGGCCGCCGCGCATCCTGGGTCTGGTCGTCGAGGTGGTCAGCCGGCGGCGGATCTTCCTGCCGATGACCCGGGTGACCGGCGTCGAGTCCGGCCAGGTCATCACCACCGGCGTGGTCAACATGCGCCGCTTCGAGCAGCGGCCCACCGAACGGCTCGTCCTCGGCGAGTTCCTCGACCGGCGGGTCCGGCTGGTGGACGGCCATGGCCAGGAAGGTGAGGAGGTCACCGTCCTGGACGTGGCCATCCAGCAGCTGCCCGCCCGCCGGGACTGGGAGATCGACAAGTACTTCGTCCGCAAGGGGCGCGGCGGGGCGCTGCGCCGCAAGGGCGAGACGCTGACGGTGGAGTGGTCGGCGGTCAGCGGCTTCTCGCTGGAGGAGCACGGGCAGGGCGCCGAGAACCTGGTCGCCACGTTCGAGCGGCTGCGCCCCGCAGATGTGGCCAACGCCCTGCACCACCTCTCCCCCAAGCGCCGGGTCGAGGTGGCCGCCGCGCTGGACGACGACCGGCTCGCCGACGTCCTGGAGGAGCTGCCCGAGGACGACCAGGTGGAGATCCTCGGCAAGCTCAAGGAGGAGCGGGCCGCCGACGTCCTGGAGGCGATGGACCCGGACGACGCGGCCGACCTCCTCTCGGAGCTGCCCGAGGAGGACAAGGAGCGGCTGCTGACCCTGATGCGGCCGGACGACGCCGCCGATGTGCGCCGGCTGATGGCGTACGAGGAGCGCACGGCGGGCGGTCTGATGACGACGGAGCCGATCGTGCTGCGCCCGGACGCCACGGTGGCCGACGCGCTCGCCCGGGTCCGGCAGGCGGACCTGTCACCGGCCCTCGCCGCCCAGGTGTACGTCTGCCGCTCGCCCGACGAGACGCCGACCGGCAAGTACCTGGGCACCGTGCACTTCCAGCGGCTGCTGCGCGACCCGCCGTTCACCCTGGTCAGCTCGATCGTCGACAGCGACCTGGTGCCGCTGCCCCCGGACACCCCGCTGCCGACGGTGACCAGCTATCTGGCCGCGTACAACCTGGTCTCGGCGCCCGTCGTGGACGAAAGCGGTTCGCTGCTGGGCGCGGTGACCGTGGACGACGTCCTGGACCACCTGCTGCCCGAGGACTGGCGCGAGACCGACTTCCACGGCGAGGAGGGCATCCGCCATGGCCGCTGACCGGGAGGAGCGGTCGAAGGCCGCCTCCACGGGCGCCTCCGGGCTGATGCGCCCGCCGCGGACCCGGCTCGACCAGCCGAAGTCGCCGCGGCGCCGGCTGCTGCCGGAGTACGACCCGGAGGCGTTCGGCCGGTTCTCGGAGCGGATCGCGCGGTTCCTGGGGACCGGACGGTTCATCGTCTGGATGACGCTGATCATCATCGTCTGGGTGGCGTGGAACATCTGGGCGCCCAAGGATCTGCGCTGGGACGAGTACCCGTTCATCTTCCTGACCCTGATGCTCTCGCTCCAGGCCTCCTACGCGGCCCCGCTGATCCTGCTCGCGCAGAACCGGCAGGACGACCGCGACCGGGTCACCCACGAGCAGGACCGCAAGCAGAACGAGCGCTCCATCGCCGACACCGAGTACCTCAGCCGGGAGATCGCGGCGCTGCGGATGGGCCTCGGCGAGGTCGCCACCCGCGACTGGATCCGCTCGGAACTCCAGGACATGGTGAGAGACATGGAGGACCGGCAGATCCTCCTCACATCCGAGAGTGACGAAGGCGACCGCTGACGCGCTACCCGCCCGTAGGGCCCAGCGCCGTAACATCGTCGGTATGGCTACGGAAGACGCGGTGCTTGAGGCACTGTCGACAGTGAACGACCCGGAGATCCACCGCCCGATCACCGAGCTGGGCATGGTGAAATCGGTCGAGATCGATCCTGACGGTGTAGTCGCTGTCACGGTGTATCTCACGGTCTCCGGCTGTCCGATGCGCGAGACGATCACCAGGAACGTGACCGAGGCGGTCGCCCGGGTCGAGGGCGTCTCGCGGGTCGAGGTGACCCTCGACGTCATGAGCGACGAACAGCGCAAGGACCTGGCCAGCTCGCTGCGCGGCGGCACCGCCGAGCGTGAGGTGCCCTTCGCCCAGCCCGGCTCGCTGACCCGGGTGTACGCGGTCGCCTCCGGCAAGGGAGGCGTCGGCAAGTCCTCGGTGACGGTGAACCTCGCCGCGGCGATGGCGGCCGACGGGCTGAAGGTCGGCGTCGTGGACGCGGACATCTACGGGCACAGCGTGCCCCGGATGCTCGGCGCGGACGGCAAGCCCACCCAGGTCGAGAACATGATCATGCCACCGTCCGCACACGGCGTGAAGGTCATCTCCATCGGCATGTTCACCCCGGGCAACGCGCCCGTGGTCTGGCGCGGTCCGATGCTGCACCGGGCGCTCCAGCAGTTCCTCGCCGATGTGTACTGGGGCGACCTGGACATCCTGCTGCTCGACCTGCCGCCGGGCACCGGCGACATCGCGATCTCGGTGGCGCAGCTCGTGCCGGGCGCCGAGATCCTGGTCGTCACGACCCCGCAGCAGGCGGCGGCCGAGGTGGCGGAGCGGGCCGGCTCGATCGCCGTGCAGACCCACCAGAAGATCGTCGGCGTGGTGGAGAACATGTCGGGCATGCCGTGCCCGCACTGCGACGAGATGGTCGACGTGTTCGGCTCGGGCGGCGGCGCACGGGTCGCCGAGGGGCTGACGCGGACGGTCGGCGCCGAGGTGCCGGTGCTCGGCTCGATCCCGATCGATGTACGGCTGCGCGAGGGCGGCGACGAGGGCAAGCCGGTCGTCCTGTCCGACCCCGACTCCCCGGCCGGCAGCGCGCTGCGCTCGATCGCGCAGAAGCTGGGCGGCCGTCAGCGCGGCCTGTCGGGCATGTCGCTGGGAATCACCCCACGCAACAAGTTCTGACCCACCCACTCAACCCGAGCACAATCAGCCCGTCCGGCGCTTGAGGACATCTTTCCCGCGCGGCGCCGGACGAGGCCGAGCACCACCCAGCCCGTCCGGCGCTTGAGGACGAAGCGGCCCGCCGGCCGCCCCCGGCCCTACGCGTACGTCGCGATGTCCTTGATCACCGCGAAGCCCAGACCGTACGCGCTCATCCCCCGCCCGTACGCCCCGATGTGCACACCCTCGTGGGCGGACCCGGCGAGCACCCAGCCGAATTCGGACTCGCGGTAGTGGAACTCCACCGGCACCCCGTCCACCGGCAGGGAGAGCGTCGACCAGGGCGCGTTGCCGAGGTCGTCGGCGAGGGTGAACGCCGTCTCGGTCTGCTGGTCCAGCCAGTCGTCGCGCAGGGAGTGGTCCATCTGCGGCGGCCAGGTGTACGCCAGCAGCCCCGAGCCCGCGAGCCAGGCCGCCGAGGACACGGTGGTGGCGTCCAGCACGCCCGTGCCGTCGCCGCTGCGTCTCACCGGGCTCGCGGCCACCGTGATCACCGCGGCGAACCGCTCCTTGTCGGCGGAGCCGTCCGTCTTCACGGAAGGCTCGTCGCCGTGCCCGACCGCCCCGTGCTGCACCGTGCCGTCCGCCGCGGTGCCGACCTGCATCAGCCAGCGCGGGCCGGTGAAGGCCTCGTCCAGCCCGTACCAGGAAAAGGGCGCTTTCAGGTAGCCGTCGACGGTACGCCGAGCCGCCGGCACCTCCTCCGCCGTGGCCGTGCCCGGTACACCGTCCGTATCAATCCGACTCGTCGTCTCCATCTGCGCGGCCGCCTCCTCGATCAGTCATGATCCGGAGCGGCCCGCCCCCCGCGGGCTTGGGCGTCCTCGCAACCGGACAGATGGAGAATAGCCATACCGTCCGGGCGAGTCGGGATTGACCGGGGTCAGGTGGCGCGTCAGGTGGCGTCCGCGTCGAACGGCGGGCGCTCGGGCTGCGGCTGCGGCGGAGTCTTCTTCAGCAGGTCAGGAGCGGTGTCGCCGGTCTTGGTGAGGCTCGTGGCAGCGCCGTCCGCCGACGCGCCCGCCGAGCCGTTCGCCGCACTGTTGGCGGTATCGGATGCGGCCGGGGTACGCCCGTTGACCGCGTCGGTGACGTCGGCCATCTCCTTGCGCAGGTCGAAGCTCTCGCGGATCTCCTTCAGCCCCAGGTCGTCGTTGCCGTCCATGAGCTGCTTGCGGACGAACGTCTTGGGGTTGAGGTCCTCGAACTCGAAGTCCTTGAACTGCGGGCCCAGCTCGGAGCGGATGTCTTCCTTCGCGCTGTCCGAGAACTCGCGGATCTTACGGATGGTGCGCGTGACGTCCTGGATCAGCTTGGGCAGCTTGTCGGGGCCGAAGACCAGCACGGCCAGCACCCCGAGCGTCAACAGCTCCAGTGCGCCTATGTCATTGAACACCTTGCTGCTCCTCGTGTTCTCCGCGTGTTCTCCGTGCGATCGCGGCCCGGGGCTCCCAGCTGCCCGGACCGCTCAAAGGTACCTGTCGAAGGTGTCCGGGCGGTACCTCGCGGTGCCGCCGGACGGACGGTCGGGCGACCACGGGTACGGGCGGCTGGGGGACCGGCACTAGCTGCCGCTCGCCGAGCCGAGCTTCAGGGTCACGGTCCGCTCCTTGCCGTCGCGGGTCAGCTTGAGGTCGAGGTCGTCGCCCGGACGGTGGGCCCGGATCTTCACGATCAGCTCCTCGCCGCTGTGCACGCGCTGGCCCTCGACCTGGGTGATGACGTCGCCGGACTTGATGCCCGCCTTGTCGGCGGGGCCGTCCTTCGCGACGGCGGGAGCGCCGTCGGCTCCCTTGGCGCCGACCTTGGCCCCGTCGCCGGTGTACTTCATGTCCAGCGTGACGCCGATGACCGGGTGGGTGGCCTTGCCGGTGCTGATCAGCTCCTCGGCGACGCGCTTGCCCTGGTTGATGGGTATAGCGAAGCCGAGGCCGATGGAGCCGGACTGGCCGCCCGCCTCGGGGCCCCGGCCGCTGTCGGCGGCACGGATGGCGCTGTTGATGCCGATGACATGGGCCTGGGTGTCGACCAGCGGTCCGCCGGAGTTGCCCGGGTTGATCGGGGCGTCGGTCTGGAGGGCGTCGACGTAACTGATGTCGCTGCCGTCGCCCTTCTCGCCGCCCGCGGTGATCGGCCGCTGCTTGGCGCTGATGATGCCCGAGGTCACCGTGTTGGACAGGTCGAAGGGGGCGCCGATGGCCACCACGGGGTCGCCGACCTGGACGTTGTCGGAGTTGCCGAGCGGCAAGGGCTTGAGGCCGGAGACGCCGCGGACCCGGACGACCGCGAGGTCGTAGCCGCTGTCCTTGCCGACCAGCTCGGCGGAGGCCGTCTCGCCGGTGCTGAACGTGACGGTGATGTCGCCGCTGGAACCGGCCGGGGCGACGACGTGGTTGTTGGTGAGGATGTGGCCCTGGCCGTCGAGGACGAAGCCGGTGCCCGTGCCGGACTCGGCGGTGCCGCTGACATGCAGGGTGACCACGCTGGGCAGGGCGCTGGCGGCGATGCCCGCGACGCTCTCGGGGGCCCGGTCGCCGCTGTCGCGGGTCGCCTGCGGCAGCTCGACGGTGGTGAGTCCGCCGTTGCGCTCGATGTACGCGCCGACCCCGCCGCCGATGCCGCCGGCGACCAGGGTCAGCAGGAGCGCCCCCATGAACGCCCCGCCCCGGCGCTTCTTCCTGCCGCCGGGCTCGATGCCCTCGGGAGGCCCCGGCCGGGTCAGCGGCTGCCCCGGAGCGCCCCACGGGTCGTACTGGAGCCACTGCGTGTGCTGCTGCGTGGGTGCCCCCGGCCCCGGGTGCGGGGGCGTGGGTGCGAAGGTGTCGGCGGGCCGGGCGTGCGGGGGCGTGAAGCCGTCGGCGGGGGCGGGTGCGGGCTGTGGGGGCGGGGCTGCTGCCGGTGCGGGGGCCGGGGGGCCAGCGGCGTTCGTCGCGGCGTACTGCGGGGGCGGTCCGCCGGCGCCCGGCGGTACGACGGTGCCGTGGGCCGGGGTCGGCCGCTGCACCGGCGGGGCGGGCGCCCAGGGGCCGGGCCCGCCGTAGGGCGGGGTGCGGTACTCGTCGGGCTCATGCAACGGCTGCCCGGACGGACGGGGGCCCGGGACCTCCTGGCCGTGCCCGTCCGGCCGGCCGGAGCTGTCGGAAGGCTGAGCCGGAGCCGGAGCCGGGACCGGGGCCGGGCTCTGGGCGGTCGGCTCACGGTCCGCGGCGGTCGGCTCGTGGTTCTCGCCGACCGGACCGTCCGACGCGACCGGGCCGTCCGACGGGGCCGGTGCGGGCGTCGCCGGGTGGGCGTCGTCCGCCGGGGCCGTGACGCCGGGCGCCCGGCCCGTGCCGTCCGCCGCGGGGCGGCTCCACCACTTCGCCTGCGGCCCGGTGGGCTTCCCGTCGTCCATGCTCTCCCCGCAACTGGCCTCTGTACGCCCCACAGAGGCGTCCCTCACCGGAATTCAACCAGGTTTGCGAATCCTCGCGCAGGGTCCGGTCAGGGCCGGGGGGAAAGCGGGCTCGCCAGATCGTTGGTGGGCGAGCCCGGGGGCGGCCCCGAGGTGACCGGGGAGGGGGTGGTCTTCGGTGCCGCACCGCCGCCGAGCGCGGCCGCCAGCAGCGGGGCGCCGGACGTCGTCGGGCGTATCAACGGCGGCACGGACACATTCAGCACCGGGAGCGTGAACGGGTGTACGCCCGAGGCCGCGCCGCCGAACAGCGGCGGAACGGCCGGCGGCGCCTGCCGGTTCACCGGCGGGGTGACGGCCGGAACCACCGGGGTCGTCCCGGTGAGCGACGGAGGCATCCCGTTCGTCCCGGCCGGGGCCGCGCCGGACACGGGCCGCTCGGCCGCCGGGCCGTCGCCGGTCACCGCGAGCGCGCCGCCGCCGCGGTGGCTGACCGCCTTGGTGCCGTTCTCGGCGCGGGTCTCGGCGTCGAGCGGGGTGACGGTGTTCCCGGTGCCCTCGGCGCGCAGGGGCGATTCGGGGCCGGAGTCCAGCGGCAGCGTGCCGCCGAGCGCGATGGCCGCGAGGGACACGGCACTGGCCGCGGCGAACGCGAAGCGCCGCCCCCGCCAGGGCGAGCGGTCCGCGTCGCGGGCCACCTCGTGTATGCGGAAGGCCGAACCGGAGGCGGCGCCGCCGCGCAGCACGGCGGTGGAGCCGTGGGTGGCGGGGAGGTAGCCGAAGCCGTCCAGCGGGGAGGGCGCGGTGTCGGCGCGGGTGCTGCCGCCGGAGGGCCGCAGCCCGGGGAAGAACTCATCGGCGAAGGGCCCTCGGCCGCCGAACGGTCCGCCGGGGCCGGTGTCGTCGTCGCCAGGACCCCCGGGAAGGCCCTGCAGGCGGGCCAGGAACCCCTCGGAGGGCGAGGGCGAGGCGGACGTGGCGAAGGCGCTCTTGAGGCGGCGCTGGGCATCGGCCTCGGCCTTGCACTTGGCGCAGGTCGCCAGGTGGGCCAGGACCCGCTCGCGGGCGTCGTGTTTCAGCTCACCGTCGACCAGCGCGGCGAGGCGGTCCCCCAGGTGCGCTTCCGCGGGGGTGGGTCCTGTGCCGCTCACGCCGTTCCGCCCTCCCCCGCCAGGACCGCGTCCGCCAGAGAGCGCTGCTCGGCGCGGGCCTCGGGCGAACGGTGCTTGAGCGCCTTGCGCAGGTGCGAGCGACCGCGGTGGATACGGCTGCGGACGGTGCCGAGCTTCACCCCGAGGGTCGCGGCGATCTCCTCGTAGCTGAGGCCCTCGATGTCGCAGAGGACCACGGCCGCACGGAATTCGGGCGCGAGGGTGTCCAGCGCCTGCTGCACGTCGGCGTCGAAGTGGGTGTCGTTGAAGACCTGCTGCGGGGACGGCTCACGGCTGGGCAGCCGCTCGGCCGCGTCGTCGCCGAGCGAGTCGAAACGGATGCGCTGCTTGCGCCGGACCATGTCCAGGAAGAGATTGGTCGTGATGCGGTGCAGCCAGCCCTCGAAGGTGCCGGGAGTGTAGGTCGACAGCGAGCGGAACACCCGGACGAAGACCTCCTGGGTCAGGTCCTCGGCGTCGTGCTGGTTTCCCGTCAGCCGGTAGGCAAGGCGGTACACGCGACCGCTGTGCGTGCTGACGATCTCTTCCCATGAGGGCGGGGTCCACGCCTGAGAATCCGCATCAGAGGCGAAGGTCGCGGTCGGTGCGGAGTCTTCGGAAGAACGGTCAGCAATGTTGGTCACGGATTTCGGCTCACCGGCCGACCTGAGCAGGCGCCTCAGCACCCCTCCCCGGTCCACAGGCGCAGCCGCACCTCCCCTATCGGCTCTGGTGGTGTCCAGTGGAGCCCCTACCATAGCCACCTCGCCCGTTAGCTCCGGATAAGCCTTTTTCCCTGATGGGGCCGGGCATCACCCGGGACTTCACCGCGGCTCGCCGGTCCGATCCGCGGACCCGGTCGCTGCGCTTTCCCCACTCCTTGCACAACGCCCGGTCCCATCTGCGGGTTCCCGGGTCCAGCGGATACAGTCACCGTTGCGCCAACTACGGGGACAGGAGAGGGTCATTACCGCCAACCGGCAGACGAGCTGGGCGTTCGCCGACGCCTTTGTCGCCGAGGACGAAGCACTGCACGTGGCCCGGGAGCGGGCTCGCGAGCTGGGGCTTCGCTCGGTGTCACCGGGCACCGGCGCTGCGCTGCGCCTGCTGGCAGCCGCCGCGGACGCCAAAGCGGTGGCGGAGATCGGCACGGGCACGGGCGTGTCCGGCATCTATCTCCTGCACGGAATGCGGCCGGACGGGGTCCTGACCACGGTGGACCCCGAGCCCGAACGTCAGCAGTTCGCCCGGGAGGCGTTCCGCGAGGCGGGCTTCGCCACCAACCGGGCCCGGTTCATCCCCGGCCGCGCCCTGGACGTCCTGCCCCGGCTCGCGGACGGCGGTTACGACCTCGTCTTCTGCGATGGCGACCGGCTGGAGAGCCTCGATGTGCTCGCTGAATCGTTGCGCCTGCTGCGACCCGGTGGCCTGGTCTGCTTCGAGGGCGTCTTCGCGGACGGCCGCACCGTCGACTCCGCGGCCCAGCCGGCCGAGGTGCTGCGGCTGCGGGAGCTGCTGCGGGCGGTGCGCGAGAGCCAGGAGCTGATGTCGACCCTGCTGCCGGTCGGCGACGGCCTGCTCTGCGCGGTCCGGCGCGGCTGAGCACCCGTAGAACCTCGCGCCGGACGCACCACTGCCCGGTACGGAATCCGTACCGGGCAGTGGTGAAGGTGATGGGCGTTCCGCGTCAGCCGACGACCTTCTTCAGCGCGTCGCCGAGGGCATCGGCCTCGTCCGGAGTCAGCTCGACAACAAGCCGACCGCCGCCTTCGAGCGGAACGCGCATGACGATGCCCCGCCCCTCCTTTGTCACCTCGAGCGGGCCGTCGCCCGTCCGCGGCTTCATGGCCGCCATGCTCGTTCCCCTTCCTGAAACCAGCTCATCGCAACCGGCGGCCCCATGACAGGCGCTGCCTCACCGGCATCGAACACATTGCTTCTTCGCCATTATCCCGCATCAAGGACCCCGATGACCAACATCGGTCTGCATCGCTTGCGCAACGCGCTCTCGCAAAACCACTCAATTCGGCGATCCGGCTGCGATACTGCGCCGCCCCGGACCCCCAGGTGAGAGCCAATTGTTAGACGCAGGTCACATCTCTGCCCCGCCTCTCATCGGCCATGCTTGCCTGCAGTGGCAACGATGCCCGAGCAGCGAGGGGATACCTAAATGGCCGACGAGCCGGCGAACACCGTCCTGTACGACGTGAGCGAGGGTCTCGCGACGATCACGATCAACCGGCCCGACGCGATGAACGCGATGAACACCGCGGCGAAGGTCGCGCTGCGCGACGCGCTGCGGGCGGCGTCGGCGGACACGGGCGTGCGGGCGGTGCTGCTCACGGCCACCGGGCGCGCCTTCTGCGTCGGCCAGGACCTCAAGGAGCACGTCGCCACGCTCACGGCCACCCGCGAGGCGGGCGGCGGGAACGCGCTGAGCACGGTGCGGGAGCACTACAACCCGATCGTGCGGGCGATCACGGAGATGGCCAAGCCGGTGGTCGCCGGGGTGAACGGCGTCGCGGCCGGGGCCGGGTTCGGTTTCGCGCTGGCGGCCGACTACCGGGTGGCCGCGGACACCGCTTCCTTCAACACCTCGTTCGCGGGCGTCGCACTCACCGCGGACTCGGGCGTGTCCTGGACCCTGCCCCGGCTGATCGGGCCGAGCCGCGCCGCCGATCTGCTGTTCTTCCCGCGTTCGATCTCCGCGCAGGACGCGCTGGAGCTGGGCCTCGTCAACCAGGTCGTCCCGGCGGCCGAGCTGGCCGAGCAGGCGGCGGCGGTGGCCCGCACGCTCGCGGACGGCCCCACGGTGGCGTACGCGGCGCTGAAGGAGTCGATGGCGTACGGGGCGGGGCACACGCTCGCGGAGACCCTGGAGAAGGAGGACGAACTCCAGACCCGGGCGGGCGCGTCGCAGGACCACACCATCGCGGTGGAGGCGTTCCTCGCCAAGGAGAAGCCGGTCTACCTCGGGAAGTAGCCGCGGCTCAGCCCGGTGCGCTGCCGCCGCCGCGCGCCACGCAGTCCACGAGGTGGTCGTCGACCAGTCCGCAGGCCTGCATCAGCGCGTAGGCGGTGGTGGGGCCGACGAAGCGGATCGAGCGCTTCTTCAGGGCCTTGGCGAGTGCGGTGGACTCCGGTGTCACCGCCGGGACGTCCGACAGCGCGCGCGGAGCGGGGCGGCCGGCCGGGTCGGGGGCGTAGGACCAGATCAGCTCGTCCAGCTCCCCGGCCGGCCACTCGGCGAGCACCTTCGCGTTGGCGAGGGTCGCGTCGACCTTGGCCTTGTTGCGGATGATCCCCGGGTCGGCCAGGAGCCGCTCCCGGTCGGCGTCGGTGAACTTCGCGACCGCCCCGATCCGGAATCCCTCGAACGCGGTACGGAAGGTCTCGCGGCGGCGCAGGATCGTGAGCCAGGAGAGCCCGGACTGGAAGGCCTCCAGACAGAGCCGTTCGAAGAGGGCGTCGTCCCCGTGGACCGGCCGGCCCCACTCGGTGTCGTGGTAGGCGAGGTAGTCCTCGGTGGACAGGCCCCACGGGCAGCGGAGCCCGCCGTCGGGGGCGGGCAGGGCGGCGCTCATCGGCCGTCCTCCTCGGCGCGGTCCGGGCTCTCGCCCCGGTCGCCCGGCTCCGCGGGCCGGTCGCCGGGCTGCTTGAACAGGTCCGTGCCGCTCGTCACCGCGGCCGCCTGTGCCCCGGCCAGGGTGGATTCCAGCTCCGCGATCCGGGCGTCGCGCTCGGCCAGCTCGGCGCCGAGCCGGGACAGGGCCTCGTCGACGTCCGCCATCCGATAGCCGCGGGCGGCCATGGGCAGGCGCAGCGCCTCGATGTCCGCCCGGCCGACCGGGCGGCTCGCGGGCAGGGGGTCGGTGAACCGCTCGGGCGGGACGTCCTGGAGCACCGCGCTCCCACCGCCGCCGACCACCGCGAGGGTGACCGCGGTGACGACCACGACCATCGTGAGCAGCAAGAACCAGAACACGCGCATCTCCCCGGGGGCGGAAACCTCGTCCGGCTCCGATCGTGCCATGCGGCACGGACAGTCGGGGCCGACCTCGGAAGGCCTTAGGGTCGCAGGCGGACTATCTGAGGAGGAAACACGGGATGCGAAGCGGTGCACTCAGGCTGGGGCGGCGGGAATTCGGGCCGCACGAGCCGGTGATCATGGCGATCGTGAACCGGACCCCTGACTCCTTCTACGACCAGGGCGCGACCTTCGGGGACGAGCCGGCGCTCGCCCGGGTCGAGCGGGCGGTGGCCGAGGGCGCCGCGATCATCGACATCGGCGGGGTGAAGGCCGGCCCCGGCGAGGAGGTGAGCCCCGAGGAGGAGGCGCGCCGCACGGTCGGGTTCGTCGCCGAGGTCCGCCGCCGCCACCCGGACGTGGTGATCAGCGTCGACACCTGGCGGCACGACGTGGGCGAGGCGGTCTGCGAGGCCGGGGCGGACCTGCTGAACGACGCGTGGGGCGGGGTGGACCCGAAGCTGGCGGAGGTCGCCGCGCGGTACGGGGCGGGACTTGTGTGCACGCACGCGGGCGGCGCGGAGCCGCGGACGCGGCCGCACCGGATCGCGTACGAGGACGTGATGGCGGACATCCTGCGGGTGACCGTGGGGCTGGCCGAGCGGGCGGTGGAGCTCGGGGTGCGGGCGGACGGGATCATGATCGATCCGGGTCATGACTTCGGGAAGAACACCCGGCACTCGCTGGAGGCGACGCGGCGGCTCGGGGAGATGAACCAGACCGGGTGGCCGGTGCTGGTGTCGCTGTCCAACAAGGACTTCGTGGGCGAGACGCTGGACCGGCCGGTGAAGGAACGTGTCGTCGGCACGTTGGCGACGACGGCGGTTTCGGCGTGGCTGGGGGCGCGGGTGTATCGGGTGCATGAGGTGGCGGAGACGCGGCAGGTCTTGGACATGGTGGCGTCCATCGCCGGGCATCGGGCGCCGGCCGTTGCCCGGCGGGGGCTGGCGTAGTCCGGACCCCGCCTGCCCGGCGGGCGGGGTCCGGGGCGCTGCCCCAGGCCCCGCTCCTCAAGCGCCGGAGGGGCTGAAAAGATGTCCTCAATCGCCGGACGGGCTTGATTTTGGCGGGCCCGTCCGGGAGGTGCCGGGTGAAAAGATGCCCTCAATCGCCGGGCGGGCTTGAGGTGGCCGGACGGGCTCGAAGTGGCCCGGCGGGCTCGAAGTAGCCGGGCGGGCTGAAAACCGTTACCGCCCGACCTCCTTCGTCACCAGCATCACCGCTTCCTCCACGTCGTCCGTCACGTGGAAGAGCAGCAGGTCCTTCTCCGAGGCCTTGCCGCCGGCCACCACCGTGTCGCGGAGCCAGTCGATCAGGCCGCCCCAGTAGGCGGTGCCGAACAGGACGATCGGGAAGCGGGTGACCTTGCCCGTCTGGACGAGGGTCAGGGCCTCGAAGAGTTCGTCCAGGGTGCCCAGGCCGCCGGGCAGGACCACGAAGCCCTGGGCGTACTTCACGAACATCGTCTTGCGGACGAAGAAGTAGCGGAAGTTGACCCCGATGTCGACGTGCGGGTTGAGACCCGACTCGAAGGGCAGCTCGATGCCCAGGCCGACCGAGACGCCCTTCGCCTCCCGGGCGCCCTTGTTGGCGGCCTCCATCGCGCCAGGGCCGCCGCCGGTGATCACCGCGAATCCGGCGTCGACCAGCGCCTTGCCGATCGCCACGCCGGCCTCGTACTCCGGCGATCCGGCCGGGGTGCGGGCCGAGCCGAAGACGCTGATCGCGCTCGGCAGTTCGGCGAGCGCGCCGAAGCCCTCGACGAACTCCGACTGGATCCGCATCACCCGCCAGGGGTCGGTGTGCACCCACTCGGAGTCGCCCTCGGAGTCCAGCAGCCGCTGGTCGGTCGTGCCGGGCTGGACCTGCTCCCTGCGGCGCAGGACCGGGCCCAGCCACTGTTCCTCGGGGCTGACCGCGCCCTCGGGAATCTCCGCACCCTCAGGGATCCGTGCGTCCTCGGCGTTGCCCATGTTCCGCTCCCTCCACCGACCCGCGTCGTGCTGGGTCGTGTCGTACTGCGTACGGCCAGCGTAGATCGGCGGAGGTTACGTACGGGGGAATGCCGGGCGTCCACCGGTCAGCCGGTCGGCTCCTCGGCCGGCCAGCCGGTCAGCCGGTCAGCCGGTCAGCCGGTCAGCCAGGAGCGCAGTCGCGTCTCGCAGTGGGTGATCTTCTCTACCGCCACGTGCTCGTCGCGCTTGTGGGCGTACATCGGGTCGCCGGGGCCGTAGTTCACCGCGGGGACGCCGAGGCCGCCGAAGCGGGAGACGTCCGTCCAGCCGAACTTGGGCCGGGCGGTGCCGCCCACCGCCGCCATGAAGGCCTTCGCCGCGGGGTGGGAGAGGCCGGGCATGGCCGCGCCGGAGTGGTCGTCGACGACGAACTCGGCGACCCCGCAGTCGGCGAAGACCTCGCGGACGTGGGCGATCGCCTCGTCCTCGGTGCGGTCGGGGGCGTAGCGGTAGTTGACGACGACCGTGCAGGCGTCCGGGATGACGTTGGTGGCGACGCCGCCCTCGATGCCCACCGCGTTGAGGCCCTCGTGGTATTCAAGGCCGTCGATGACCGGGCGGCGCGGCTCGTACGCGGCGAGGGCGGCCAGGATCGGGGCCGCGGCGTGGACGGCGTTGGAGCCCATCCAGCTGCGCGCGGAGTGGGCCCGCTCGCCCGTCGTCCGCAGGTGGACCCGGAGCGTGCCCTGGCAGCCGCCCTCGACCTCGCCGTCGGAGGGCTCCAGGAGGACGGCGAAGTCTCCGGCGAGCCACTCGGGGTGGGCGTCGGCGATGTGGCCGAGGCCGTTGAGGTGCGCGGCGACCTCTTCGTTGTCGTAGAAGATGAAGGTCAGGTCGCGGTTGGGCTCGGGCACCGTCGCGGCGATCCGGAGCTGGACGGCGACGCCGGACTTCATGTCGGAGGTCCCGCAGCCCCAGAGGATCCCGTTCGCGTCGAGGCGGGAGGGGACGTTGTCGGCGATCGGCACGGTGTCGATGTGCCCGGCGAGGACGACGCGCTCGGCGCGGCCCAGGTCCGTGCGGGCGACGACGTTGTTGCCGTGACGGTCGACGGTGAGGTGGGGCAGGGCGCGCAGGGCCGATTCGATCGCGTCGGCGAGGGCCTTCTCCTCCCCGCTGACCGAGGGGAAGTCGACGAGCCGGGCGGTGAGCGCCGGTCCGTCCAGAGTGAGGTCAAGGGCGGGGTCAAGGGTGCTGTCGGCCATGGACCCGACCCTAAGCGACAGGGGTATCGGCCCCGGCCGGGCCCTCCAGTACGGTGGGCCCGTGCCCCGGACAGCCAGCCCCGCCCGTCGCAGCCGCCTCTTCCGATTCGCGGCCGCCTTCGCCGTGCTCGCGGCGCTGGGCGGTTATGTGGCCGTGCAGTACTCCTCCTCCGGGTCGAAGAACCCGCCGCGCTGCGTCGTGGAGGCCACCGACGAGGACGGCGCGGTGTCGCACACGTACGAGATGAGCCTGGCCCAGGCGGTGAACGCGGCGACGATCTCCGCGGTCGGCACCACCCGGGGCATGCCCGAGCGGGCGGTGACGATCGCGCTGGCCACCGCGCTCCAGGAGTCCACGCTCCGCAACATCGACTACGGGGACCGGGACTCGCTGGGGCTGTTCCAGCAGCGCCCGTCGCAGGGCTGGGGCACGCCCGAGCAGCTCATGGACCCGGTCTACTCCGCCGGTGAGTTCTACGACCATCTCGCCGAGGTTCCGGGCTACTCGCGGCTGCCGCTGACCGTGGCCGCGCAGCGCGTGCAGCGCAGCGGTTTCCCGCAGGCGTACGCGAAGCACGAGCCGGACGCCGCGCTGCTGGCCGCCGCGCTGACCGGGCGCAAGCCGGCCTCGCTGAACTGCACCCCGTCGACGGCCACGGCGGACGGTCCGGGGGACGCCGGGCAGGTGCGGGCCGAGCTGGTGCGCGCCTTCGGCAAGGACGTGCTGCCCGGCACGGTGGCCGCCGGCTCCGCCGCCGCGTCGACCGTCTCGGTGCCCGTCCGGGCGACCGCGACACGCTCCGAGGACAAGGCGTCGCCGCGGCGCGGCTGGGAGCTGGCGCACTGGGCGGTGGCGCAGTCCGAGGCGCTGCGGATCGAGCGCGTGAGCTACGCGAACCGGGTCTGGGACGCCGGTACGGGCTGGCGGACGGAACGCGCGAAGGGCATGAAAACGGGCACGTCCGCGGTCAAGATCAGGGTCGTTCAGTAGTACGATCCGTCACCCGTTCGGACCTTGCGGGCCTCGGTCCGGGGCCCCTTTCGCACCACTTCTCACGGCCTCGCCGGCCTGCTCCGATTCCCTTGCCGTGCAAGGGAAGTGACGGTTCATCGGACTCCGGCGGTATGGATTGTTTGCCCGGGTTCTTCCGCTGCGGATTATCGGACGCATTACTCAGCCTTTACCTTTGCCCACCGCAACCTTCCCCTCCCCCGAAGCGGTTGATCAGTGCGTCCGATCACCGGACAGACGGATTCGTGCACAACCCGCTGAAGGAGCATCATGTCCCTCCCCCTGACCCGTCGGATCGCTCGTGCCGCGCTGCTGATCGCCGCAGGCGCAGCCCCCGTGGTCGGTGCGGCCGGCGCCGCGAGCGCCGCAGATCTCCCGGCGACCCCGGACCTGGGCGGCCTGACTGCGCTGGACGGCGCCGGGCTCGGCAACACCGTGGACAGCGCCGCCCAGCAGGGCACCCAGGCGGCCGGCGAGACCGGTGGCCGGCTCGTCGGCACGGCGCTCCCGGCCGCGGGCCAGACCGTCGGCAAGTCCGCCGCGGTGGCCGTCCCGGCCGCTCAGGAGACCGCCGGCCAGACCGCGGGCAACGCGGGCCAGGCCGTGGGCGGCGTGGCCGACGCCGCCGGTGGCGGTCTGCCCACCGACGCGCTCGGCGGCGGTCTGCCCACGGACGCCATCGGTGGCGGTCTGCCCACCGACTCCCTCACCCAGGGCGGCCTGCCGCTGGGTGGTCTGCCGATCGGCGGCTGATCCGCCGCCGCACCAGGAACGCGCCGAGGGGCCTCGGGAGTGCGCACTCCCGAGGCCCCTCGGCGCGTTGTGCCGCCGCACGGCGGCGACCCGGTCAGGACAGGCGCTTGACCGCCGCCGCCACCCGCTCGTCGGTCGCGGTGAACGCCACCCGGACGAAGCTCGCGCCCGCCGGGCCGTAGAAGTCGCCGGGCGCTACCAGGATGCCCCGCTCCGCGAGGTACGCCACGGTGTCCCAGCACGGCTCGTCGCGGGTCGCCCAGAGGTAGAGGCTCGCCTCGCTGTGCTCGATCCGGAAGCCGTGGGCCTCCAGGGCCGCGCGCAGGGCGAGGCGCCGGTCCGCGTAACGGGCACGCTGCTCGGACACGTGTACGTCGTCGCCGAGGGCGGCGACCGTGGCCGCCTGGACGGGGGCGGCCGTCATCATTCCGCCGTGCTTGCGGATCAGCAGCAGCTCGCCGAGGACGGCCGCGTCGCCCGCGATGAAGGCGGCCCGGTAGCCGGCCAGGTTGGAGCGCTTGGAGAGCGAGTGGACGGCGACGACGCCGTCGTAGTGCCCGCCGCAGACGTCCGGGTGGAGCACCGAGACCGGCTCGGCGTCCCAGCCCAGCTCCAGGTAGCACTCGTCGCTGAAGATCAGGACGTCGTGCTCGCGCGCCCAGGCGACGATCCGGGTCAGCTCGTCCTTGGACAGCACCTTCCCGGTCGGGTTGGACGGGGAGTTGAGCCAGAGCAGCTTCAGCCCCGCCGGGTCCAGCTCGGTCGGGTCGTCGTAGGCGACGGGCTCCGCACCGCAGAGCCGGGCGCCGACCTCGTACGTCGGGTAGGCGAGCCGGGGGTAGGCCACCTTGTCGCCGGTGCCGAGCCCGAGCTGCGTCGGCAGCCAGGCCACCAGCTCCTTGGAGCCGACGACCGGCAGCACGTTGGCGTGGGTCACGCCGACCGCGCCCAGGCGGCGCTCCACCCAGCCGGTGAGCGCGTCCCGCAGGGCCTCGGTCCCCCACACCGTGGGATAGCCGGGGCTGTCCGCCGCGTCGACCAGCGCCCGCTGGATCAGCTCGGGGACCGGGTCGACCGGGGTGCCGACGGAGAGGTCCACGATGCCGTCCGGGTGGGCCTGGGCCGTCGACTTGTAGGGCGCGAGCCTGTCCCAGGGGAAGACCGGGAGGCGGGAGGAGACTGCGGACACGGGACTCTGCTTTCTCAGGTTGCTCAGGCCGTTCCCGGCCGTACGGGGAAACGCCTCGGTCCCGCACGGTGACAAGCCGTACGGGACCGGGCTGCGCACGTGGTGCCGCTGCCGCTTACTGGTTCTGCGGCGGCAGTGCGGCGACGAACGCGTGGTCGCGCTCGATGAGGCCGAGCTTGGACGCACCACCCGGGGAGCCGAGGTCGTCGAAGAACTCGACGTTCGCCTTGTAGTAGTCCTTCCACTCCTCCGGAGTGTCGTCCTCGTAGAAGATGGCCTCGACCGGGCAGACCGGCTCACAGGCTCCGCAGTCGACGCATTCGTCCGGGTGGATGTACAAGGACCGCTGGCCCTCGTAGATGCAGTCGACGGGGCACTCTTCGATGCAGGCCTTGTCCTTCACGTCGACACAAGGCTGCGCGATGACGTAGGTCACGCTGTCGTTCCTCCTCGGTAGGGCGTTGGCTCTCGCGCGGGAGCGCGGCGTCGTCGATGCCCGCCCCTAGTATCTCCGTTCTCGGGCACGATCCGAACAGGAGGGGCGGAGAGAGCTGTGGAATTCACCATCGGCGGACGGCTGGAAGTCCGTATCACCCCCGCTGACGTGGGCAAACGCGTGTCCGTGCGGCGCCGGGCGGACGGCGGCGGCACGGGCGTGGAGTTCACCGACACGGTCGGGGTGCTCACATCATGGGACCACGGTGTGCTCTCGATCACACGAAAGAGCGGGGAGTCCGTCCACATCGTGGAATCCGCGCTGGTCGCGGGCAAGGTCGTGCCCGCCGCGCCGGCCCGTCGGCGGGGCCCCGCCGCCTCCTTCGAGGAGCTGGCCGCGGTCACCGCGCGCGCCTGGCAGCCGGTGGAGAGCGAGCCGCTGGGCGACTGGCGGCTGCGCGCCGCCGGGGGCTTCACCCGGCGCGCCAACTCCGCGCTGCCGCTCGGCGATCCGGGTCTGCCGCTCGGCGAGGCGCTCGGGCGGGTCCGCGACTGGTACGAGGAGCGGGGTCTGCCCGCGTACGTCCAGACGGCGACCGGGGCCGAGGGCGCGCAGGAGATCCTGTGCGCGGAGCTGGAGCGGCACGGCTGGCGGCGCGAGGTCTCGGCGGAGGTGCGGATCGCCGCGCTGGCGCCGGTCGGTGACGTGGACACGGACATCGCGGCGGTCCGGCTGAGCCGTACGCCGGACGAGGCCTGGCTCGCCCGCTACCAGCGCTTCTCGACGCCGGGTCCGCATGTGCTGCGGGTGCTGGGCAGCGGCCCTTCGGTCTGGTTCGCCACGGTCCCCGGGGACTCCGCCGCGCCGGCCGCGATCGGGCGGTGCGTCGTGGACGGGCGGTGGGCCGGCTTCATGGCCGTCGAGGTCGACCCGGAGCAGCGGCGGCGCGGGCTGGCCACCACCGTGATGACCGCGCTGGCCCGCCGGGCGCTGGACGAGGGCGCCTCGGCGGCCTGGCTCCAGGTGGAGGAGGGCAATGAAGGGGCGCGGGCGCTGTACGACGGCATGGGCTTCGCGGCCCACCACCGCTACCACCACTACCGCTCGGCGTGAGGCGCCACGCGGTGGGCCGCCGGGACGTGGATCGGAAGGACGCCGTGGGTCACGGGGACGCCCCGGGTCGGAGGAACAAGGGCATGGGTCGCATATGAGCGCGCTGGATTCCGGGACGGCCGAGCGGCGGCGGCAGTTCGCCGAGGAGGCCCGGTCCGAGCGGCCTGACCTCGCCCTGCTCTGTCTGCTGCTGGGCGCGGAGGCCGGACCGGTGGGCCCGGCCGAGGTCCGCCCGGTGGTTCCGGGGGAGGCCGATCCCGACCCGTACGGCATCGACGCCGCGCAGATCGAGCTGGACCGGCTGGCGGGGCTGCTGCCCTACGGTTCCCGCTCCCCCGCCGGCTGGGCCTCGGCGCTGGCCGAACTGCTCGGCGAACGCTGCGGGTTCGGCGGCTCGTCGGTGGACTACCAGCGGCTGGACTCCTCGCTGCTCCAGCAGGTGCTGCGCCGCCGCCGGGGTCTGCCGATCCTGCTGTCGGTCGTCTGGATCGAGGTCGCCAGGCGGGCGGGCGCTCCGGTGTACGGGGTGGCGCTGCCCGGCCATTTCGTCGTCGGCTTCGGCGATCCGGAGCGCTCGGTGCTGGCCGATCCGTTCGCCGGGGGCGCGCCGCTGACCGGGCAGGACGCGGAGTTGCTGGTCACGGGGGCGACCGGGGCGGCACTGGAGCCGTCGATGATGGCGCCCGCGCGGCCGCTGGAGATCGTGCTGCGGATCCTGAACAACGTACGGGCGTGGGCGGCGGCCCGGCCCGAGCGCACGGACGTGGCCCTGTGGGCGGTGGAGCTGTCGCTGCTGCTGCCCTCGCATCCGGCGAGGCTCCGCTACGAACACGCCCAGCTCCTCGTCCAGCGCGGTGAATTCCTGCGCGGGGCGGCGGAGATGGAGGAATATGCGGAAGTCCTCGACGGAATCGAGCCGACGACGGCCGAGAACATCCGGCGCAAGGCCCACGCCGCACGCGCCCTGCTGAACTGAACCGGCCCTCCGGCGGGCAATCCGCGAAATCCGTCCCGCACCGGCCGTCCGAACGCCCTTGTGGTGGCGAGACGGATGGGTCCGTGGGCGATGTGCGCTCCCGTTTTACATCCGAACGCCCCCTTCCGCGCCCAACGGACGCGCTTTTCGGCCCGTTCGTCCGCGTACGCGAATGCCCATGCGCTCAACTGGAAACCCGTCACCGGATGCGTACAGCCCGTCGCATTCCGCGTCCGGCGGGCCGGAAGAGAAACCTGAGGGCAGATCGATGACAACCGTGCTGTTGGTCCACACCGTGCCGTTGTGGCGCGCATCGCTGGCCTCGCTCCTCGGCACGGGGCGGGGCATAGAGGTCCGCACCGCCGAACACGGGGCGATACGCGCCGCGCTGAGCGGGCCCGGGCCCGACGTGCTCCTCACCGACCTCGACTGTCCGGGCGCACTCGACGTCCTGGACGAGGTGCGGACGATGACCGCACCGCACGGCGGACCCTGTTTTCCGCTCGCCGTGCTCACCCGCAGCGACCGGCCGCGCGGGCTGCGGCGGGCGTACGAGGCGGGGGCGCTCGGCTACATCGACAAGTACCGCCCGGTGGACGACCTGTCCGAGGTGATGCACAAACTGGCCGACGGCGGACGGCATATCGACGAGTCGCTCGCCTTCAGCCTGCTTCAGGTGGCCGACATGCCGTTATCGCCGCGGGAATTGAGTGTGCTCTCGATGGCCGAAGGGGGTGAGACCGTGGCCGGCATCGCCGCTCGACTGCACCTGACGCAGGGGACGGTCCGCAATTATCTGGCCGCCGCCATACGGAAGTCCGGGGCGCGCAATCGGCTCGACGCGATCAGACGGGCGAAGGAGGCGGGGTGGATCTGATGCCGCGCTCCTTGCCCTGGTCCATGCCACGCTCCTTGCCGTGCCCTGTTTTCAGCCCTTCGGGTGCTGTCGGCGCTGCCGGCTCCTCCCGGTCCCAGAGACCGGCCAGGTCCCGGTAGAGGGCGCTGCAGCGCAGGAGTTCGGCGGGGGTGCCGCACCGGGTGCGCGGGCCGTCCATCACCAGGGTCCGTTCGGCGCGGTGGGCCGAGCTGAGCCGGTGGGCGACGACGACCAGCGCTCCCGGCAGGGCGGCGAACGCCAGCTCGGCGCGGGTCTCGGCGGCCGGGTCGAGCCGGCTGGTGGCCTCGTCGAGGATCAGCAGCGGCGGGGCGGCGAGGTAGGCCCGGCCCAGGGCGACGAGCTGCCGTTCGCCCTGGGAGAGCCGGTCCGGTTCGAGCACCGCGTCCAGGGAGCCGAGCCGGGAGAGCAGCGCGTCCAGGCCGAGCGCGTCGGCCATGGCCGCGATCTCCCGGTCGCGGGCGTCGGGCCGGAGATAGCGGAGGTTGTCCCGCAGCGAGCCGCTGAACACATAGGCGTGCTGGGGCAGCAGGACGCGTACGGAGGTGGCGTCGGCCGGGCGCACCGGCCGCCCCCGCCACCGCACCGCTCCCCCGGTGGGCCGCTCGGTCCCGGCGAGGACGGCGGCCAGGGTCGACTTGCCGCTGCCGCTCGGGCCGACGACCGCGAGGTGCTCGCCCGCCCCGATCGTCAGGGAGAGCCGGTCCAGGACGGGGTGGGCGCCGGGCCCGTACGCGAAGGTGACCTCGTGGAGCTCGGCGACCGGGGTTCCGCGCGGTGGCGGTGCGGCGGCCCGGGCGGGCGGGGGCGGGTCGTCGGCGGGCGGGGGCGGGGCGTCCGTGAACCGGTCCAGGACCACGACGAGCCGGCCCCCGACCGTGCCCAGCATGGTCATCAGCGCCTGGACGGCGGGGGCGAGGGCCTGGGTGAGGTAGGTCAGCGCGCCGACCAGCGCGCCCGGGGTGAGCCCGTTCCGCAGCAGCCAGGGCGCCGCCAGGAGCAGCAGGAGCGGGGGGAACCGGCCGCAGACGGCGAGTGCCAGCACCCTTACGGCCGACCAGCGGGCCAGCGAACGGGAGGCGGCGAGCTGGGCCCCGGCGAGGGTCCGGGACTCGGCCACCGTCCGCCCGGCGGTCCCGGCGGCGGCGATGTCGCGTACGGAGGCGGCGAGCCGGCCCGCGTGGGCGGCGTACGCCTCGTCGGCGGCGAGGTAGTCGCGCTGGCGGGCGGCCATCGGCCGCAGGGTGCCGAGGAACAGGGCGGCTCCCAGGGCCAGTGGGGGCAGCACGATCAGGAGGAGGGCGGGCGAGAGGGCCAGCAGGCCGGTGACGGCCCCGGCGGCCGTGAACACGAACGAGCGCAGCGTCAGGACGAGTCCGGCCCAGCCGTCGCGGGCGATCTCACTCTGATGGGTGACCTGCGACAGGGACCGGGTGCTGACGTCGCCGGCCGGGTGGGCGAGCGCGCCGGTCATCGCCCGTGACACGGCGCGCCGGACCAGTCCGTCGCGCAGCGGCTCCACCAGGTCCGCGAGCCGCCCGAACACACCGCGCGCGGCGAGCACGGCGGGCAGCACGGCGACGGCGGCGACGGCCAGCCAGAGGAGACCGGTCAGCGGGCGGGCGGCGAGGAACCCGTCGTCGAGCGCGCGGGCGACGCCGTATCCGCTGAGGAAGGTCTGCGCGAACTCCAGCAGGGACCAGCCGGCCAGCCGCAGGACCACGCCGGTACGCGCCCGCAGGAAGGGGCGCGCCTCGCGGGCGACCCGGCGGAGCGGGGCGTCGTGCTGGGAGTCGCATTGGGAGTCGCGTGGGGTGTCTCGTGGAGGGCGCGCCTCGCGCGGGGCGTCGTGCTGAGGGCGTGCGTCGCGTTCAGGGCCTGCCTCGCGCGACGCGTCAGGTCGGGAGCGTGCTTCGTCGTCCGTCATCGGGTCTCCGCTCCGGCCCGCTCCAGCTGCTCGCCCGGTGGGGCGCTGCTGAAGACCGCGCGGTACTCCGGGTCGGCCCACAGCTCGTCGTGGTGGCCCGTCGCGCGGAGCCGGCCGCCCTCCAGCCAGGCGACCCGGTCCGCCCGCGCGGCCGAGGAGAGCCGGTGGGCGACGATGATCCGGGTGCAGCGGCCGGCCCGGGCGTCCAGGGCGCGCCGGACGTGGTGCTCGGTCACGGTGTCGAGGCTGGACAGTGCGTCGTCGAGGATCATCAGGCGGCCCGGGTGGGCGAACGCGCGGGCCAGGCCGAGGCGTTGGCGTTCGCCGCCGGAGAGCGGGGCGTCGGCGACCGGGGTCGCGTAGCCGTACGGGAGCAGCGCGAGGAACCCGTCGGCGCGGGCCGCGCGGGCGGCTTCGCGTACGGCTTCGGGCGACGCGGTCCACGGCCCGTAGGCGATCGTGTCCTCGACGGTGACCCCGGGAAGGGCGGGGCGGGCGAAGGCGTACGCCACCTCGCGGCGCAGCCGGGCCGGTTCCATGGCGTCCATCGGCACGCCGTCCAGCAGCACGCTGCCGGTGTCCGGGTCGAGCAGCCGTCCGGCGACCGCGGCGAGCACCGACTTGCCGGAGCCGGAGCGCCCGACGACGGCCAGGGACGTGCCGCCGGGGACGGTGAGGTGGACGCCGGTCAGCAGCGGGCCGCCGTCCTGTTCGACGCCGACGTCCCGGAGTTCGAGGTGTCCGGGGGCGTCGGGCGCCGGGCCCAGGCCGCGGTGCGGCAGCGGGGCGAGGGTGAGGAGGGGGTCGAGGCTCCGGGCGGCGGCGCGGCTGCGGGCCAGGGAGCCGAGCGCGCCGGTGAGGGCGCCGATGCCGACGGCGAGGCTCGCGTAGCGGGAGGCGGCGACCAGGTCGCCGACGCCGATCGCGCCCGCGTCGAGCCGGAGTCCGGCGACCGCGAGGACCAGCAGCATGAGCAGGGGCAGCAGGAGTCCGCTGCGGCCGACGGCCCGCCCGTACACCGCCCAGGTACGTCTGCCGTGTTCGGCGAGGGCGGTCAGGGGTTCCAGGACGCGGCGGTGTTCGCGGGCGCCGGTGCGGGCGGCGCGGATGGTGTCGGCTCCGTCCAGGGCCTCGGTGAGCTGGTGGGCGATGAGCGACTGGGCGCGCTGGTAGTCGGCCCCGGCGTCGGCGGTCCGGCGGGTGAAGGTGCGCAGCAGCGCGACGAGGAGGGGTGCGCCCAGGAGGAGCGCGGCGGCCGTCCACACGTCGATGAGGAGGAGGCCGACGATCGCGCCGAGCGGGAGCAGGACGCCCGCGACGGCTCCGGCGGCGGTGACGGGCGCGGAGGCGGCGTCGGCGGTGCGGGCGGTGAGCCGGGCGGTGAGGTCGCCGGTGGGCAGCGCGAGGGCGCGGCGGGGTTCGGCGGCCAGGAGCCGGGCGGCGGTGCGGGTGCGCAGCGATGCGGTGAGCCGGGCGGTGGTGGTCGTGCCGGTCACGGCGGCCGCCGCGTCGAACCCCGTCTCGGCGAGGGTCAGGGCGGCGCAGAGCAGCAGCCAGGACCAGGGCACGGGGCCGCCGGAGACGAGCCGGTCGACGGTGTGGCCGAGGGCGGCGGGCAGGGCGAGGGCGGCGAGCGCCCCGCCGGTGGAGCAGAGGAGGAGCCCGAGGAGGGCGGCCGGGTGGAGCCGTGAGAGCCGCCGGGCGCCGGCGGCGGACGCCGTGCCCGGGCGTGGGTGCAGACGCACGTGGTCGCCTTTCCTGTTCCTGCGGGCACGTGGCCGGCCGGCCCGCCGGTGAGGATCACCGACGGGCCGGCCGGTGCGGGTCACGGGGTGCAGAGGACCACGCTGAGCGAGCTGTACTCACAGACCAGCAGCGAGACCTGGCTGCCCGTGGCGAGCTCGCCGAAGGAGTCCTCGGCCGGGGTGTCCATCGCCTGAAGGTCGAGAAGCGCCATGATGTGTCCTTTCGGGGACGTTTGGTGGTGCTTGGGCGGTGGTGCTAGAACGACCCCGGGTGGGGCCGGTCCGACGACCCCTGGAGGGGCCGGTTCTTGGGGCCGCTCGCGCGGCCGGGGTGCGCCGCCGGAGCGGCGGGCGGGACAGGAAGTCCGGCGGGCAGGAAGGGCAGTCCGGTGGACCGCCCGGACGCGGCGCCCAGGGCGAGGAGCGCGCCTGCGGTCCCGGTGGCCAGGTCCATCGACAGGCGCATCAACTGCTCGCCGGGGAACGCGATTCCGTCTCCGTACGCCACGGCGTGGCTGCCCAGCAGCTCGGTGTGGCGGGCGACCGCGCGCTCCCGGTCGGGCGCGTCGCACAGCGGGGTGGCCGCGAGGTGCAGCAGGAGTCCGGCCGAGCCGCGGAGCAGTCCGGGCTGGACGTAGAAGGCGGAGCGGGCGGCCGGCAGGAGGGCGCGGCCCGCCGCTTCGAGCGCGGGGTCCGGGCGGTGGGCGAGGTAGGCGTCGATGACGGCCGCGATGCCGGCGCTGCCCGAACCGAGGTACGGCATCAGCCGCTTGCCCTCGACGACGAGGAGTTCGCCCTCGTCCCCGGCCCGGCACCGCTCCACGTCGCGGCGCAGGGCGGTGGCCGCCAGGCCGAGCAGGGCGGCGTCGCCGGTGGTCGCGTACCGCCGTATCAGCAGCAGGGCGATGCCGCTCGCGCCGTGCAGCAGTCCGGTGCGCGGTGACGGCGGACCGTCGACGAGCGCGCGGACGGCGAGGGCGGTGCAGCGGGCCGCGGCGGCGGACAGTGCCGGGGCGTCGGCGGCGCGGGCGGAGCGGGCCAGGTCGTCGAGGGCGAGGCCGATGCCCGCGTACCCGTTGTGGAGGCCGGGCGCGAGGCCCTCCAGGGGCTGGTCGAGGATGATCCGGAGGAGGTCGGCGGCCTCGTCGGTGCGGCCGATCCGGTGCAGGGTCCAGGCGATGCCGGTGAGTCCGTCGTAGAAGCCGAGCGGGCTGCCGGACGCCGGGTCCTTGGCGTGCCGCAGGAGCCAGTCCTCGGCCGGTCCGCACGGCGGGGCGCCCGTCTCGTGGAGGGCGTAGAGCACGCCGGCCGCGCCGTACGCGAAGGACTGGCCGCCGGTGGCCGTGGCGAACTGGGCGATGTCCCCGGGGAAACATCGGTCCTCGCGCTCCGGTGTGCAGGAGGCGGCGATGGCCCGGACCATCGCGTCACGGCTGCGCGGCCAGTCACCGAGGTCGGGAACGGAAGCGGAGACGGGGCCGGGGCCGGGAGCACGTACAGGACCAGGTGCAGGTGCAGGTTCGGAAGCGGATGCGGGGGCGGAAGCGCGAACCGAAGCCCGGGCGGCGGGCTCCCCTGCGCCACGGCCAGCCCCCGGGTCACGACCCGCCCCCATGTCGCGCAGGATCTCCGCGACCGCCGGCCGCAGCGCCTCCTCGGTGACCGGGAAGACGCGGGCGATGTCCCGCGCGAGCCCGGCGGCCTTTGTGCGGTCGATGCCGAACAGCGTGGTGAGCGGCAGGTACAGGGCGAGCCGCAGACAGGCGAGTGCGTAGCGGTCGATGTCGGCGCCGCGCCGGTCGGGCGGGGCGACGAAGGCCGGGTTGGCGACGATCTGGCGGCGGCGTTCGGCGGCCGGGGAGGCGGCCTCGAAGTCGAGGAGGACGATCCGCGAGGCCTCCTCGTCGACCATGACATTGCTCATGTGCAGATCGCTGATGACGATGCCCCGGGCGTGCACGGCCTCGACGGCGCGCTCGACCTGCCCGTACAACTCCTCGGCCCAGGCGGCGTGTTCGGCGAGCAGTTCGGCCGACGGGTGCTGCCGGGCGAGCGGGAAGCGGCGGGCGAAGACGGTGTTGAGGGTGGTGCCGGGGATGTACTGGAGGACCAGGAAGTGATGGTCGCCGACCTCGAACACGTCCCGGACGGCCGGTACGCAGTCCAGCCCGGCCAGTTGCTCCAGCGCGGCCCTCTCCCGCTCCAGCCGGGCCACGGCGTCCGCCCCGTCGGCGGCCAGACCGGCGTACGGCCGGGCCTCCTTGAGGACGACCTGCTCGCCGGTACGGGTGTCGCGGCCGAGGTAGACCCCGCCGCCGTTGGAGAAGTGCAGCGCCTTCTCGACGGTGTACGGGAGGTCCGCGAGGCCCACGGCGGCGCGGGCCTCCAGGTGCGGCATGAGGAAGCCGGGCGGGGTCACCCAGGAGGGCACACGGAAGGCCGGGCCCCGGTCGTCGGGGACGAGCCGGCCCCGCGGATCGGCGACGGCGGGCACGGGCCGCCCGTCCGGACCGGAGCAGAAGCGGGCGGCGAACGCTCCGTACCGGGTGTGCACGGGACCGTTCCCGCACCGCAGGTCGCTCAGGATGTACGGGCCGTGCTCGCCGTCGAGGAGCCCCATCAGGGCGGTGCACACCTCGGGGAACGCCTCGTCGGACGGCGGGTAGACGGTGATGAACTTCCCGCTGCCCGCCCGGTCCGCGTACTTGGCGTTCCGCAGGGCCAACAGCCCCGGGTTCGGTATGCACTTGAAGGCCAGCCGGTGTTCCAGGCAGTGAGCGAGGACCCGGTCGAGCACACAGGCCGCGTTGTCGAGGGCGGCCGAGACATGGATCTTCCAGCCCTGGGGCGGCAGGCGCAGCCCGTCGGGGCTGTACGAGAGCCAGTCGCCGCGCCGGGAGCGGGTCCACCCCCGGGGTGCGGAGCCACGGACGGCCGCGTAGAACGAGCTCTCCTCGTCGACGGCTCCGTCCGGTCCGAGGGAGCGGTGGGGCGCGTCGTAGAAGCGGCGGTCCGCCTGGCAGTACGCGGCGTACTCCGGATTCACGCACGGTCCCCTCGCTCGGTTCTTTCGCGGCGAGAGAGAAATTGTCACAACGACGAGGGGTGCCCATAGTCACGGTTGTCACGACTCGTACATGCGCACACATGCGCACCGGGCATGCGGAGCGCACCGTGTACCGATGCGCTTTGGCCGGCCGCCCAGCTGTGGACGGGTACGGGCCGGGGGCGTACGAGGGCGCGCGCGGGGCGCTCCCGCCTCGCCCTCAGCCCGCTCCGTGCACCAGCACGTCCCCCGACTCCGTACGGAAATAGAGCACGGAGCGGCCCGCCCGGCGGCGGCGCACCAGCCCGGCGTCCAGCAGGATCCGCAGATGGCGGCCGACCGAGCCCAGCCCCTGGCCGGTCAGCGCGACGAGCTGCGTCGTGCTGAGCGGGGAGGCCAGCAGCACCAGGACGGCCGCCCGCGCCGGGCCGATCAGCGCGCCCAGGGCCGCGGGCGCGGGAACGCGCCCGGTCTCGGCGAGCGCGCCGGAGCACGGGTACACCAGCCCGTACCGGTACGGAATGTCCCAGCAGACCCAGCACTGGTAGGGGGTGACGGGGATGAACAGCAGTTGTGCGCGGCCCAGTTCACGGGGCGGGTTGTCGTAGGTGTTGATCTGGAGCCGACTGTCGCCCAGCCAACGGACGCCGGGCCGCATGCCGTTCAACGCCTCGGCCCACCCGCCGCTCCCCAACTGTGCGGCGCGGGCGATCACATCGGCCTCCAGGATCCGCCGCCGCCTCGGCCAGTCGGGCAGCACGGTGTGCGTCCAGACCCACTCCACGACGTCGGCGGCGCGCTCGGCCAGGTCGTTCCGGTCCAGCGCGGCGGGCAGCGGCCCGCGCAGCGCCTCGGCCAGCTCGGCGCGGGCCCGGTCGGGCGGGGTGGCCCGGATCCGCGCGACCTCCTCGGCGAAGGAGGGCGGGGCCTGGCCGGGCGGGGCGGGGACGGGCGCGGGGACGAGGAAGTCGGCGGTCCAGCGGGGCGCGAGGGCGGAGCGGATCACCAGCGCGGAGACCGGCTCTTCGGCTGTCCGCCGCCGGTACGCGGGCAGATGGGTCTCCAGCCAGGCGCGCTCCCCCGGGTGCGCGGCGGTGGCCCGCTCCAGGACCATCAGGCTCGCGACGGTCTCCGCGAGCGGCGAGACGACGAACCGGCTGTTCGCGAGCGTGTCCGCACCCACCTGCCACCAGCCCACACGCCCCACCGCCCCGTCGTTCGCCGCCTGCCGCCCGCCCCGCGCTTTCGCGTCCGCGCGAAACAGTAACGGTCCCGGCGGCGGCCTCCGGAGACTCCGCATCATGCGCACCTACCGCGAACTGTTCCGGACCCCGGAGTTCACCCCCTTCTTCGCGGCCGTCTCCGTGCAGACGGCCGCCCAGACCGCGACCGGCCTGGCGCTGGGCACCCTCGTCTACGCGCGGACCGGCTCGCCGCTGCTGTCGGCGCTGGCGATGTTCGGCCCGTCGCTGGCCCACGTCGCCGGGGCGCTCACCCTGCTGTCGGCGGCGGACCGGCTGCCGCCGCGCGCCGCGCTGACCGCGCTGGCCCTGCTCTCCGCGGTGGCCACCTGCGTCCAGGCCGCGCCCGGACTGCCGTTGTGGGCCGCGTTCGCCGTCCTGCTGGTGGTGGGCGCGGTCGCGTCACCGGGCGGCGGCGTACGGTACGGGCTGCTCAACGAGATCGTTCCGCGCGAGGGATTCCTGCTCGGCCGCTCCGTGCTCAACATGACGGGCGGCGCGATGCAGATCTGCGGGTTCGCGGTGGGCGGGCTGCTGGTGGCGGTGTTCTCGGCGCGCGGCACCCTGCTGATCGGGGCGGCCCTGTACGCGGTCGCGGCGGCCGTGACCCGGTTCGGGCTGACCGCCCGGCCGCCCCGGGCCACCGGCCACCCCTCGATCCGGGAGACCCACCGGACGAACGCGTTGCTCTGGTCGTCCACACCGCGCCGGTACGTGTTCCTGGCGCTGTGGGTGCCCAACGGGCTCGTCGTCGGCTGCGAGTCGCTGTACGTGGCGTACGCGCCCGGGCACGCCGGGCTCCTCTTCGCCGGCGGGGCCCTGGGGATGCTGGCCGGGGACACGCTGGTCGGGCGGTTCGTCGCGGCACGATGGCGGGCCCGGCTGGGGGCTCCGCTCAGGCTGCTGCTGGCCGCGCCCTACCTCCTCTTCGCGCTGCGGCCGGGGCTGCCCCTCGCGCTGGCGGTGGTGGTCCTGGCGAGCGTGGGCTTCGCCGCGAGTCTGCTGCTCCAGGAACGGCTGATGGCCCTCACCCCACAGGAGCTCAGCGGCCAGGCGCTCGGGCTGAGCAGCTCGGGCATGCTCGCGATGCAGGGGGTGGGGGCGGCCGTGGCGGGCGGCATCGCCCAGCTGACCTCCCCCGCGACGGGCATGGCGGCGGTCGCGGGGCTCTCGGTGGCGGTGACGCTGGCGCTGGCCCCGGGGCTGCGTGATCGTACCGACGCCGACGGGGGCAGACTGCTCGGAGCGAACGGATCACCGCGAGCTTCCCGTACACCCCGCACCGCACACCCCGCACCGGAAGAGACCACATGAGCGACAACGCCAGGCCCAGCCAGAAGGAAGCCATGCTCTCCGGCGAGCTGTACATCGCCGACGACCCCGAGCTGGCGGCGGAGGCACTGCACGCGGCCGTACTGAGCGAGCGCTACAACGCCACCTCGGCCGCCGACCCCGAGGCCCGGCGCGCCGTCCTGGCCGAACTCCTCGGCGAGGTGGGCGAGGGCGTGGAGGTACGGCCGCCGCTGCGGGTCGACTACGGCTACCAGACCACCATCGGCCCCCGGACGTTCATCAACTTCGGCGCGGTCCTCCTGGACGTCGCCCGCATCACCATCGGCGCGGACGTCCAGATGGGCCCGAACGTCCAGCTGCTCACCCCGACCCACCCCGTCGACCCGGAGCCGCGCCGCGCCAAGTGGGAGGCCGCGCAGCCGATCACCATCGGCGACAACGTGTGGCTGGGCGGCGGTGTGATCGTCTGCCCCGGGGTGACCATCGGCGAGAACACGGTGGTCGGCGCGGGGGCGGTCGTGACGAAGGACCTGCCCGCGAACGTGGTGGCGGTCGGCAACCCGGCCCGGGTGATCCGGAAGATCGGCGAGCCGGAGGCGTGACCCCTCGGCGCTCCGCACACCCGTGACCCCTCGTGCGTCACGCCGCCCGCCAGGCGTCCGTGACGCACGAGACCTCGAAGTGCCACCAGCCCTCGTCCCGGCCGCGGGCCAGCAGCGCCTTGAGCCCGCGCAGATCCGCACCGCCGGGCACGGTCAGGGCGACCAGCGGGAACTCGGCGCTGAACACCTCGCCCGTGAGCCCGAAGGCGGCGAGCCGCTCGTGCACGGCCCGTGCGTCGCGCCCGAGCGGGCCGTCCGGCACCGGCAGCACCCGCACCGTGCAGTTGCCCGACTCCGCCACCCGGCCGGCGGCCCAGTGCACCCCGTCGTCGTCCGTCCGGAACCGTACGGTCTCGCCCTCGGCGACCCCGTCCTGGAGGAAGGGCACATTGTCCACCCGCGCGGTGTCCGGGCCGAGCCGCGTCGCCCACAACCCCTCGGTGTCGTACGGCGGCCGGCCCTCGCGCGGGACGCAGCGGAACCAGACCTTGATCTGCTCGGCTTCGCGAGGAGGGCGCTGCGGACCGGCGGGGGAACTCATGGCCCCATGGTCCCCCGCGTGCGGCGCGCCCGCCTGTCCACGACGACGATCACCGCGACGCGCACCACGACGACCAGGCACGACATCAGCTTCTGAAGCCAAGGGGCGCAGCCGCCGCGCCGGAACGGTCAATTTGCCGACACACAACGCCAGTTGTTGGATCCAGCGGCATCTTCTGAGGCTCCTGATGCACACCTCTTGACGCGTACAGGCCTACCGGGGAAACATCACCGTAACGAGAGAGCGCTCTCCCAGCGCCTCCCCCCAAGGCTCTCTCGTCCGTTCGTCGTGCACACGTACCACGACCCAGGAGACGTTCCCCATGCATGCTCCCCCCACCGCACCACGCACCCGCCGCCGCACCCGGGCCCTCGGATTCGCCGCGCTCGCCGTGGCGATGCTCATGTCCGTACCCACCGCGCAGACCGCCTTCGGCGAGGAGGCCCAGGCGGTGCCGGGCGGCGGCGACCTCGGCCCCAACGTCCATGTCTTCGACCCGTCCACGCCCGACATCCAGGGCAAGGTCGACGAGATCTTCAAGAAGCAGGAGTCGGCGCAGTTCGGCAGCGACCGCTACGCGCTGATGTTCAAGCCGGGCACGTACGACAACATCAACGCGCAGATCGGTTTCTACACGCAGATCGCCGGTCTCGGGCTCAACCCGAACGACACCACGTTCAACGGTGATGTCACCGTGGACGCGGGCTGGTTCGACGGCAACGCCACGCAGAACTTCTGGCGTTCGGCGGAGAACCTGACGCTGAACCCGGTCTCCGGCACCAACCGCTGGGCGGTCTCGCAGGCGGCTCCGTTCCGCCGGATGCACGTCAAGGGCGGGCTCAACCTCGCGCCCGACGGATACGGCTGGGCCAGCGGCGGCTACATCGCCGACAGCAAGATCGACGGCGAGGTCGGACCGTACTCGCAGCAGCAGTGGTACACCCGCGACAGCTCCGTGGGCGGCTGGGGCAACGGCGTCTGGAACATGACGTTCTCGGGCGTCGAGGGCGCACCGGCCAACAGCTTCCCGGAGCCTCCGTACACCACCCTCGACACCACCCCGATCTCGCGCGAGAAGCCGTTCCTCTACCTCGACGGCGACGACTACAAGGTCTTCGTGCCGGAGAAGCGTGAGAACGCGCGCGGCGTCTCGTGGGCCGACGGCACACCGGCCGGCGAGTCGATCCCGCTGGACCAGTTCTACGTCGTGAAGGAGGGCGCTGACGCGGCCACCATCAACGCGGCCGTGGAGCAGGGCCTGCATCTGCTCTTCACGCCCGGCGTCTACCACGTCGACGAGACGATCAACATCAACCGCGCGGACACCGTGGCCCTCGGCCTCGGCCTGGCCACGATCATCCCGGACAACGGGGTGACCGCGATCAAGGTCGGTGACGTGGACGGCGTGAAGCTCGCGGGCCTCCTGGTCGACGCGGGCCCGGTGAACTCCGAGACGCTGATCGAGGTCGGCCCGGAGAACGCCTCGGCGGACCACTCGGCGAACCCGACGTCGCTGCAGGACGTGTTCGTGCGGATCGGCGGCGCGGGCCCCGGCAAGGCGACCACGAGCATCGTGGTGAACAGCGACGACACGATCATCGACCACACCTGGGTGTGGCGTGCGGACCACGGTGAGGGCTGGGGCTGGGAGACCAACCGGGCCGATTACGGCGTCCGCGTCAACGGCGACGACGTCCTGGCGACCGGGCTGTTCGTGGAGCACTTCAACAAGTACGACGTGGAGTGGTACGGCGAGCGCGGCCGGACGATCTTCTTCCAGAACGAGAAGGCCTACGACGCCCCGAACCAGGAGGCGATCCAGAACGGCGACACCAAGGGCTATGCCGCCTACCGCGTCGACGACTCGGTGGAACAGCACGAGGGCTGGGGCATGGGCAGCTACTGCTACTACAACGTCGACCCGACGATCATCCAGGGCCATGGCTTCAAGGCCCCGGTGAAGCCCGGCGTGAAGTTCCACAGCCTGATCGTCGTCTCGCTCGGCGGCAACGGCCAGTACGAGCACGTGATCAACGACGTCGGATCCCCCACATCCGGCCCGGACACGATCCCCTCGCAGGTCGTGAACTTCCCGTAGTCCCGGACCCGGAGACGTACGGGAGAGGTACGGGAGCGGGGCCCGGCTGCTGGTGAGCGCCGGGCCCCGCTCCGCTGTCCGGCGGCGGGCCCTCAGGTGCGCCCGTACCGGATGGTGTGGTCGGCGAACTCCAGCGCCATCTCGGTGGTGACCGTGGGCCGGGTGCGGCTGATGGTGCGCAGGAAGTCCTCGGTCGTGGGGTACACGCGGGTGCCCGTGTCCAGGGTGCGCTCGAAGACGGCCTGGGCGACGGTCCGGGCGGCCTGCTTGATGTCGGCGGGCGTGAACCCCTCGCTGGCGTCGGCGAGCAGGGCGGTGTCCGCCTCCGCGCCGGTACGGGCGAGATAGCTGGCCCAGAGCGCGGTGCGGGCCTCGTGGTCGGGCGGCCCGACGGGCAGGACGTAGTCGAACCGGCCGTGGCGCAGGAACGCGGGGTCCAGCGCGGCGACGGTGTTGGTGGCGCAGATCAGCAGCCGCCCGTCGCGGTCACGGAACCGCACGATGGACTTGAGCAGCTCGTTGACCACGCCCACGGACACCGGATCGGCGAGATTGCGCGCCCCCGCGACCTCCTCGACCTCGTCGATGAACACCAGGACATGGTCGAGCTGGGCGATCTCCTCGAAGCGGCGGCCGAGCCCGTTGGCCAGGCCGTCCTCCAGGGCGAGCCGGGAGGGGAACAGCTCGACGAACGGCCAGCCGAGCCGGCTGGCGACGGCCTGCGCGAAGGTGCTCTTGCCGGTGCCGGGCGGGCCGAACAGCACGACGGCCTGCGGCGGCTCCACCCCGTGCTCGTCGGCGATCTCGGGATGGGCCAGCGGCAGCACGATCCGCCGCTCGACGAGCCCCTTCTCCTCCGCCATCCCGGCGAGCCGCTCCCAGAGCCCGGCGGGCGGTACGGTCGCGCCGAGCGAGGCCAGCACCGCGGACCCCTCGGCCGTCACCGACTGGACCTTCTCGAAGTACGTGAGCCCCCGGTGCACCCGGAACCCGGAGTTCCCGAGCGCGGTGGCGCCGGTCTCGTCCTCGGGCAGCACCGCGGCCACGAGCACCGCCCCGGCCCCCTGCAACCGGTGCTCCAGCGCGGACAGCAACGCGGTGCCCAGCCCCAGATTCCGCCAGGCGGGATGCAGGGCGATCCGCAGCACCCACGCCCGCTCGCCGTCGACCCGCCCCACGGCGGCCCCGACGAGATGCCCGTCCGCCACGGCCACCACCCCGGGGTTCTGGCCCTGGAGCGCGGCGACGACCTCCGACAGCCGGAACACGGCGGGCTGCCCGGTGGTCCCGCTCTCCCCGTCGAGCCGCACGACGGCTTCGAGGTCCTCCGGCACGAAGTCCCGCACATGCCACACGGCCATGATCCGGCCCAGCCCAGCTGTCGACGGTCCCCGTCTGCCTCCGCCCCTCCTTCCATGATGGAACGCGCGGGCCCGGACCGCCTGCCGACGGCCCGGGCCCGCGCGTTCGCCGGCTAGCCGTGCAGCGCCACCGCCCCGCGCGCCGGGACCGTGGCCGTCGCCGTGCCGTCGTCGGCGACCGTGACCTCGTTGCCGTCGCAGGCGTCCGGGGCGGCGGCGACCACGTTGCAGTACGTGCCCGCCGGCAGCGTCGTCGTGAAGGTGCGGGTCAGTTCCGCGTCGCCGTTGTTGATGGCGACGAAGCCCTTGCCCGCACGGGCGAAGGCGAGGGCGGAGGAGCCGTCGTCCCACCAGTCGGTCAGCTCCGCGCCCGCCGTGGCGTTGTGGAAGCCGACCATGCCGGTGACCTCCTGCTGGGCGTGGACGCAGGTCCAGGCGTCGGAACCGCAGTCCGCAGCACCGCCGTTCGGCGGGCCCGCGTCCTTGTCGGACCAGGTGTAGCCGGAGAAGACGTTCGGCGATCCGTAGGGCGAGGCGAGCATGAAGACGTTGGCCAGGGTGTAGGCCGCGCCGTCCTTGTAGGTGAGGGTGGAGCCGTTGCGCTCGGTGTCCCAGTTGTCGACGAACGTACGGGCCGAGGCTCCGGGCAGTTTGCCGTCGGCGATCGACTTCAGGCCGGACAGGCCGCCGCCCTGGAAGGCGGACTTGAGGTGGCCGCCGTAACGGAACTCGTCGACGTCGCCGATCGAGGTGTACTCCTCCGGCTGGACCGCCTCTCCCCCGCCGTGGATGACCTCGGTGACCCAGAAGCCGGGGTCGTCCATCTTGCCCTTGATCGCGGCGACGTCGTCGGCGGACATGTGCTTGGCGGCGTCGACGCGGAAGCCGTCGACGCCCAGCGAGCGGAGGTCGGAGAGATAGCCGGCGATCGTCGTGCGTACGGCGTCGCTGCCGGTGTCCAGGTCGGCGAGGCCGACCAGTTCGCAGTTCTGGACGTCGTCGCGGTCGCCGTAGTTCGCGATGTCCTTGCGGCAGCCGTGGAAGTCCTGGTCCTGGAAGGTGCCGGGGTAGTCGTACTTGGTGTACGACGTGCCGCCCGTCCCGGTGCCGGACCCGGCGGCCATGTGGTTGATCACGGCGTCCGCGACCACCTTGACCCCGGCGGTGTGACAGCTCTCCACCATCGCGGCGAAGGAGTCCCGGTCACCGAGGCGTCCGGCGATCTTGTAGCTGACGGGCTGGTACGAGGTCCACCACTGATCGCCCTGGATGTGCTCGGTGGCGGGCGAGACCTCGACATAGCCGTAGCCGGCCGGGCCCAGGGTGTCGGTGCAGGCGGCGGCGACCGCGTCGTACTTCCACTCGAAGAGGGTGGCGGTGACGGTCTTCTCGCCCGGTGGGGTCGCCTGGGAGGACCAGGGGGCGAGGACCGCGAGGCCACCGGCGGCGAGCAGGCCCGCCAGGGTTGCGCGTGCGGCGCGGGAACTCAATTGCGGCTCCTTCGGTCGCGGGTACGGGGCGTTCGCCCGGACCCGGCGTGGGCAGCCACGCGCCTGGCTGCCGTGGGGGGAGTTCGGAGCCTGCCCGTCCGGCGATGGACACGTCAAGGTGCATGCAACGGTTTCCAGATTGTTTCTGAAAGTTCTTACGAGGTGGGGAAGTCGGGGAGGCCGGCCCGGATCCCGGCCGGCCGCCGACGACTCCGCCCCCGGCCGGAGACGTTCCCGGGCGGGGGCGGAGGGGTGGAGCGGGTGAAGCGCGGGTGTCCGTGCCGGGGCGTCAGCCCTGGCCGGTCAGGTCGATGGTGACCGTGCGCTCGGCCGGGGTCTTCCCGGCCAGGGCGGTCTTCATCGCCTGGGCCACGTCGTCCGGGCCGACCTGGTGCTTCTTGCCGTCGCCCTTGACGGCCATGATGCCGTCGAAGACGCCGTCCAGGAGCGTGTCGATCGCCTTCTTGTCGTAGACGTCGACCAGCCGGCCGTCCACGGCCTTCATGGAGAGGATCTGCGGCAGCGACCGGGCCGGGCCGAACTGGATCTGCTTGGGTCCGGCCTTGATGGTGATCAGACCGGACATCGCGGGCTCGGCGAACTCCCTCATCGCCCGGTCCAGTTCGGCCTTGGTGATGGTGGGTTCGCTGGTGGTGACGGGGAGTTCGACCAGCCGGTCCTGCCCGGTCTGCACCTGGGCGCGGTAGGCGTCCCGGACCGAGATCAGGGACTGGCCGGCGTCCAGCGTCTTGCCCGGCTTGCCCGGCACCGCCACGGCCTTGTTCGGCTCGAAGCGGATCGTGCCGTCGCTGGCGGAGCCGGAGGCGCCCGCCAGGTCGGTCAGCGCCACGCCGAGCTTCTCCTCGTCGACCGGGATCACCGGGTCGGCGGGGCGCTCCCCGCCGAACAGCGAGCCGATCACCGAGACGGGGTTGTAGTCGCTGCCCGCCGCGCCGCGCACGGTCTCCTGGCTGTCCAGGGTGAGACCGGCCTTTGCCGGGTCGAGCTGCTCCTCCTTGCCGTCCACCGACAGCTGGAGCGGCTTCTTGGCCCGCTCGCCGAGGGCGGCGTCGAGCTTGGCGACCGCCTCCTCCTTCGTGCCGCCGCCGATGTCGACGCCGAGCACCGTGGTGCCCTTGGGGACCTCGGCGTGGTTCAGCAGGAGGCCCGCTCCGTACGCGATGCCGAGCAGCACGACCGCGGCCACCCCGAGCAGGACCAGCTTGGAGCGGCCCTTCTTCGCGGGGGCCGGGGCCGCCGCGGACTGCTGGGCCGGACGCGTGGCGGCGGGACCGGGCGTGGGAACACCGGGTCCGCCCGGACCGCCGGGGCCACCGGGCCCGCCCGTCACCGGGCCGCCGGGGGTGCCCGGACCGCCCGGGAACGGGGTGCGGGGCTCGCTGGGCACCACGGGGATGCCGCTGGTCAGCGTGTCGCCCGAGACATGGCCGCCGGGGCCGGGCTCGGGCGCCGGGGCCTGCGGCGTGAGGATCGCGGTGTCGTCGGACATCCGGGGCGGTACGCCGCCGGGGACGCCCGGGACCATCGGGCCGGGGCCGCCGAGGCCCGGGACGCCGTCGAGGTTCGGGGTAAGCGAGGAGGTGCCGGTGACCGGTCCCGTGGTGGGGCCGGACGGACCGGGCGTACGCACCCCGGGGCCGGGGGTGGAACGCGGGCCTCCGCCGGGGCCGGAGGGCTCGGCTCCGTAGGCGTCGAGCGCGCTGCGGCCGGGACCGCCCGGAGCGCCGCCGGACTGCGGGGCGTCCGAGAAGTAGGGCAGGTCGGGACGCGAGCGACCCTCGTCGCCGCCGGACGCACCGGGACCGCCGGAGCCGGTGGGGCTGCCCGCACCGGGACCGCCGGGACCGCCGAGG